>LKHC01000105.1 GCA_001618605.1 Candidatus Fermentibacter danicus
GAACAACGGCTCCCCATCGGGACCGTAAGTCAAGCAGAACCCTTCGGGATCGAAACTACCCGACGCACCCTCCATGATTCTTCCGTCAGGCGTCAGTACCGTCGCAAGCGACGCATTCCGGCCGGCAAAGGCCACAGAGGCAATCACGAGAAGCATAGCTACATGAGTTCTGTTCATACCCACCCCTCTCTGAACAGATCGATTTCGTCGAACCTTACAGAAATATACCCGGATAAATTGAGTTTACGTCAAAATAAGCCATCGATGCAAGTGCCGGGTGTTCCCGAATTAGTTCATCTCCTCAGAGCCGTGAACAGGGGCCGCTGCTCTTCTACTGGAAACCCTTCGTCGGGCCGGAGGGGATGTTGAACACCAGACTGACTGGAATCTCCGCTGATGGCGGCGATACAGACCACTACAACAGCCTCTGCCCTGTTTCTGTCGTAGATCGATATAAAAGGGAGGGCAACTACCTGGACAGCTATGTATTGCCTGTCTTCTAAGCATCGGCCATCGACTATTTTCCCGAATGCGGACTTGTCATCCTCCAACCCGGAACCGGGTCGATCCTCGTGTTCGACATTCAGCAGGCATGGTCCGACATCGACCGTGCCATTGTAATCCTCATATCAGCAAAAGCTTTGCTGATATTCCCATGGCGCGGTGTTCATTATTTCAGCATGTTCACAGTCTGTGAACATGGAACACATTTGAACACACGTACAAGATGTTCAGCAGAATGACAGAAACATTAGCTATAAGAACCGGATGAAGCCTTAAAAGCTCCTTCCGTTGGAATGTAAATTAAGGAGTTATGCTGTTTGCAATTATCATGTTCTAAACAATACAACGGAGGGCTATAAATGGTTAGAATCGATAATGTTAGGCCCACAACTCTATCGACTGATCCAGAGTTAACGATCGACTTCGCCTTGCTTGGAGTGGAAAATAACTCGTTTCTTCTGGATTTCACTGGGGAAGCCTACTGCTCTGATGGTGCGAAGATCGGGAATCTCATTTGGCAAGTCTCGATGCCGCATCGATCGCGTAGGTTTAATCTACTTGTGAACCATCAGGGGGCTTCTGTTGAATTCCCTATTCAGGCAACACTTCGTCTCAGTTGTGCGTCCATCCAGAGGCTCGAAAGGCTTCGAGACGTAAACCCACTGAGAGATGTTGTCATTAACTGCAGTATGAGGGCAAGAATTCTAACCTGTACAGCCAAGGCTCTGCAAATCAACAAACTCACAGGTACAAAGCAGGCAGGAATTGCGCCCCAAGTGTTCTTAACGATTGCTGGAGAAAATGATTACTCCAGCATCACCCTTGCAAGCTTCGATAATGATCGCGGCTTGGCCGAAATTGATATGAGAGAAGGCAACGCGCAAATACGAATATCCGCTAGCGATTGGGCGCAGGAGTTCTCTAAGGTCTTCGGTCTTGGACGGAGAGTACTGATTGAGATCTTCATTCCTGATCAACATGAGGTTAGTGAATGCAACCAGTTGCCAGAAGTGCTTCTGCGCTGTATCAGCATTATTCCTCGGTTGAGCGAGAAGATAGCCAGGTGCGATTGGAACGGTGCCTTACCAGAGGCAAGAGCTTTCCTTGAGATAGCACGGGACGATGACTTTAAAGATGCTCTCATACACAGTGGTTTAGCTGAGGATGCTGCTGAATGTATCATAAAGGCCGTTAATGCACTTTTCAACTTTTGCTCAAAACTGGTCCACACAATGGATCGCAATGGTCAACTTCGTGAAGTCGTTGACTCCTCAAGAGAAGATGCCGAAATGCTTCAGGCTTTCATCGTGGGTATATTGAACCAAGCCCTTAGGAGATGAATCATCGTCAGCCTGATTTGTGAGGAAGATAAAGGTAGGCTGACATCATATAGTTGGGAAGCTGAGTCGTAAGGTGCTACCATTCTTCACGGGCAAATGTCGCACTGCTTTCAGTATGTAGGACCAGTTGTGCTCAAGAAGAGTTCACTCCTTCTCAGGATCGTAGATTCCCACTCTCAATGTAGAGTGTTGACGAAGATCTAGCAACGGATTTTTTATATCTTAAGTACGCAAGTAAAGCGTCAAATATCATTAAAACTCGTAGTAACGGGTTGCCTGCCTACAAACTAAGTGTTAAGACATAGAGCATTAAGGAATAGGCAGAGGGCATTGCATGAGAAGATGGTTGATGATATACTGATGACTATGATACCCATTCTTGAAACTCCATTGGGCAGATTGTATCAGCAGGATTGTCTTGCTGTACTTGCAGCTCTTGAACCAGAATCGGTGGATCTAGCTTTCGCTGACCCACCATTCAATCTTGGGAAGCAGTACAGCTCTGACATCAATGATTCCTTGGCTCAACAGGACTATCTCTCATGGTGCAAATCTTGGCTCGATGGCATGATAAGAGTGCTCAAACCAGGAGGTTCACTCTTTCTGTGGAACCTACCCAAATGGAACTTACTGCTAGGGGCTTTTCTTGCAGAACGCCTTACTCTCAGGCACTGGATTGCTGTCGATATCAAGTATTCCCTACCGATCTCAGGTCGACTGTATCCGTCCCATTATTCTCTTCTCTACTTTGTAAAGGGATCCCGGCCACTAATCTTTCATCCAGATCGCCTTCCGGTCCCATGCTGTAGGCGCTGCGGTGGAGAACTTCGCGATTATGGAGGTTACAAGAATAAGATGAACCCCAAAGGGGTAAACTTGTCTGATGTCTGGACTGACATTCCCCCTGTAAGACATGCCAAGTATAAAAAGCGTGATGCTAATGCTTTGTCGCTTAAACTGCTGGATAGAATAGTCTCAATGGCAAGTGACCCGGAAAGCCTTGTTTTAGATCCATTTGGTGGATCAGGAACCACCTTTGTGGCTGCTGAACTGACTGGACGAAGATGGGTCGGGTGTGAACTAGACTGCTCGGCAATTCTACAGAGATTCGATTCACTCGATGCCGACAGATTACACTTATCTCAGATCAGGACCCGCAAGAATGTCCTATTCACTGAACAGGATCTTCAAAGGAGGAAGAAGGCAGGCAATCCCTTATCAAGCCACTACAGGTTATCTAACGATTCTGAAATCTGCACATGCAACAAAGAAGCTGATAACCAGAATGATCTGTTTACTTCCTCTTAACTCGCCCCTCCTTGGCTCTCCCATCAGTTCCTACATGGAGATATGGATGATCTGACGCGCTCGTTAGCTCATCTTGCTCAACGACACTTATAGCAAGAAGACCACGCTCAATTCCTTCCCCAGTTGCCTTCCAAAGTGAAAGGTAGCTTGAGAGTTCGCTAATATTTCCAACGCGATCTGTGAGGTGTTCATAAAGATCGCGACTTGGGACAATGAGAACTCCTGCATTCACAACTCCCGAACTCAAAGCGATAGACAACTTATTCATGCTTCTATGAGATGAGGAAATGTTGCCTGTTTCCCATTCTATAGCCACTCTCGTTCCATCGGGTGCTTCTGTTAGGAAGTCGAAATCGCCAAAAGTAGCTTTGATAGGCTCTTGATGTGGTTCGAGACTCGGATATAGGCAAAACTCCACTTGATTCTGGCGTATTTCTTTCGTAAACCCAGCTTCTGCTTTCCATTCTTCATTTTTAACCATGTGTTCGAGAAACCGTTTCCTTAAATATCCGACTCCGTTCCGATTCCATTGCCCATCTTCGCGTTTTTCCTTGCGACGAAGCAGCAGCTTACCAGAACCTTTCGGGAAATCAATGCTTTGTATTGATCTTACATAACTAGTGTGTATCTTTTGCCAGTCCTCGGAAGAGACAATACCTCCTTTATTAATGATAATAATGGTTCGAAGCCACTTCACAGCTATTTACCGGGGATTCCGTTAGTCAATGACGGGATGTCGCAGTTTAGACAAACACATATTCTACAGAGCATTATGATTGTTATATTACGCTCGCCGCGCTCAACACCACCTAAGTATGATCGATCGATTCCGGATTTTGAGGAGAACTCCTCTTGGGTGAAACCAAGTTCCTGTCGTCTTTCCCTTATGCGTCTCCCTAAATCTATCAGCTCTTTCTTCTCCATGAAACAAAAATGTTAGGTCTGCGGACTATCAGTCCACGGACTATAGTTCTCATTCTTTGGGCACTAGAGATACTGAGGTTCGAAACACGGGACTGTAGTTTTCCCTTTTGATTACGGCATGTTCAATTTGTGTTCCGTGTTCACGGAATGTGAACATGCTGAAACCTTTCCTAACCTCCGGGTCCTGAATTAACCCCCGAAGGATGACTCTTCGCCTTTTCCGGTACATAATGTGGACGAGGTGGGCATGATGTTAGGATTCCCGGGTTCGAAACTCGGCGACTTGCAGGCATTCTGCAGGCGCAACAAGGTGAAGACACTCTCCGTGTTCGGCTCACGGGCGCGCGGAGATGCCGGGGAAAACAGCGACATCGACCTGCTGATCGAGTTCGAGGATGGCTCCGGCATCAGCTATCTGGACATGATGACCATGCGCATCGAGCTGGAAGAGATGCTCGGATGCCGCGTTGACCTGATCGAGAAGGCCGCCATGACTAATCCGATCCGCATGAAACGGATACTCTCGGAAAGGATTCCGCTGTATGGCTCTTCAGGAGATCTGTCGGAGCATTGGTCAGCAGTCTGAAGTCACCACGCCGTCATGGCTTCCCGCAAGCCGTGCAGTTCACGAATTGTCTCAGCGCCTCGGCGACTCACCGGATCCGGCGGTTCTGAAGCCTACGACCAGGTCGAATCCGTGCGAGTAGCCCCTGCCGACATAGACGGAGCGTACATTCCCGAGGCCCGAATCGGAGAAGTGGCCGGCGATCTCCCGGCCGTCGCACGGCTCGACCGTCTCCCCCCTGGTTATCCCCAGGCTGACCGCGAGGTTCTCCTGAATCCTGTCCATCCTGCGCTTCCAGGCCGGGCCCCCGCCGCTGGTAAGGGCCACCAGTGCGCCACCGGGTTCGAGAAGCTCCGCTGCGCGGGACACGAACCCGCCCCGGGCGGCCCTCGGCAGGAGGTACAGGACGTCCATTACGGCTATCTGATCGAAGGAGGCCGGCTCGAACGAATCCAGGGGGCTGTCTGAAAAGACCGTGTATGGCCGTGTTCCCAGCCATGCCCGTGCAGCCTTCGTCTTTCTGGGATCTATGTCGATGCCTGTGTAGGCACCGGTGTATCCGCGCCCGGCGAGGAGGAACGCCAGCAGCCCGTGCCCGCAGCCGACGTCGAGCAGCGATCTGCCAGCCGGATCGAAGGCCTCCACCACCCTGCCCCAGGGCACGATCCGGGTGCGGACCCAGAGATGGAGCCTTGCGGACAGGCCCAGGCCGGATGTCGCCTTCCAGATGGAAACCTTCACTTGCGCTCTCCCATGATGGCCGCCGGACTGGAGATCAATATCGCACCGCGGTATTGAAGTCTCAAGCCGGGGATGGGGAGAGGGTCAGTCCAGTTCGCGGAGTTCGCCGGTAGCGGTAAAGGAGATACGCTCGCAGATGTTCACGATCCTGTCGCCGGCCCGCTCGAGGTTATGGGCGATCCAGCTCAGGCGGATGGCTTCGGCTATACCTCTGTGGTCCTCCATCACGAAGGTCATTATCTCGCGCTGGATCGTCTCGTTCAGGAGGTCGATGGCGGAGTCCTGCGCGGCCACCTCCCGGGCCATCTCCTCCGAGCCGGATACAAGCGCCTTCATTGAATCCTCGAGCATGGCGAGAACCTTCTCGGCCATGATCGGTATCGCCACGAGGGGATGCGAGAGAGCCTTCTCCCCTATTGCCAGGCTGATCCGGGCGATACCCTTGGCGTAGTCTGCTATCCGCTCGATCTCGGTGGCAATCTCCAGGATGGACAGGAGCGCCCTGAGGTCGCCGGCGACGGGCTGCTGCGTAGCGATGATCGACATGCACTTCTCTTCGATGCCGTACCTCATCGTGTTTATCTCTTCGTCGGCATCGACAAGCCTGTTTGCGGCGGCTTCATCCCGGGACGAAAGGACATCAACCGCTCCACGCATGGCCCGGCCCGCACGGCCGGACATCTCTACGACCTCCCCGCGCAGCTCCAGTATTCCTTTCTCCAGATTGTCCCTGTACATGCCTCTCCTGTCATCCGAAGCGCCCGGAGATGTAGTCTTCCGTGCGCCGGTCAGCCGGGGTCGTGAAGATCTTCTTCGTCGCCCCGAACTCGACGAGATTGCCCGCCCTTTCCTCGTCCGTCATCATGAAGGCCGTGTAGTCGGACACCCTTGCAGCCTGCTGCATGTTGTGCGTGACTATCACGATGGTGTATTTCTGCTTGAGGGACTGCATCAGCTCTTCTATCCGCATCGTCGCCACGGGATCGAGCGCCGAGGCGGGCTCGTCCATGAGTATTACCTCGGGTTCGACGGCCAGCGCCCTTGCAATGCACAACCTCTGCTGCTGCCCACCCGAGAGCGCGAGGGCGGATTTCTGGAGATCGTCCTTCACCTCTTCCCAGATGGCGGCGTCTCTCAGGCTCCGTTCGACTATTGCAGCCAGTGTTCCCCTGTCCCTGATGCCGTGGATCCTGGGCCCGTAGGATACGTTGTCGAAAATCGACTTGGGGAAGGGATTGGGCCGCTGGAACACCATCCCGACCCTCCTGCGGAGCGCCACTACATTCTGGTGAAAGATGTCCTCTCCGTCCAGGAGAACCTTCCCGGTCACAGTGACGCCGGGTATCAGCTCGTTCATGCGGTTGAAGCTGCGCAGGAACGTGCTCTTCCCGCAGCCGGAGGGACCGATGATCGCGGTGATCGAGTTCTCAGGGATGTCGATCGTTATGTCCCGCAGGGCTCTGAAGGATCCGTAGAAGAGGCTGTAGTCAACTGTCCTGAGACGGGCCTCCGGTGCATCCGTTCCCATTCACTCAGCTCCTATTGCCGCCGGCCGAAAGGCGCTTCGATACGGCGTTTATCGCGAGGTTCACGAATATGATCAGGATGACGAGCACTGCGCCCGTGGCCATGGCCTTGTCGAAAGCCCTCGTCTCCATCGCCAGGTAGTACACATGGAGAGCCATGGTACGGCCGGACGAAAAGATGGAGGTCGGCGTCCTGCAGCTCCCTCCGAGCGTCACGTAGAAGACCGCGGTTTCGCTGAGGATCCTGCCCACGCCCAGGATGATGCCTGTCGTCAGACCCGGCGTCGCGGAGGGGAGCACGACCTTCCAGATCGTCTCCCAGCGGGTTGCGCCCAGCGAGAGGGACGCCTCCCTGTACGCGTCGGGAACCGACTTGAACGCCTCTTCCGCCGTCCGGACGACAACGGGCAGAACCAGACACGCTCCGGCCAGCGCGGCCGAGAGGAGGGAAAAGCCGAAGTGCATGGCCGTGACGAAGAGGGCGTAGCCGAAGAGGCCGAAGATGATCGAAGGCACCCCTGCAAGCGTTTCTATCCCGAAGCGGGAGAGCTTGAGGAATGCGGTGGCCACCCGGTTCCGCGAGTTGCCCGCGTATTCGACCAGGTATATGCCGGCGGCCGTTCCCAGGGGCGCTGCGATCGCCATTGTCATGACCACGAGATATGCTGTCGTGACGATCGTCGAAGCGATCCCGCCCTCGCCGGAGAGGCCCCCGCGCGGCGAGGTGGTGAAGAAGTCGATCGAAAACTCCGGAATGCCCTTCACCATGACGTATCCCACCACGGCGAGCATGACCGCCATCGCCGTGATCCCGGAGAGCCAGAAAAGGGCGAACACGCAGTTCTGCCAGGCCGTCCTCCGGGCTCCGCCGGCCGTCACGGACGACCTCCCCGCACGTTTCTGGACATCAGCGCCCGTGCGGCGGAGTTCACGATCATTATCAATACGAAGAGAACGACCCCCGTCGCGAAGAGCGCGCTGGAGTGCAGCCCGGTGGCATAGCTCATCTCCACGGCGATGTTGCCGGTCAGCGTCCTGGCGCGGCTCAGGAAGATCCCAGGCAGAGGCCCGCCCATCGTGGTCGGCATCATCACGGAGTTCCCTATCACCATGATCATCGCGATCGTCTCGCCCAGGGCCCGTCCGAGCCCGAGCACGACAGCGGAGAGAATCCCCGAACGCGCCGCCGGGAGCACGACCCTTCGGATCATCTCCCAGCGCGTGGACCCCAGAGCCAGCGCTCCCTGCCTGTATTCGTCGGGGACCGAGCGTATCGCGACCTCGGAAACGCTGGCTATCGTCGGCAGGATCATCACTGCAAGGACGATCGACGCGGAGAGCAGCCCGAAGCCGGCATTCCCGGGATAGTCGATCTGCCTGACGGCGGGAACCAGCACGACCAGACCGAACAGGCCGTAGACGACCGACGGTATCCCGGCCAGCAGCTCGATCGACGGCCTGACCACCACGCGGATCCATGTCGGGGCGATCTCCGCCAGGAAGATTCCGCAGCAGAGGGCCAGGGGCAGGCCCAGGCATATGGCGCCCAAGGTAACGAGCCCCGACCCGGCTATCATCGGGAGCAGTCCGAACTGCCCCTGGCCCGGTCTCCATTCCTTTCCGGAAAGCAGATTCCAGACCCCGATCTCGTGGAAGGCCGGCAGGGACTCGCGAAGGATGAAGAGTCCTATCAGCACGACGATCGAAAGCGAAGCCAGGCCTGCGCATAGCAGCACCACGCGCATCGCCTCGTCGATTATTCCCTTGCGGGTCATGCCGGCCTTCCCCAGACTAGCTTACTCGACGGGTCCGACGGGCAGGTAGCCCTCGGCCTCGACGATGCTCTGCCCGGCGGGACTCATGATGAAGTCCAGCCATCCCTGGACCAGCGGCGAGGCGTCTCCCGCAGCGACCAGCAGAAGCGGGCGGACGATGGGGTACCTGGCCGCCTGCGCATTCTCGACGGTTGCCGCGACACCGTTCACCGACAGGGCGGTGACCGACTCGTTCAGATATCCGAAGGAGACGTAGCCGATGGAGTACGGCGTGGTCGAAACCGTGGTCACAACCGCTCCGTTGGAGGGCTGGAGCACCGCGGCGCCGGAGATGAGGGCGGCATCGGCCAGCACTATGTTCTCGAAAGCCGAACGCGTGCCGGACCCCTCCTCCCTCGAGACGAGCACGATGGCCTCATCCGGCCCTCCGACCTCGGACCAGTTGGAGATGTCACCCGTGAAGATATCCCTCACCTGGCTCTTGCTGAGGTTGGTCACGGAAACTTCGGGGCCGACAATGATCGCGATGCCGTCACGGGCGATGCAGAGGGCCTCGAGGCCGGGGAATCTTTCGAACTCGGCCTGGGTGACGTCCCTGGAGCAGGCGCCGAGATCCACTGATCCATTACCGACGGATGTCACGCCGACGCTCGAACCGCCGCCCGTTATTTCTACGGTCACGCCAGGGGCGACGGACTCGTACGCAAGCGCCAGCTTCTCGGCAAGGGGCTGCACGGTGGTCGAGCCCGCAACCGTTATCTTTTCCGCAAAGGCGAGACTGCAGATGCAGAGAGCCATTGCGGTCAGGCAAGCCATTGTTCTGTTCATATGAGGTTGTTCCTTCCAGCCGTCAGTTGACGGAGAGGTAGCCCTGCTCGACGACGATCGCCTGACCGTCGGCGCTGTAGATGAAGTCGATCCAGGCTCTGGCGAGTCCGTCAGGATCGCCGTTCGTGACGAGATTCAAGGGCCTGACCGCTGCATAGGAACCGTTCGCCGCATTCTCCGGCGTAGGGGCGGTTCCGTCGATGGAGAGTGCCTTCACGCTCGGGTCGAGATAGCCGAACGACAGGTATCCGATGGAGCCTGGAGTGCCGGATACGGTTGTCAGGATGGCGCCGTTGGACGACTGGAGGATTGCGCCGGAGGTAATCTGGACTTCGTCTCCGAGTACCAGTTCCTCGAAGGCGCCACGGGTGCCGGAGCCCTCTTCGCGGGAGACGACCACTATGGGCATGTCTGGTCCGCCCACGGACGACCAGTTCGACACCTCGCCCGAAAATATCCCGCGGACCTGGTCGAGGGTGAGGCCGTCGACGGAGATACCGGGGTCGGAAACGACAGCTATGCCGTCGCGTGCGATGGTGTAGACCACGAGGCCGGGATACTGCTGGAACTCGTCGGCTGCGATGTCGCGGGACACGCTGCCTATGTCGGCGGTGCCCTGCGCGGCGGAAGTGACGCCGACGCTGCTGCCCCCGCCCTGCACTGTTATGATGCAGCCGGGATGCAGAGCCTCGAATGCGCCCGCCAGTACTTCGGCCACCGGCTGAACCGTGGTGGAGCCGACCACAGTGATCTCCCCGCTCAGCGTATCGGCGTCAGCCGCGTTCTGATCCGTTCCCGATCCTGGACGCCCGCAGCCCGTAAACAGCAGAGCTGCCATGGAGACCAGAATCAGAGCCCTTGTCTTCATGCTCATCGGTTCCTCCTGTTCTACCACTTGTTCCACAGAGTGAGCCTGACGAAGGTGTCGGAATCCGGCGTCTCAACGCCGTCATCTTCAGGCGTTCCGTAGGACACGTACTCGATGTTGGGGATGATCTGGAAGTTCGGCGCGGGAGTGAAGGCTACGCCTCCGATGATCGTGTTCGTCGGTGCGTAGTTGGCCATGTGGATGCCACTGATTTTGTTGGCGGTGGGATCTTCGTCGACCCTGTCGTACCTGGCGACGATCTCTACCTTCGGGGATACGGGAACGCCGGCGAATACGGAGATGGCCCCGATGTCGAGATCATCTGCGTCTCCGTCGAAGCTCCTGCTGAAGGACGCATACTGGATGCCGCCGTGGAAAGCGGAACCTCTGTATCCCACGAGGCCCTGGATGGTGGTGTGGGTCTGTCCCTCCGCCTCGGCTTCGTAGGCTACCCCGCCCTCGACGTACATGTTGGTGATAGGCATGTAGCCGGCGATCAGGAAGACTTCCTTGCCCTTGTAGGTCTCGCTCTTGTCACCCTGGCCGTTGCCGACCAGACCGGTGAAGTAGAAGTCGTCGAAACGGCCGATCAGGGAAATGCCGAGGTCGCGGCTGGAATCGAAGGAATGAAGGTCGGTCACAAGCTTCTCGATCGACCTGTAGCCCCATACAGCCTCGGCGTTGGTGTTCATGGGATTGGCCTGAAGCCCGCCCCTGACCGTCAGCTCGGGGGTAACCGCATAGCTGAGAAAGGCATCCTTCACGAAGGGGGTCGCGGTTCCGGCGGACTTGCCGTCGTAACCGAGCGAGGACATCCAGTCCGGCTGGCCGGCCTCGAGGCGGAAGTCCATCGAGAGTTCGGGGGTGAGGCTCCTCTTGAAACCTATTCTGGCTCTGCGTATGCCGAATCCGTTCCAGCCCGCGATGTCCATCTCGCTGGAGTCGGGAGCCAGGGCGCCGTCGAGGTGATGACCGGCGATGTAGGTATAGTCGATGATGTAGTCTCCGTATACACCGTCAGCTCCGGCGTCCGTGGCGAAGATCAGCCCGGCTGCCAGTATGAGGCATCCGAGAAACGCAATTCTTCCGTGCATTTGTGCGCTCCCTCTATCAGGCCGCCGCATGGGCATGGTCATCCGCCAGCCATGCGCCGAACCACCTTCTCTGCGCGGGAGTATCGGTTTCACCTGTGAGGAATCTGTTCGGACAGGATTAAGATTTGGTTAGGACGATCGGGAATCCCTGAAGAGAGGGAGTCGGATCGTGAATACGGATCCGCGTCCAGTCTCGCTTTTTATCTCGAGCGACCCGCCGTGCAGCATCAGGATGTGCTTGACAATGGCCAGGCCCAGGCCCGTGCCGCCCAGACTCCGGGATCGCGACTTGTCCACGACATAGAATCGCTCGCAGAGACGCGGGATCTCTCCAGCCGGAATGCCCTGGCCGGTATCCGAGATCTCGACGGCGGCCATTCCCTCCTCCTCGCGGAGCGAAATCTTCACCGCGCCCTTGTCGGTGTACTTGACGGCGTTGTCCAGGAGATTGACCAGAACCTGTTCGAGCCTGAACGAATCGCCGGCGACGGGGGCGACTTCTGCCGGCTCGAAGAGCAGGTCGAGCCCCTTCTTCGACGCGGCCGGCCGGAACAGCTCGAGTATGGTTGCTATCAGGCTGTTAAGGTCGACAGGCCGGACTTCGGGCTCGGAAACGGGGTTCTCGAGCTGGGCGAGCGTCTGCACGTCGCGCACCAGGCTGATAAGCCGCTCCGTGTTGCGGAGGATGGTCTCGACGAACTTCGCATCCTCTCCCTCCGCACGCTCGGCCAGTGTCTCCGCGAAGCCCTTGATGGCGGTGAGGGGCGTCCGCAGCTCGTGCGCCACGTTGACGGCGAAGTCGCGCTTGGTCGCGGCAAGGTTGGCCATCTCGGTGATGTCCGCCAGGCTGAAGACTATCTGGTCCTGCCCGGACACCCCGGTGAAGGAATAGGCCCAGGTCCTGCTGCCCTCTGCTATCCTGCCGCAGCCCGATCCCCGCGAACCCATGGCCGCTCCGAGAGCAGTCATGAGTTCAGGATCGGAGATGACCTCCCTGTAATCGCAGCCTGCCATCGAATCCACCGCCCCCAGCGCCCTGAAGGCTGCGTTGGCGTAAACGAAACGGCCTGTTCCGTCAAGAACGGCTATGGGCCCGGCGGCAGACTCGAGGATGGCGTGGAACTGGGAGGTGCGCTCGGACAGATCGTCCACGAGCTTCCCCGTGGTCGCTGCCGCCTCGTTGAAGCCTCCGGCCAGGATGTCGAGTTCTGTGATTCGCGAGGGCCCGGCCCTGACGCCGAAATCCCCGGCCTTCATCCTGCTGAAGCAGTCGGCGAGCCTGCGAACCTGCCTGGCGACGGAACGCGAGTAGATCCAGGCCAGGATGGCGGACAGCGCCACTGCGACGGCCGCAAGCACGGCAGTCCTGATGCCGATGCCCGACATAAGGCCTTCGAGGTGGCGGAACGGGATGCTGACGCGGACCACGGCGACGAGAGCGCCGTTGCTCTCCATGGTTGAGGCGGCATAGAGCATGTCCGCCGCGAGAGTGGAACTGCTCCTTACAGCCGTTCCGGAACCGCTCTTGAGGGCCGATATCACTTCGGTGCGCGTCCTGTGGCCCTCCATCGAGTCCGGGTCGACGCGGGTATCGAGCAGTATTCCGCCGTCCGGAGAGATCAGGGTCACTCTCATCCCGGTCTCCCTGTCGATCACGGAGGCTATCGAATCTGCGCGAAGGAGATCGCCGGACAGCACGGCTCCCGAGAGGGCTTCCCGGGTTGAAACGGCTGCCCTCGACAGGTCGGCGAGAGCGAGGTCCACCAGCACCGGNNNTATCCGCGGAGCGAGGTCGAAAGAAGGGAATGTCTCATTCCTGCCTCAGGGCGTATCCGACGCCACGGATGCTTCTTACCAGACTCCCGGCCTTACCCAGCTTGGCCCTCAAGTTGGTGATGTGAACATCGACGGTTCTGTCATATACGAGCTTCTCGCCGTCCCAGAGGAGGTTGAGGAGCTTCTCGCGGGTGAACACCCGGCCCTTGCCTCCGGCCATTATGCCGAGCAGCCTGAACTCGGTTGCGGTCAGATTCACCGCCAACCCGTCGACGGAGGCTTCGAACCTGTCGAGGTCGATCTTCAGGGGGCCGACCTCGAAGACGCCGCCGCCGTCGCCCGGAAGCGTCCTCCTCAGGACGGCTCGCACCCGCGCAACGAGTTCCGCCGGCGAGAACGGCTTGGCGAGATAGTCGTCGGCGCCGGCATCCAGACCGGCTATCCTGTCCTGCTCGGAACCGAGGGCCGTGAGGACGATGACGGGAATCAGGGCGAGCCTCTGGCTCTTCCGAAGGATGTCGAGTACCTCGCGCCCCGGTATGTCCGGAAGCATCAGGTCGAGCACGAGCAGGTCGGGGATGTCTGTAGAGACGGAATCGAGAAAGGGCTTCGACCGCTCGAACAGCGCCGTCTCGAAACCGGCGCGTCTCAGGTGCAGATCGACGAGGTCGAGTATGTCCCTCTCGTCATCGACTACAGCGATCAGGCGCCTCTGCACCGTCCGGTCCATCATCCCTCCATGTCATCCCGGATCCGGCACATTGTATCGCACGCCGGTCCTGAACGCGCAAGTAGGCGGAATGGCAGCCGCTCCGTTGCACTCCATCATCCCGCATCATCGGGGGATAATGTACAGTTTGTATTATGGAACGATTAAGACCCGAGTCCGGTGACACCGGTTGATTGCGGGGAGGGGGGTTGTCTATATTGCGGCCTTTCCACCCGGGCGCTGAGGCACATCCAGTGCAGATCCATGGAGGATGGCTTGAAAAGGGAGTTCCCGCCGGGAAACCTGCGGAACATCGGAATAATGGCGCATATCGACGCCGGGAAGACCACGGTGTCGGAGCGCATGCTCTTTTTTACGGGCAAGACCCACCGTCTCGGCGAGGTTCATGACGGCAGGGCGGTCATGGACTGGATGGACCAGGAGCAGGAGCGCGGCATCACCATAACCAGCGCGGCCACCACATTCGTGTGGCGCGGTCACATGGTGAACCTGATCGACACCCCCGGCCACGTGGACTTCACGGTGGAGGTTGAGCGCAGCCTCAGAATCCTTGACGGAGCCGTGGCTCTCTTCTGCGCGGCAGGCGGCGTTCAGCCCCAGTCGGAGACCGTCTGGAGACAGGCCGAGAAGTACTCAGTCCCCAGAATCGCTTTCGTGAACAAGATGGACCGCCTCGGGGCGGACTTCTACGGCGTTGTCCGGGCGATCCGCGGGGAACTCGGGGCCAATGCCGTGCCCGTCGTGATCCCGATAGGACACGAGGACTCCTTCCGGGGAATCGTCGATCTCGTGAAGGGTTGCGCAGTCTACTACAGCCGGGAGGATTCCGGCCTCACATGGCGCGAGGAGCCCGTCCCCGCGGAGATGATACCCGACTACGAACGATGGCGCTCATCCCTCGTGGAGCATGCGAGCGAAGTGGACGAGCACCTGTTCGACAAGTTCTTCGCCGGGGAGGAAATCACGGGCGAAGAGCTGACGGCGGCGCTGCGGAAGGCCACCCGTGCGGGCACGATCTGTCCCGTCCTCTGCGGCAGCGCCTACAGGAACATCGGGGTTCAGCGCCTCCTCGACGCCCTGGTGGACTACCTTCCCTGCCCTTCGGACCTGCCGCCCGTGGAAGGACGGGGGCCCGGAGGCTCCGTCGAGGAGCGCAGGCCGGACGACGACGAGACGATGTCCGCTCTGGCCTTCAAGGTCGTAACGGACAGGCACGTCGGGAAACTGGTCTACGTGAGGGTCTATTCGGGTTCGCTGCAGGCCGGTTCGAACGTGTACAACTCCACGAAGGACTGCATGCAGCGCGCCGGCAGGATACTGCGGATGCACGCGGACAAGCGGGAGAACATAGACGCTCTCTTCACGGGAGAGATCGGCGCCGTGATCGGCCTGTCGGAGACGAGCACCGGCGACACCCTCTGCATCCGCGAAAACCCATTGATTCTGCACTCCATGGACTTCTCGACTCCCGTCCTGAGCATGGCCGTGGCCCCCGGCAGGGTCTCGGACCGGGAACGCCTCGCCGAAGCCCTGTCCAAGCTGGCGGACGAGGATCCGACCTTCACCGTGGCAATGGACAGTGACACATCCGAGACGATCATCTCCGGCATGGGCGAGCTTCACCTGGAGATACTCGTCGAGAGGCTGAAGAGGGAGTTCGCCCTCGACGTGGCCACCTCGGCGCCCAGAGTCGCGTACCGCGAAACGATCACCACCCCTGTCGAGATCGACGAGAGACTGGTCAAGCAGACCGGAGGCAGGGGCCAGTTCGCACACATCGTGATGAGACTGGAGCCCCTTGCTTCAAGACACGGGTTCGAGTTCGAGAACAGGGTCCAGGGAGGAAGCATCCCCCGGGAGTACATCCCCTCCGTGGAGAAGGGCATAGCCGACGCGATGGAGCGGGGGGCGCTCGCCGACCATCCCGTCATCGGAGTGAGGGCGATACTCCTGGACGGTTCCTTCCACGAGGTCGACTCCTCCGACATGGCCTTCAGGAGATGCGCATCCGAGGGATTCAGGCGGGCCTTCATGAAGGCCGGGCCTCAACTGCTCGAACCCCTCATGGACGTGACAGTGACCACGCCGGAGGAATACTCCGGCCCCGTGGCCGGAACCGTGTACAGCAAGCGCGGCGGGATAACCTCGATGGGCAGGCAGAGCAACGCGCAGGTTCTGAGAGCGCTCATCCCGCTGGCCGAGCTGTTCGGCTACGCCACGGAGCTGCGCAACATCAGCCAGGGCCGGGCTTCGTTCACGATGCGCTTCGAGCGGTATGAACCCGTGCCGGCACAGGTCTCCAAAATCATCCTGAAGGAGCTGCAGAGCAGGTCGAGAACCAGGAGCTGAAATCCCGAACGCACGAGGCGAATCGGACCGGCCACGAGACCGGCTTCGTCCGCTGGAAGGCTCCTACGGGCATGGTCGAGTGCGGAGACGGCATGGGGAGCCCGCCTGAACCTATCAGGACCGCATGCCCCCGCTCATGCGCCTCGGGGCACCGAAGTACCGACCGACGCAGTCGGCAGCCTGAAGGCCAGGAGAAGCGCAGCCGCCAGAGACAGGGCGGCCCCGAACGAGAAAGTGACCTCCGGCCCGAACCTGCTCCAGAGGAAGCCGGCGATGAGGCTCGCAGGGAACAGGGCGACGCCGACGAGCGTCGAGTGTAGACCCAGCATCGTACCCTTCAGCTCGGAGGGCGCGATTTCCGAGATGTAGGCCCGCTCCACGCCCGCGGTCATGGCGGTGAAGACGCCGTAGACGACGAAGGCGGAAGCGACTACCAGCCTGCTGCCTGCCCATGCGAATCCGGCGTATGCGACCGTGAACACGACATATCCCGCGACCAGCATACGCTTCCGGCCCGTGCGGTCGGACCACTTCCCCAGCGGCAGCGCGAGGAGCGAGGAAACCCCGTTGTAGAGGAGATAGAGAAGTATCACTGAAGACGTCTCGAAACCGGCATCCGAGGCCCGCAGCAGCAGGAATGCGTTCGAGGAGTTGCCCAGCGTGAACAGGAACACCACTGTCAGATAGAGCCTCAGCCTGTAATCGAGCGACCGCAGACCCACGGTGACGCGCTGGGGTCTTCCCGGGGCGACCCGCGTCCCGGTCTCCCTGATGAAGGCGAACATGACCAGCGAGGCGGCGGCGGGAATGCACGAGAGCAGGAAGAGCCTCCTGTAATCGTAGTCCCCGGTCGGGGAGCGCATGAGGAGGAATGCAGCCAGGATGCCGAGGGTCGAACCGGCCATGTCGAGAGCCTTGTGGAGCCCGAAGGAAAGGCCGAGCTTTCCGGGGGCTGCACTCTCGCTGACGAGGACATCGCGTGGTGAGGTCCTGACGCCCTTCCCCACCCTGTCGACCACCCTTGCGGCAAGTACGCCGGCCCAGGAGCCCGCAAGGAGCAGGCCGGCCTTGTAGACGAGTCCTGCGGCGTAGCCGGCGAAGGCCAGAGGCTTCTTCCGCCGGTAGCGATCCGCCAGGTAGCCGCTGAAAACCTTCAGTAGGCCGGCCAGGCTCTCGGCTATGCCTTCGATCAGGCCGACCACGGCCGGCGTAGCGCCGAAGGCGGAAGTCAGGTAAAGGGGTATCAGAGGATAGACCATCTCGGTGCTCAGGTCGGCGAAGAAGCTGACCAGGCCCAGCAGGACGACGTTGTTCACCGCCCGCCTCCTGTGCGGCGGCATCCGCGCATCGGATGTCCATAAGACTGCAGGGGCGGCCCGGCAGTCTGCCGGGCCGCCTCAGAGAGAATAACACATAGGGAGGACAGGCGCCCGGGGGCGCAGGGCGTGCGCCTCAGGCGTCAAGGGGACTCAGGCGTTACTCAGCCGGTTGTGATTCCTCCACCCACGGCGAGGAGTTCCCTGAACGCCTCGACCCTGACCCTGATCTGCTCCTCGTCCTGCTCGCCGTAGTCGGCCACGATCTTGAGCGAGGGTACGCCAGCCGCGGACAGCACCTTGTCCAGAGCCTTCGCTTCGATGTCGTAGCCGTGGCAGTACTGCAGGATGCCGTGTATCACGCCCTGCACCCGGTACTCCGGGAGCAGCGCCGCGACGTTGTCCATCCTCTCCATGTTGGGCGAGAAGCAGGCGCAGTCGATGGAGAAATACCTGTCCGCTATGGCGGAGATCATGTCCTCCAGCGAGGATGCACCTTCGTCCACGAGATCCCTGAAGTAGCGCATCCCGGTGCAGGACTCGTCGGCCACTATCCTCAGGCCGGACGACTCGACGACGTAATGGGTCTTGGCGAAGCCCATCGGGGAAGGGCTCCCCGCGAACAGCACCCTCGGGCCGGGCATGGAGTATGCGCTGACACCCTTCGATGCGCGCTCCTCTAGTTCCGCCACCAGAACGCCGGCGGCGGCGTTGAAGGCTTCGACGTCCATGTTCAGGGCCGCCTGCGACACCAGGAGGGCATCGAGCCCGCTTATGGGCGGCTCGTCGAGCTTCCTGAAGCCGTTGATCCTCTGCAGCAGCCTCCTCTTGTTATTCACGAGCCTGATCGATGAGGCCAGGGCTTCGGCGGTGACCGCCCTGCCCGAAAGCTTCTCCATCTCGCCGCGGAATCTCTCCACTTCGGAGAGCCAGAGCTGCCTGTCGATAATGTTCTTCTTCTGGGGAATCTCGAGGGAGAGGAAGCCGAGCAGGTCCCAGGCCTTCTTCTTGGCGTCGCACGTGGTCTCGCCGACCGCGAAATCCTTCAGCTTCTTGTACGGGCATGTGTTGCTGAAGGACATGCCGAAGGTGGAGCGGACGAGCGGGCATATGTCGCGCGGGAACATCCTGTCGGCATGGTCCACCGCCCAGCCCGACCCGCCGCAGAGCGGTATGGGCAGAACTCCGGCCGCGAGGGCGATCTCGTCGGGGACGTAGATGCAGAAGGTTCCTACGGACTTGCCGCCCTTCGCCCTGTAGGCGGCTATCTCCGCCACGCGACCCGCGTGACTGTCGTGGAAGGCCTTGTCGAACAGGGACATCGAGGCCGGCCTGTCCTTCTGCCAGAGGTGCGTATGGGTGAAGACCCTGTCCAGGCCCGCCATGAGCTGGTCATGGAGGTCCAGGTCGACCCCGATCTCGGACCAGAGCTTCCTGAAGTCGGTCGTTGAATCCTGCATCGTCTCTCCTTCCGGTACGGGAGGCGCAGCCTCCGTCCACTCATGCCAACGCCTGTTCGGCCATGGAACCCTTCAAGAACTCCTCGAAATCATCGACAGGCCTCACGCTGACCGCCTCGAGCCTCTCACGGGGAGGTTTCCGCGTAACCGGCCCGCCGCCGGCGGCACGACGGAGACGACCACTCCGGAGGCGGCAGAGTCGGGAGAGAGGGTCGTGGTCATCCGCGATCCTTCAATGGGTATGAGACTGCGACCGCGGGAGATCCGCCTTCGATCGGATGCCGGGATGAAAACAGGCCCGGGCGACCGGGCCTCCTCTACCGGAGCGTGATACCGCCTGCGCCCGGCAGGCGGACGGAGGAGGCCGTTCATTTCTTGATGAACTGGAGCTTCATTCCGTCTCCCCTCTCCGGCCGTCGGGAACGACAGGCGGTTTTGGCGAAACTACGCGCCTGCCCGGCGGAGGTCAAGAAGCATGAGTCGAGTTCCGGAGTATCCAGGCGACACCCCAGGCTATCGCCAGCAGCATCAATGCAGACCCCGTGAAATGGGCGGCGGACGCAATCGACATGTCGCGGGACAGGATGCCCAGTTCGTTGAGTATGAAGTTCCAGTCGTGGAAGCCGTAGGGTGTGGTCGCGCCCGTTCCGCCGCCCAGGAGAGTGAGGGACAGGGCTCTGGCGTCCGCGATGTACGGCGCGAGATCGACAAAGCTCTCGCCCAGCCACCAGACCGCCAGGGCCGCTCCGAACGGATCCCTGGTCCTGAACAGAAGCACCGCCGCGCATGTCAGCGGGATGATGAGCTGCATGAGGCTGCCGCCCAGGGAGGTGAGCAGCCTCGAGCCGAAGAACGAGAATACCACGTGTCCGCCTTCGTGGAAGGGCAGATTCACGAGGTGCATGAAGGACCGGATGGCGTAACCGTCCTCAATCGGTTCGAGGATGAACCGGCAGCTCCAGACGGTCAGCAGCGCAAGCAGGACACCCCTGGCGTAGAGCCCGGCCGTGGAGGGCCGCTTCTTCGATCCGAGCAGAAGTTCGGAGAGATTCGGGCCGCCTTCGCCCTCCCGGATCTCCTCCGCCGGACCCGCCAGTCTTCCGCAGCGTCCGTCTGGTATCTGCCCCTCCTGGAAGGTTTCCTCATCCCGGGAGAGAGGCTCGATCTCCTACACGGCCTCCGGACGGGCCGCGAGAGCCTCCGGACCTCGAGCGCCATCCCGGTCTCCGGGGTGATGGTTGGAATAATCGTAACAGGTATATTGTACTGTTTGTGTAATGTCCATGTCTCGAATACAGCCGGATGCGGCGGGAGTGCGGACAGATTGATGGGCAGACCCGGCAGACCGCCGGCAATGAAGAGGGTTCTCCTCGTTGACGACAACGATCGTTATGCGTCGGCTATATCCGGCGACCTCGAATCGCGGGGGGCGGAGGTGGTCAGGGTGCGTTCCGCCGCCGAGGGAGTGTCGATGATCGAACAACAGGGAGATTCCTTCGACGGCATAGTGACCGACATCACGATGGAGACTCAGACATCGGGCCTCAGAGTGCTCCAGGCGGCCCTCAGAACCGGTTTCGAGGGAACGGTCGCCACGGCCTCCACGGGCCTGGACACCTGGATAGGCTATTTCGTGAACCGGTTCCTGCTGGGCACAGTCTATGGATGCCGCTACCTCATACCCAAGAGGCTCATCAAACAGCGCGAAAGAGTGGTCTGGATAAGAATCGACCGATGATTCGGAGGAAGTGTCGATGCTGTCAGAAGAGGAGCTTCCGAGAGACGCCCTGACCGGGCTGCCCGGCCGCGAGTTCATCGAGGTGCTCGATCCTCCGTTCAATGTGCGGGAAGCCGGTCGGTCATGGTCCGTGCTCATGGTGGATCTGCATGGTCTCGAAGCCGTACTGGAATCCCACGGCAGGCTCGTGGCCGACCAGATCCTCCAGCAGACCGCATACATGCTGGCCCGCCACACGAAACATTCCGACGAAATCATCCTCTACGAACATGCGCTCTTCGCTCTCGTCCTACCCCGGACGAACAGATCCCAGGCGGTGAACCTCGCTCTACGCCTTGCAGGGAATCTCAAGAAGGACGAGTATCCCGAGAACGCCCGGGTTCCCTTCAACCTGGGAATAGCCGAGAGTTCAGAGGACGACAGGAACCTCTCCGCACTGGTGGAGAGGGCCTTGAAGTCGCTCGATGCATCCAGGGCCATGGGGCCGGGCCGGATCGCAGCATTTCCCGGCAGCGACGCCTCGCAGGGCAGGCCGGTTTTCGACTATTTCGTGGACAGGGCCGAACAGCTCGAATTCCTCCGGAGAGCCCTGGACTCCTCACTGTCAGACGGCCTCGAGGCGGTGGCCATCCTGGGGCCTCCCGGAACAGGAAAGACCCGGCTCGCGCTCGAACTCGATCACTATGCGAGATTCCGGGGATGCCTGTTCGGCCGCGAGAGTCCTCTCGATACCAGGTTCTCCGATGATCCGGACATCCTCGGTGCGATCCTCCGGAAACTGAAGAAGGCGTCCGGAACCGGGCAGCCTGGCGCTTCCGGGCCAGGGGATTCCGTGGACGGCCTGATCTCCCTCTCCATGACCAGACCGGTGGTGGCGGTGGTGGACGATCTGCAGTCCGCAGGCCAAGAGGATCTGGAGAGGATCGCCTCCCTGGTCAGGAGGGGAACGGGAGGCAGGATACTGCTCGTCCTGTCGGCGAGAACCCCCCTCCCCGGCCCTGTCTCGGAGTGGCTCGATACGCTCGGACTCTTCACCAGTCTCAGGAGGCTGGACATCCCGCCCCTCTCCCCGGAAAGCTCTTTCGATCTCGTCAGCCTGGCGCTCGGAACAACCGGCATGGACAGGGACAGGGTCGAAGAACTGATCAACGCGGCAGGCGGCAATCCCGGGAATCTCGTCGAAATCGCCGCCAACCTCGATCTGTTCCTCTCCCGCGAGCCCCGGAAGCCCGCCGGTGCGCATCAAAAGGCCTCCCATCCCGCGAGGATGGCCGATCTCATGGCCTTCAGAGCCGAATCCCTGGGCGTGGAGCTGCGACGGTTCCTGTCCGCGGTGTCGGTCATACCCTGGAGTTTTTCGGAAGACGAGGCGTGCTTCCTCCTCGACGCCGACCGCGCCAAAATCTCCGGGCTCGCTGCCGAAGCATGCGGATGTCGTCTCCTCGAGGCCGTGGAGAAGGACGATCCGTCTTCCGCAAAGCCGGGGGGCCTGTTCCGCTTCTCCGGAGAAGCGGTGAGAGCCTTTTTCGAACCCGCCGGCTGCGAACGCAGGATGCTCATGACGAGACTCGGGGATTTCCATTCCGCCTCAGACTGTAGTTCGGCCTGCAGGGTCAGGAGGTCGGCCTACTGCTACTTCCACGGGCTGGACCCCGCCATGGCGCTTGATTCCATCCTCGCGAGCGCGGACGACGCCGCCAGGCGGAATGCTCACAGGGAACGCGAAGAATGGCTCGGACTGTATGTCTCGACTGCCTTGGAAATGACGACTCCCCCACAGGATTTCGTCCAGAGATGCCTCGACCTGGGCGAACTGGCCAGGCGGCACGGCCGGAGAACCTATGCCATCGAACGATTCCGGACTGCGGCCGCCATGTCGGCGACACCCGAGGAATCGTTCCAGCCGCTCCTTCTGCTTGGCAAGTGCCTCATCGAATCGGGCGACTTCGCCTCGGCAAAGGGTTGTTTCGACAGGATGGAGGCTCTTCCGTCCCCCAGCCCGGAAGTAACGATGACGAGCAGGGTGGCGCTCGCACAGCTCATGCATTCCACCGGTCACACGAAGGAGGCGGCGGGCCTGCTCTCCGATGTGGAAGGATGGAGGGAGGGCGGCATGGAGGGCCTTGGGAGCAGCCGTCTCCGCTCTGAATTCCTCCGCGTCTACGGAACGATCCTGGCCGCCGACGGCGATCCTTCCAGCGGGATCGGAATGTGCAACGAGGCGCTCGAAATCGCGGAGAAATCAGGGGATGCCCGCGAACAGGTGAAGGTTCTGTCCGCTCTGTCCTGGATCATGGCTCCGGGAGGAGCATGGGAGGAGCGCTACAGGATACTCAAGAATGCCGGCTCGACAGCCAGGGCGTCCGGCGACATGGAGGGCCTGGCCGGCGTCTGGGCCGGGCTCGGTTCCGTACACATGTCTCTCAACCAGGTCGAGACCGCCGAGAGCTTTACGGAGAAGGCCGCCCTGCTGGCGGAGAAGGTAGGCTGCCCGGCTCTTGGTGTCGATTCCGAGATCATCACAGGTCTCGCCGAACTCCACAGGGGAGAGAAGGAGACCGCTCTGAGACGCTTCAGCGCCGCGCTGGAGAGCGCAAACAGGCTGGGTGACGCCAGGAGTTCGCTCGTGTGCAGCATGAATGCCGCCAGGATACTGGGTTCGCTGGGAAGCCACGCCCAGGCCAGGGCCCTCCTCGAATCGCTCGATGCCGTTGGCGTCCCCGCCCGTGCGGGCAGACGCCTCCACGCCGATCTGTCCTTCTGCAAGGGAGTCGTAGAGTACCAGGCAAGTGCGGTGGAGGGACCGGATACCCTCAACGAGGCGCTGGACCATATCAGGCTGGCCAGATCGCTCTACTCGCCCAATGACTCCCTGGCCGACCTCGAAGCGGCATGGTTCGAGGCCAGGTGCCTGCGGGACCTCGGTTACGGAAGCGAATCGGCCGCCCTCGCGGAAGAGTCGTGCCGCAGGATCGGCAGGCTCATGGACAGCGTCGACAGCTCCTTCGTAAGAGAGGACTTCGGACAGACCGACTTCATCATGGGTCTGCTCATGCTGGGCTGCGATGCGGGTGCGGGAGTCCGACGGCCCCCGCACACGGCCTCCCGGCGCTGACGAGTCTTCACCTCCGAATCAGGAACGACCCCTCGGATCTTCCGCACCGGTTCGCAGCCGAGCTTCACGTTTCCTGCGGATCGGGAGGCTGGTTCCGGAGACGCGCTCCGGACAGGCGTCAGTCTGGAGGGCAGCCGGGAGGGAGAGGGACGTCGCCTTCCGGGACGCCCTTCCTTATCAACAGATCCCTGAGTTCCTTCAGAGGTTCCGAGGCGGGGTATGCGATCTTCATTTCGATGGTGATCGAGAGCACGGTGCCGTAGAGGGCCACGGCAGCGTCGATGGAACCGGCCTCGGCCTCCACCATGCCGAGGAAGGCGCCGGAGCTGATCCTTCCGTACGGGTAACGGACGGCTTCGAACAGCCTCAGGGAATCCTCGAGGTGCAGCCTCGCCCTGTTCAGATCTCCGTCGCGAAGATAGATGCAGCCCAGGTTCTCGAGCGATTTGCCCTCGTTGACCTGGCTCCCGGTCTCCCTGTGAATCATCAGGGCCTGCCGCAGAACCCTTTTGGCTCCGTCGAAATCGCCCGTGTCGATGAAGCACTTGCCGAGGTTGTTAAGGGTCACTCCCTGGTCCCTGCGCTCCCCCGTGCTCTCCTGCAGGGCCAGTGCAGCCTGCAGCTTCTCGATCGCGGAATCGGACCGCCCCGACATCCCGTCGAGAATGCCCAGCTTTACGAGCGCCTGGGCCTTCACGCCCGGGAAGCGGGTGCCTTCCACCAGGGTGAGCGCCTTGTTCAGGAACGGCTCCGCTCCAGCGAGATTCCCCGAACTGATGAGGATAGTTCCTATATTATTGTAGACCTTGGACATGGCATCGACGCGCCCGGTCTTCTCGAAGAGGCTGTAGGCTCTCTTGAACAGTTCGATGGCTTCGGTACGGCTTCTTGTCCACTGGAGGGCCTTCTCGGTCAGAAGAGCCGCTTCCAGTTCCGTGTCCCCGGCCACCGCTGCGGCGGCGAGACCCTCCGCGCACAGGCTCTCCGCCTCGTCGGCCTTTCCCTGGAACAATTTCAGCCTGCTGAGGATCTGCAGGACCATGCCGGCCCTTCCCGGCATCTCCATCTCCCTTGCCAGCTCGATCTCCTCCAGCAGAGCCTCCTCGAGTCCTTCGCAACGGCTCGTGCCCTTGAAGGATTCGCGGATGATCCGAAGCGCTTCGAGCCTGAGTGTCGTCTTCTCCTCTCCGTCTGGCAGCCCCTTGAGCCATTTGAGAGCGTTCGAGGCCCATTTCGCCGCCGTACCGTGCTGCATCGACTCCGACGCTTCGAGGGCCGCCCGGACGGCCCACCTGGATGCCTCGTCGTAATCCCCGGCCCCGGACAGGTGCCTGGCCACCATGCCGGCTTCGCCCTGCCGGATCTCGGCGGATGCGACGAGAACCTCCGCCGCACACTTGTGCACGAGCGTCCTGTTCTGGAAGAGAAGGCCGTCATAGGCCGCCTTCATTGACAGTTCGTCGTTCGCCAGCACGGTTTCGACTCCGTCCACGATCTGCCTGGAGAGAATCCCGAGAGACGCGAGGTCCTTCAGGTCGGTCGCAGGGTCCGACTGGCCCAGCCTCACGGCGGTGGACGCGTAGATATCAGCCGGGAATTCGAATCCGAGGACTGCGGATATCTGCAGAGCCTTCCTGAGCCTTGTGGGCAGCCGGTCGATCCTCGATCTGACGGCGCCCGAGAGCGACAAGGGGATGCGTCCCTCCTCCGGAGGGGAGCGCAGGAGCCATCCACCCCCCGTTTCCTCCATCACTCCGGTTTCGATCAGATCGAGCAGTATTTCCCGTGCGAACCGGGGGTTGCCGCCGGCCCGGCGTACGACGAAGCGCCTGAGATCCTCGGAGAGCTCGTCGCAGGAGTCGTAATCGAGCATGGAAGCGAGTATCGAACAGATATCCTTGTCAGGCATGGGATTCAGGTCGATCCTGCATACGGCGGCGTAGTTCTCGTGAACCGAAGGCCTCGAGGCCTCCGACTCCCCGGAGGGGCGCCCGGCGCAGAGCGCGACCATGCCTTCGGGGGAGTCGCAGTTGGCGAGGGTGAACTCCAGAGCGTCCATGGAGGCCTGATCCAGCCACTGACAGTCGTCCGCGACGAACAGAATTTCCCCGGCGGTTTTCGAGGCGTTGAGCACGTAATCCCTTATCGCCCGGCAGACGTCCTCGTGAGAGAACGCCATGTCGCCGGCGTCCGTGACTCTTCCCTTCAGCATCGAGAGAAGCTGCGACGGATCGGGGAAACCCTGTCCTTCCGCCACGGAGGGGGAAGAGAGGAGAGAGGTCCAGTACGAGTATGGCCTGGAGCCGAAGGGAAACACTCTGCCCTCGAGGATCGAGATGCCGGGGCGCTTCATCCGGACGGTTGCAACTAGCTCGCGGAGCAGCCGGCTCTTCCCGGAGCCTGCATCGCCGCCGATGAGGCAGAGGCGATGGCGGACACCGCCGCGGGGGTTCAGGGGCGGATCGAGGGGGGTCGCCAGGAAGTCCGAGAAGACGGCGAGTTCGGCGGAGCGCCCTGTCAGCACGGGCTCGGGCAGGCGGGACGCCTTCCTGATCCTTGCCGTCTGGAGGCGTCCGGGGCCGGCGATTCTGTAGGTTCTGACAGGCTTGACCCTGCCTCGGATCATCATCTCTCCGAGGTCCTCCCACTCGAAGAGATCGCCGCACTCCTCACGCACGCGGGAAGTCGCGAGAGCCGTGCCCGGCTCCGCGGCCTGTTCGAGCCTGGACGCGACGTTGACTTCGTCGCCCAGCACGGTGAGGTGACCCGATGGATCGGGCGCCAGCGTGACGGGGCCGTAGTTGAGCCCCACCCTCCCGGACAGGTTGAAGCCGTGCTTCTCCATGACCGAGCTGATCTCCTTGAGAGAATCGATGAGACGCAGAGCGCAGGCGACGGCTCTGGCACAGTCGTTTTCGCTGCAGACGGTAGAGCCGAAGAGCGCCATCATGCGGTCGCCCTCGAATCTGTCGACTATGCCTCCGTCGGCCTCCACCCGGGACGAGAGAGCGCGCATGACGCCAGTCGATATCCTGTGGAGCGTTTCGTGGTCGAGTTTCTCGGAGAGAGCGGTGAATCCTGCAAGGTCGAGGAAGAGGACGGCGATCTCGCGCCTTTCGCCGGGAAGGAGCTGCTGCACTGGATGAGACAACGGATCGCGGGATGCCAGTCTATCGAGATCCCTTCCGAGGAGGTCGATCCAGTTCTCTGCCATTCCCCTCCAGCGTGCAGACAATCCGTTGGCGAAACACTACGCCTCGATACTAACCGAGTCGACAGCCGGGGTCTAGCCCGTGTTCCGCCCTCCTCCGATCCGGGAACGGATCACTTCGAGACCCAGAAACCGCCCATCGCGAGGTTGTCTATGCCGCTAGCCATGAAGGTTTTAAGCGCATCCGAAGGGCTGCTTACGATCGGTTCTCCCCTGAGGTTGAAGCTCGTGTTCACTATCACCCTAGCTCCGGTGGCCTCTCCAAACCTGCGTATGACTTCGCTGTATCGTGGATTCCAGTCCCTGCGCACGGTCTGGAGCCTCCCCGTTCCCATGTGGTTCACCGCCGGGGCGAGGTCGGCATGCTCCTGTCTCCACGGGTGGACAGTCAGCATGAACCTGGCCGGATAGTTGAGCTTCGACCCGTCGAATCCCTCGAAATAGACAGGGGCGTCCTCCTCGGCGAGGACGGGGGCGAACGGCCGGAACGGCTCTCTGAACTTGATCTTGCGGTTGATGGTATCCTTCATGGCCGCATCGCGGGGATCGGCGAGGATGGAGCGGTTGCCGAGGGCCCTCGGCCCCCACTCGAACCTTCCCTGGTGGAAGCCTATCACGGCTCCGTCGATCAGGGCGTCCACCGTGCGGTCGATCAGGGCGTCCTCGTCCATCTCGGTGAACGGCAGGCCGGACTCACGCAGGGAGGCCGCCGTCTCCGAATCGGAGTACTCGGCCCCCCAGTACGCATTCTCCATGACGAACGCGCCGGGCTTGCCGAAGATGACCTGCCAGGCGTAGAGCGCGGCTCCCAGCGCTCCCCCCGCATCCCCCGCGGCGGGCTGGATGAAAACCTCGTCGAAGCCGGCCTCTCTCTGCACGATACCGTTGGCCACCGAGTTCAGGGCTACGCCTCCGGCCATGCAGAGGGTTCTGGCGCCGGTGTCCTCCCTGAGCTTCCCGGCAAGCCCCAGGATCAGTTCCTCCGTCACCTTCTGGATGCTCGCGGCTACGTCCGCGTAATGCTGGCTCGACTTTACGGCAGGATCGGACGGACTGGCCGTTCCGGGATCGGTCATGACGGTGATGAAGGGGGCCTCGGGTCTCCGCGGCTCACCGAGGAGGTCGACGAGCCTGTGCGAGAAGCTCCTCCCGGCCGACCTGTGATACTCGAAGTAGTCCATGTCCAGGGTGAAGCTGCCGTCCCTGTGGATCCGCACGATCCTGTCGAGGATGAGGTCGCGGAACCTGGGCTCCCCGTATGGGGCCATGCCCATCACCTTGTACTCGCCCTCGTTGACCTGGAAGCCCAGGAACGCAGTGAAGGCGGAGTATAGAAGCCCGATGGAGTGCGGGAACCTGTGTTCCCTGTCCAGCCTGATCCAGCTTCCGCAATCCGCCGCACGCGAGTTCCTGCCGACCCCCGATGCCGTGGTCGTCCACTCCCCCACCCCGTCGATGGTCAGCAGCGCGGTGTCCTCGTCGTGGAAGGGGCTGGAGAAGAGGGCGCTGGCGGCATGTGCGACATGGTGGTCGACGAACATGATCCTGCCGGGGTCGATTCCCAGCTCCCTCTGGATGTGGGACTTGATCCAGAGTTTCTGGTCGAACCAGTTGACCATGGCCTCGGTGAAGCTCTTCCGCGACATCGGGAAGGTTGCCAGGGAGGATGTGAGTATTCTCTCGAACTTCACGAGCGGTTTTTCGTAGAAGACCACGCAGTCGAGATCCGCGGCCTCGATCCCGGCGCGGGAGAGACAGAACGAGATCGCCCTGCGGGGGAACCCCTCGTCGTTCTTGATCCTGCTGAAGCGCTCCTCCTGCGCCGCGGCGACCAGCCGTCCGTCCGAGAGAAGGGCGGCTGCGGAATCGTGATAGTAGCAGCTCAATCCAAGGATGTTCACGACTGGCCTCTCAGTACTGCCTGAGGCATTCTTCGCCCGTTCGGCCCGACGGGGGTCTGGGCACCCAGCCGGAAGCCGCGCCGGCGCGTCTTCGCAGGGGATCTCCGGCGAGGCGCAGCAGGATGCCGAACGGAGCGAACACGGTGAAGTAGAAGAAACCCAGCAGCACGCGGCCCTGGAAGCCGCCCATCCTGTGGGCGAACCTCTTCCAGGCCGCCCATGCCCTGCGGGCGGGACCGGCGGCTTCCGCAGGCTCCACGCGGGCGGCCGGATACTTCGATCGGAACAGTGCACACGAGGCGCTTCCGCACAGGAAGCCAGACAGCAGTGCGACGCCCGCCGCTGCTAGGTGCCCGGGGTCGTATCCGGGCGCGAACAGCAGGACGGACCAGAGTATGGGGATGCCTATGAGGTCGACGGCGTCAGGCACCGGGAGCCTTCTTCCGCCGGCCCAGGCGGCGGCGCCCGCGGACCATCCCGCGAGCCCGAGCAGGATTGTCAGAACTATCGTCACGCTTCGAGCCCCCGGGACTAGAACAGGGTGTAGATGAAGGGCGCCACGGCGGAGCCCTGCGCGAATATGAGCAGCGCCGCGACCAGCAGCAGCACAAGGACCATCGGGATCATCCAGTAGAGCTTCCTGCTCCACAGGAACGCCAGCAGCTCGCCCACGATCCCGAGACGAGACATCAATCCGCCGCCGGACACAACGACCTCCTTCAGAAGAAGTGTTAGTTAAGGCCTGACGCGGTGGTTTGTCAAGCCGACCCGGGAATTACCATGCAGCAATCCCTCTGACGGAACCCCGGCAGGTCGGCGCCGGTCTTCACCCCGCCGCCGTCTTGCGGCTGACTCCTTTCGCTCCGGAGCCGGCCCGGCGACGGCCCGGAGTTCGAGCGACTCGCAGAGTGGTTCCAGGCATGGATCCGGGGCGGATGCAGAACGGGAGAGGGGCGGCCTCCGGCCACCCCTCCGCACATCGGAACAAAAGACCTACAACAGATGGAACGTCACCGTGAGGCCCGCCATCACGATCGAGACCATGCTCATCAGCTTTATCAGGATGTTGAGACTCGGTCCGGAAGTGTCCTTGAACGGGTCGCCCACGGTGTCGCCTATGACGGTGGCCTTGTGAGCCTCGGAGCCCTTGCCTCCCAGGTTGCCCTCCTCGACGTATTTCTTGGCGTTGTCCCAGGCGCCGCCAGAATTGGCGAGGAAGATCGCCAGAACAAAGCCTGACGCCACTCCGCCTAGCAGAAGGCCCATGACCCCGCCGACGCCGAGCACTATCCCGGTCACGACCGGCACCAGGATGGCCAGGGCGGCCGGCAGGATCATCTCGCGCTGGGCGCCTCGGGTGGATATGGCGACACACCTGGCATAGTCTGGCTCGTCCCTGCCCTCGATGATCCCGGGTTTCTCAGAGAACTGCCTGCGCACCTCCTCGACCATGCGGCCGGCGGCCCTGCCCACTGCCTGCATCGTCAGCCCGCAGAACAGGAACGCCATCATGGAGCCTATGAACGCGCCCACAAGGACCAGCGGATTCATTAGGTGCACGTCGAAGTGAGTCATCAGCTCCTGGAGCGTGGCCGATGCGGTGGCTACAGATCTGCCTCCGATCTCGACAATCGTGATGCCCGCCCTTTCCATCCCTATCCGGACCTCCTCCAGATAGGAGGCCAGGAGGGCCAGGGCCGTCAGAGCCGCCGATCCTATCGCAAAGCCCTTGCCGGTCGCCGCTGTGGTGTTGCCCAGCGCGTCGAGGGTGTCCGTGCGCTCGCGGACCTCCTTCTCCAGGCCGGCCATCTGGGCGTTACCCCCGGCGTTGTCGGCTATCGGACCATAGGCGTCGGTGGCCAGGGTGATGCCGAGGGTGGAAAGCATTCCGACCGCCGCGATGCCTATGCCGTAGAGGCCCATGGGCAGGTTGCCGAAGCTGAATCCCGACGCGAAGAGGAAGGACAGGATCGTCCCGATCGACACCATGACGACGGGGATGGCGGTCGAGATCAATCCGGTTCCGAGACCCGAGATGATGACGGGAGCGGGCCCCGTTTTCGCCTGCTCGGCGATCGAAACGGTGGGCCTGTACCCGTGCGAGGTGTAGTACTCCGTGGATTTTCCGATGACTATGCCCACGGCCAGGCCGGTCACGAGCGCTCCCCATATGCCCCAGGCGTTGGGGAGCCCCAGGAGGTTCAGCACGACAGCCGAGACGACAGTGATCAGCGCGGAGCTGAAATTGACCCCCCTCGCGAGGGAGCCGAGAAGCTGCTTCTGCGTGGCCCCCTCCTTCGTGCTGACCAGCAGCATGCCGATCACGGACAGGATGGTTCCCATGCCCGCGATGATCATCGGGGCGAGAACGCTGTTCATCTGTGCCGCGCCGCCCGCCGCCTGGAAGGCCGTAGCTCCCAGCGCTGCCGTAGCGAGTATCGCGCCGCAGTACGATTCGTACAGGTCCGCTCCCATCCCCGCCACATCGCCGACGTTGTCCCCCACGTTGTCCGCGATGGTGGCAGGATTCCTCGGGTCGTCCTCCGGAATGCCCGCCTCCACCTTGCCCACCAGGTCCGCGCCCACGTCGGCGGCCTTGGTGAAGATCCCGCCTCCGACCCTTGCGAACAGCGCCTGAGTCGAGGCGCCCATCCCGAACGTCAGCATCGTGGTCGTGATGATTACCAGGGAGTTCGGATGATCGGAGGGGGGATAGAACCTGTTGAGGATCAGGAACCAGCCCGAGATGTCGAGCAGGGCGAGCCCGACGACCACCAGCCCCATGACCGCTCCGCTCCTGAATGCCAGCTTGAGACCCCTGTCCAGAGACTGTCTGGCGGCGTTGGCGGTTCTGGCCGATGCATAGGTGGCGGTCTTCATGCCGAAGAAGCCGGCGAGACCCGAGAAGAAGCCGCCCGTGATGAAGGCGAACGGAACCCATCCGTTCTGGACCTTCAGCACATATGCCATGAAGGCGAAGAGAACCGTTAGGCAGATGAAGATGACCGTGACGACCCTGTACTGCTGCCGGAGGTATGCCATCGCGCCCTTGCGTACCGCCAGCGCTATTGCAGCCATCCTCGGGGTGCCCTCGTCCTGGGCCATCATGTTCCTGTAGAAGATCCAGGCGACCACCAGCGCGAGAACGGAACCTGCCGGCGCCAGCCAGAACCATGGATTCAGCATAGACCCTCCGTCGTCCCTGTACGGTCAGACCGGTGGATTACCCGGCCCTTCATCCCGCGCGGGGTTCAAACCATGCTCCATCGGACGAGTTAACATTAGTCGGCGAGGCAGCCTGCACAAGCCGGTCAGGGTTTGATCAGAACCCACACACCTACGACGATGAAGCCTATGCCGGCCAGCACCGACAGGGTCCTCCCCTGCACGAACCGGGACAGGGCCGCTCCAGCCAGGACTCCGATCGCGGAGGCGACCACGAGGGCCGTTGCCGAACCGATGAAGACGGTCAGTTTCCTGCCGTCTCCGGCTGCGTAGAGCATGGTGGCAAGCTGAGTCTTGTCCCCGATCTCGGCCAGGAACACGGTGCCGAAAACCGTCAGGAGGAGCTTCCAGTCCATCGAGCCCTTCTCCGAAGAAGGCGCCCGGCCGGACCGGGCGCCTTCCTTGACTGAATACGGTTAAACCTACTTGATGACGGTGAACCTGCTCGTGGCTGAAGAGCCGCAGCCGGAGGCCCTCAGGAAGTAGACTCCGTTGCCGAGTCCGTACGGGACGACGAACTCGATCGTGTGGTTGCCCGAGCCCATCTCACCTTCGGTCACGAGGGCGATCTTCCTCCCGTGTATGTCGTAGACCGACAGGTTCACAGCACCCGGTTCCGCCATGTAGAGGCTGAAGGCACACGTCGTGGAGACGGGGTTTGGCATGGCGGATGAGAGCAGCAGGCTGGGAGTGGTCATGGAGGAGGAGCCAGACCCGCCGCCGATACCGTGGTAGATGACTGCCTGGACCGCCTGGAGAGCCTGGATGCGTCCGGCCCCGTAGGTGTTGTCCTTGCCGGAGGTTCCGAGATCGAGCGCGGTGGTTTCGAGGATCTCGTCAATTAAGGCGGGGGTGAGCGTGGACGCGGCGTCCGCATGGAGCATCAGCGCCATCAGCCCTGCGTTGTGGGGGGTGGCCATGGACGTGCCGCTCTTCGTCGTGTAGCCGCTGGTATTCTGGTAGTTGCAGCTCAGTACGTCCTCGCCGGGCGCGCAGACGTCGGGGCGCAGAAGACCGGCGTTGGGAGGCGTGTCGTCATAGTCGTACCAGGGGGCGATGGTCTCCCAGTTGGCAGGACCGTGGCTGGAGAAGCTCGCTATCGCATCCGAGCTGGTGGTGGCTCCGACGCAGATGCATGCCGAAGGGGCTCCAGGCGCGACCTGGTCGGGATGGCGCCAGGGGGGCGGGCAGTCGCCGGGGGTACGGAGAGTCGCCGAGCCCGGGCCTTCGTTGCCCGCCGCTATGCTGTGGGGGACGCCGGCTGCGAGGATGTTCTCCTCGGCGGTTCTCCAGAGGGCCCTCTGGGGATTCCATGCCGGAATGTAGCCCAGGGAGGTGCTGAGGACGTCGGCCCCGTGGTCTACGGCCCACTGGAAGCCGTCCATGACGTTGACCTCGGCATCGGGACTCACGGACGTCAATACCCTGACGGCCATGATCGTGGCGCCGGGAGCCACGCCGCAGACAGTGCCGGCAGTGCCGTCGCTGGCAACCGATCCGGCGCAGTGCGTTCCGTGGCCGCTCTCGTCCATCGGGTCGCCGTCGCCCGAGGCCATGTCCCATCCGTAGTGGAGGTTGGCAGGGGTGTCGTGCCACATGTGCGTGCGGAGGTCGAGATGGTTGTAGTTGACGCCGGTGTCGATGACGGCGACGACGATGCCCTCACCGTCATAGCCGAGCGCCCACACGGCAGGCGCCCCGATCTTGTCGACACCCCATGCATTGGCCCTGGAGAGCTCGTCCGGATTCGCCGGCCGGACGTCGATGGGTTCGATGAACGGGCAGGTGGCCGGCCTGAAGTCGACCCACGCGACGCATTCGAGGCTCGCCATGTCCCTTATCGCATCGACGGTGGCGCTGCAGCTTATGAAGTTGGCGAGCCAGTTCGTGTGCAGACCCGTCACGGACTCGGAGGGCCAGGCCTTGAGTGACTCGAGGATCGGAGCCTGGGTCTGCTCCGCCACGGCCTTCATGACCGAGACGGCGAACTCGCGCCTGTCGGCGCGGCTGAAGCCTGCCGTGGCCTGTGCGACGTACCCGCAGTCGACGTCTCCGGCCGGCTTGACGAAGATGTCGATCATGGCGTCGGCCCGTGCCGTTTCCATCTGGTCGACGAGCCTGGGCGTGATCATCCCGGCCGAAGCCGTCAAAGCCACAGTGAGACAAATGAACAAGTATTTCACACTGACCTCGCTTTCTCGAGTGGTGAAACGGACATATCCATAACTTCAACTATACTGCCGGAGTTCCAGAGTCCACAGTGTCCGCCTCCTGGTCCTCCATGAACTGGAGGCAGATCCTTCTCAGAGCGGCCTCCGGCTCGCATCCGGCCGACCGCGAGAGATTGACCAGATGGAAGAGGATCCTGCCGATCCTGTCTTCGACGATCTTCGGATCGGAGACCTCCGCAAGGTCCACCGGCCGTATGATCTCCGACGCCGACTCATCCGGCGAGGGAAGAGACCGGCCCAGATCGGAGGCCCTCTGCTGTATCCTCCAGGCCATCTGCAGGGCGGGCATCGAGCGGGGTACGGAGGCGAAGATTCCTTCCTCCCTCTTCTCCCCGGCCTTGATCCTCTCCCATTGTTTCTCGACCTGCCCGGGCGTGAGGCCTTCGGGGCTCCCGAACACGTGGGGGTGCCGGCGGACGAGCTTCTCCCTGATGCCGTCGGCTACTCCGCTGAGATCGAACCTGCCCTGCTCCTCCGCGATCAGGGCGTCCATGACTATGTGGAGCAGCAGATCGCCCAGTTCCTGCCGCAGCGAGTCCCAGTCCCCTCCGGCTGCGGCGTCCGCAACCTCGAAGGCCTCCTCGAGAAGGAAGGGCCGGAGCGACTGAACGGTCTGACTCCTGTCCCACTCGCACCCTCCTGGACCTCGCAGTCTCCTCACCGTATCCAGAAGGCCGGCGATGGAGGCGGAGGGATCACCCATGAACGGCACCGGGTCCGAAATCCTCGCCGGCTTCCATGAATATTTCCGTGAGCGTGGGGTGGGGATGGATCATCTCGCCCAGCCTGGAGGCGGACAGGCCGCAGTTGACGGCCACGAGCGCCTCTCCGACGAGGCTGCTGGCATCCCTTCCAACCATTTGTACGCCCAGGAGGCGTCCGTCCCCGGCGGAAGCGATCAGCTTTATCATCCCTTCCGTCTCGCCGAGGCCGACGGCCCGTCCGTTGGCCACGTATCTGGCCCGTCTGACCTCGATGGGCACGCCTCGGCGGATCCACTCCTCCTCGCCGGGTCCTACGGAGGCTATCTCGGGCGTGGTGAAGACGCACGAGGGAATAGTGTCGGGATCGGGAGCCGGCCTGGCGCGATCGGGGGCGAAGATGCCCTCGACCGCCGCGAGCCCTTGTGCCGACCCGGCATGCGCGAGCTGCCACAGGCCCGTCACGTCGCCCGCGGCATATATGCCGTCGACACTGGTCTTCATCCTGGAATCGACCCGGATGCCTTTCCTGTCGAACTCCACGCCGCATTCGGCAAGCCCCTCGACATCCAGCCTCGGAATCCTGCCGGCCGCCACCAGCAGAGCGGCGCCCTCCACGGAGGAGCCGTCGTCGAGAACGACACGGGCCAGCTCCGGCGAGACGGAAGCGGAGGCGGCGGCCCTGCCTGTGAGTATCTTCACGCCGAGCCTGGAGAGAGAGTTGCGGAGGACCTGCCTGATGTCCGAATCGATCCCGGGCAGGATGTCGTCCATCATCTCCAGCACGGTGACCTCGACGCCGAAGATTCTAAGGATGGATGCAAACTCGCATCCCACCACCCCTCCGCCGATGATGACGAGGGAGCGCGGCAGTTCCCGCCAGGCCAGAACCTCCGTGCTGGAGAGGGCTCCCTCGACACGGAGCGGACCGGGGAACGCCGGGCGCGAACCCGTCGCCACGAGGATGTTCGCGGCCTCGAAGGTCTCCCCTCCGACGCAGACCGAGCCTCGTGCAGGGATGGATGCCTCCCCCCGGAGGATGTCGATTCCGAGGCCGGCCAGCCTGGCTTCGATACCCTTCCGGAGCCTCGTTACGACGAGATCCCTTCGCTTCGCCACCGCGGGGAAGTCGAGTTCGAGAGAACCCTTCAGACCCATGCGGGCTGCGTTCCGCGAGGCGTGCAGGAGATCCGCCGTGGCGGCGAGAGTCTTGGTCGGTATGCAGCCGCGGTTGAGGCAGGTTCCCCCGATGTCCTCCTCTTCGGCGACGGCCACATGCGCTCCGAGCTGTGCCGCTCTGATGGCGGAAACATATCCGGCAGGGCCGGAACCTATGACCATGAGATCGTAGCGTGTCATCTTCGGCTCCTCGCTGTCGATGGAAGGACGTGCAGAGAAGTTCTTCGGCGGATATAATAAGCTCTGACCAATACCGGAGGGAGCCATGATTCCAGTCCTCCTCGCCCTGGTCCTTTCGCTCTCCACCAACCTCGACGGGGAACGGGTCGATCTCCGCTGCGAAATAGGCGACGCATACTTCAGACAGGGCCTCCTCGAACAGGCAGAGAGCGAGTTCAGAGAGGCGCTCCGGCTCGATTCCTCCTGCGCGAAGGCGATGCTGGGTCTCGGCCGGGTGTACAGGGCCAGGGAGGCCTGGGAACAGGCCGAAATCTTCCTGCGCCGGTACACGGACTCCTATCCGTCCGATCCGGCCGGACTCCTCGAGCTGTCCGGCCTCCTGATGGAGACATGCAGGGTCGGGGAGGCATCGGAGCTGGCTCTTCGCGCCGCCGAAAACTCCGACGCGGACGGCGCCGCCTGGCTCATGGCCGGCCGCGCCGGTCTGGCCTGCGACGACACGACATCCGCCGTACGGTCGCTGGGAAGGGCTCTCGCGCTGGGGGGAAGGCCCTCCCTCGAGGCCTCCGTGCTGCTAGCCGAGATATCGCTTCGCTCGGGAGAAACAGCGGAAGCGCTCGAACTCCTCGACTGGGGGGTCGGTCAGGAACACGCCCCGTCGTGCTTCAGGCTGGGAGTGCTCTACGTGTCCTGGGGCGATCTCGTCAGGGGCTCCTGCCTGTTGAGGCAGAGTCTCGCCATATCTCCCGCGGGGCCCTTCTCGGACTCCGCCCGCGTCGTGCTCGACGAACTGGCTTCCTCCGGATTCTTTGCCGACATCCCGGAGACGGAGGAAAACTGACCTCACGCGCCGGACTCTTCGATGATCTCCGCGAGAAGGCCCGGAAGGCGGTTCATTCGGCCGGCGCAGATTTCGCGGAGATCAGGGTGGAGACCCGCGATTCCGTATCGATGGTCCAGACCGGCGGCCTTCCCCCGGACGCCTCCTCCGACAGACAGTCGGGGTTCCATGCAAGGGTTCTGTGTGACGGGATATGGGGTTCCGCATGCGCCTCAGCCGACATGGATCCCGCGGAGATCCTGACCAGGGCCGTTGCAGCCGCCCGGACTGCGGGTGGAAGGGGTTCGGTCTCGCTGGCAAGGATTCCGTCCTCCTCGGAGACATGGCGGCCCGTTGTCGCCGAACCAGTACAGGAGGCTCCGGCTTCGGACAAGGCCTTTCTCTGCAGGAGATACCGCGAGCTGCTGGAATCGGAGACGCAGGGAGCCTCGTGCAGGGTTGCGTACAGGGACTTCCGGAGGCTGAAGGCGGTACTGAACTCGGCCGGATGCGACGTGATGGAGGAGGAGCAGTTCTGCGGGTTCCGCATGGAGGCTCTGTCATCCGACACTGGACTCCTGGCTTCAAGAGAGAGGGCGGGGAGATCGGGGCTCGAGTTCTTCAGATCCCGGGAGGATCTGGTCGGAGAGGTCGCAGCCGAGTGCTCGGCGCTGGAGAGCGCCGTCACGCCACCCGATCCGGGAAGCCGCCTGCTCCTCGATCCCGAGAACGCCGGAGTCTTCATCCACGAGGTCTTCGGCCACCTCTGCGAATCGGGAGCGCACCCGCTGGCTTCCTCCCTGGGAGGCTACCTCCGCAGGGGAAGCCGGCTGGCTTCTCCCTGCGTGAACATCGTGGACGATTCGACACACTTCTCAATGCCCGGGAGCTGCGCCTTCGACGACGAGGGGGTTCCCGGAACGAGGACGCCCATCGTAACTTCCGGAGTCCTCTCGAACCTTCTCCACACCCTGGAGACGGCCGGAGCGGCGGGGGTCGCGCCGACGGGAAACGCCCGGGCGGCGGGATTCAGGTCGCTGCCCGGAGCGAGGATGACCTGTACCTATCTGGCTCCCGGGAGCATGTCCCTCGAAGCCATGACCGCGATGCTCTCGGACGGTCTGTATCTGGTCGGATCGCTCGGCGGCTCCACGGACATGGGCGGCTTCTCACTCACCTCGCGCCTCGGATGGAGGATCGAGTCGGGCAGGCCGACGGTCATGACCGGACCGGTGACGATCCACGGCAGGGTTTTCGACTTCCTGAAGTCGATCCAGTGCGTCGGATCGGACCTCACCCTGTACAGCGGCCCCGGGGGCTGTTCGAGCGTCGGGGATGACCTGCTCCCGGTGAGCTACGGCGCTCCGCACACACTCGTATTCGCGCCCGGACGATCCGGATGAAAGCCGATCACATACTCGAAGCGGCCTCCAGGGTGTCGGAGGCGGCCGAACTCATGACTCTGCATACGGTTTCGGAAACGGCTTCCGTATCGTCCCCGGGAGGCCCGATCCGGACCACTCTGGAGGAATCGAGCTGTTCGATCCGGATCGTGCGCAACGGGCGGATAGGTTCCGGCGCATCCTCCGGGCGGACGGCGGGACCGGATCTCATCGACCAGGCGATAGCCCTCTCCAGAATCGGGCCCGAGGCGCTCTTCAGCCTGCCCGGGCCATCGGAACCGGAGCCTCTCGATACCGAACATCCGCTGGTACTCCAGACCGGGCTCGAGGATCTGACCGGCTTCCTGATAGGGGTGGAGACGGAACTCGCATCCCGCTGGCCTCGTTCCGTCGTCCGGGGGTCCATCTCCAGAAGATCCGTGGAAGTCTCCGTCGCCAACACCTCCGGGTTCGAGGGGTCATACCGGAAGTCCGTCCTGGATCTGGCGCTCGCGTTCACCTTCGCGGGCCGCGATGGCATGACCGTCCGGAACGGCAGCTTCGTGACGGGACTCCCCCTCACCGATCCGGCGAGGATAGTCGACGGGCTGCTGCCCTGCGGCCCAGGCGTCCGGAGGACAGGCCCCCCGGGAGGATCAGTGATGGCGGTCCTTTCGCCGAGAGTCCTCTCGACGCTGCTTCAGACGATCCGCAGTCAGGCGGCGGGCTGGACCAGGGACAGGGGCTTCTCCTCCTTCGTGGAGGGGCAGTCCCTCGGTTCAGGGCTGTTCACCCTTCACGACCGTCCCAGGCTTCCGTTCGGCGGGGCATCAGCCCCGTTCGACGCCGAAGGGGTTCCCACGGCGGACAGATGCCTGGTCGAGAACGGAGTCTTCCTCGGCCACATACACGACCTCGCCAGCGCAGCCCGCTGCGGAACCGGATCGACCGGCTCGGCGGGGAGGAATCCGGGCGAGATGCCCGTACCGGTCTGCACAAACCTCGCTATGGAAGCCGGAGGCTCCAGCCTTGAGGATCTCCTGCGCGAAGCCGGAGAGGGTCTCCTGATCCTGGAGCTGCTCCCGGGAGTCTACGGAAACGCGGCGGGGGGGGATTTCAGAATACCTGTCTCCTCGGCGTTCACGCTGTCCGGAGGAGAAGCTTCTGCTCCGCTCCGTACCGGGTGCTTCATGGAGGGGAATGCGCTCGATCTGCTTCGGAGCATCGCCGCGGTGGGGGACACCCTGTACGGCGTAGAGACGGACAGGCTACCGCATGTCCTCGTCGAGGGAATCACAGTCCGCTGAGACCCCGGCAGAGTCCGGTCGTTCCCCGGCTTCCCCGCCTCGCTCCCTCACGGAGGACATGGCCTCCCTGACCGCCCTCCACCCGCCCCTGAGGAAGACGGCCGTCGCGAACGCGATGATCTCCGAAACCGTCAGCCAGAGCCTGGAAGCGAGTGCGAGCAACGGCAGCGCCCCCTGTTCCGAGGTCGGTACAATCAGCCTCATCAGCCACAGGAGGGCGACCTCGCTGACTCCGATGCCGGCCGGCGCCAGCAGCATGAGGAAACCGACGCCCACGGACGTCGGGAACAGGGCTATGCCCGGCAGGAAGTCCAGATGGACGCCGAAGCTGAGCGCCAGGAGATGGAAGGCCATTCCCTGCAGGAGATACACCGTAAGATAGACGGGGATCAGCTTCAGAATGTTCGAGAAACCGGGATCGACGCAGGAGAGATCTCTTCCGGCCACCTTCCGGATCAGCCTGGTGAACCTCCTATGAGTGCCCGGATGTGCCGTGAGCAGCAGGGTGACTATCAGAAGCCCGAGCGCCGCAGTGAAGAGGACGGGATCCATGCCGAGCCTGTTCGAGATTGTCGGCGTGAGCGGCAGAGCCATTATCAGCGAGCAGATGACGATGAAGAGCGTCTCCAGCACCAGGGCGCGCCCGGCTGACTGGATCGACACGCCGGCATGGCGGGAGAGCCCGACCTTGCCGACAGCCGCCCAGACCTTGCCCGGGATGTATTTGCCCAGGAGCGATATGAACTGGATCGAGTAGGCGCTCCGCGTACTGATCCGACCGCCGGAGACGGCGCATGCGCGTTTCCATGACCATGCCGCCGAAACGAAGTGGATCTGAAGGACTATCATCGAGGCGATAAGGAGAAGGGGATCGAAGTCCAGCAGGGCCGAGAGCCCTCCCGCGTCCCTTACGTTGGCGAGGGAGATCCGGACGAGGTAGTAGATCGAGACGAGAGTGAGCAGGATTCCGAGCATCAGAGGGATGGTCCTGCGCATGAGGGGCTTGTTGGCAGCGCCCGCGCAGTGGATCGAGCCTCCGCCGTCGGGACTAGTCAAGCACCTTCACCCTTCCGCCGCTCGACTTCGGCGCCTCCCTGGCCCCGAACCTGTCCCGGACGAATCCGACGAAATGAGGGAGACAGGCGGTGTCTATGATTGTCTCGAGGGTCTTCTCCTCCGGAGGCGACAAGTCGATAAAAGCCCTGATCAGCCTCTTCTCGAGAAGCGACCTTCTCTTCTCCTCCGATTCTGAGGAATCGGACCGCCAGGCCTCGGGATCGTGGAGCCTCATGAGGAGGCGCCGGGCTTCGCGTTCGTCGTCCGTGACGGAGCAGGCCAGCAGCCATGCATCCCTCGTGCTCACGAGCTGGAAGAGCTGTCTGCCGAGTATCTCCTCGTTCAGAATCTTCTTCCCGTAGAGGTCCCACATGCCGGCGAGCCTCTTCACGAGCTGATCCACAAGCTTCTTCCTGGTTGCGTCATCCATTACGACACCGCCCGGATTCGGAGGAACATGAGACATCGGCCCACGGGACCGGCTCAAGGGTCCAGGAGGACGGATCCTCGTCGGCGAGACGCTCCCTGACGGATCCGATCCCCATCAAAGCCCCGGCCAGGGTTCTCGTGCCCTCTCCGGCTCTCTCGAAACTCTCCATGACGCAGTTCTCGTGCAGCCAGTTCTCGAGGCGCCCGTCGGAACCCGAAAGAGTCAGCCGGAACCAGTCCAGCCTGCTTCGCCTCTCGCACTCGACGGCTGCGAGCAGATCAGGAAGCCCGGCGCCGGTCAGGGCGGAGACGAGAATGCCGCCCACAGGGGCGGAATCGGGCGATACGATGTCCATCTTGTTCCAGACCTGGAGCCTCGGAACTCCGCCGGCTCCGATCCTCTCGAGTGTAGCCCTGACGGATTCCGTCTGAAGGTCGCGGCAGGGATGCGACGCGTCCCCGACCAGTAGGAGCAGGTCCGCTTCCCTCACGACCGACAGAGTGCTGTAGAAGCTTGCGATGAGTTCTTCAGGAAGCCTGTCGATGAATCCGACCGTATCCGAGAAGACGGTGCCGCCCCCCGGGGAATCCAGCCTCCTGGTCGTGGAGTCGAGCGTGGCGAACAGCTTGTCGGCGCTGTACGCCTCGGAGCCGCAGATGCTGTTCAGGAGCGTGCTCTTGCCTGTGTTAGTATAGCCGGTCAGAGCGACGTTGAAGACATCGGAGCGTCTCCTGGACAGCCGGTCCCTCCTGCCTGCGATCCGCTCCAGCTCCTTCTCGAGAACTCTTATGCGCGCCCTGGCCTTCCTCTTGTCCACCTCGAGCTGAGTCTCGCCGGGCCCCCTGGTTCCGATGCCGCCTCCCAGCCTGGAAAGGTGGTGCCACATGCCGCTGAGGCGGGGCAGGGCATATCTGAGCTGGGCAAGCTCCACCTGCAGCTTTGATTCGGAGGTGCGCGCCTGTCTGGCGAAGATGGACATGATCAGTTCGGTCCTGTCCAGCACCTTGCAGCCGACGGCCTCCTCGAGGCGGGAGACCTGGGCGGGCGCGAGGTTATGGTCGAATACGACCGAAGTCACCCCGCAGGCTTCGACGGAGGCCTTCAGCTCCTCGAGCTTGCCCTTCCCGACGAAGGTGGACGAATCGGGGAAAGCCCTGTTCTGAGAGACGGTCGCGACGACCCTGCCCCCGGCGGTCCGCACCAGGGATGCGAGTTCATCTGCGGCTCCCGGGGAGGGAGTCTCGCCCGACAGGGTCACGGAGACGGCCACGAAGAGTTCCTCCTCGGAACCCGGCCGCTCTGTTCCGCCTCCGAACGCCGGCCTGGATCCCATCCGTCTCAGCGCGAAGGCCTGATACCAGCCTGACGCTCGACCAGCTTTCTGGCCGATTCGACATCCAGCCGCTTGACGAGTGCGACTTCACCGGCCAGAACGCCTACCGCTTCGCAGAGAACACGCTTCTCGGAGGGATTGACCTTGCTGTGACCCGACCTGGCGACGATGTCGCGGACGGCCGTGGAAACCTTTTGGGGATCGCCGCTGTGGACCCGCTCCCTGAGACTCTCTATTCTCCGGCGCCAGTCGCCCGGGAGTTCCTCGGGCTGGCCGGAGAGCATGTCGAGGGCGGTGTCGAGCGTTGACTCGTCGACAATGTGACGAAGTCCGGTGTCGTCCAGGCTCTCCACAGGGAGAAGAACCCCGGCGTTGCCTACCATGAGATCCACCACGACACATTCCGTGCATTCTCCGGAAATGTTCTTGACGGAGATGTCGCTTATCCGACCGGCTCCATGGATCGGATGCACGACCATGTCGCTGACCGAGAAGCTCATACGCTCCGTCTGCACGACTCCAGACGAGACGCCCGCAACTTCAGACGGCATTCTATCAACTCCTACCTAAGAGAACCCAGAAGTCTGGAACGAGAACACTGTCAGGTGGACCGGCAACTTCGTCGGAGACGGCCTGCAGCAACCGCCTCACGCTTGATTCGAACTCCGGAAGCAATCCGGAATCCGTCCGATACAGGAAAGTCGTCGTATTCAGCAGAGCCGGCAGCCCCGTCTCCTCGTTGGGGCTCCTGTCACCGTCCCTGGTATCGACGACGGATATAAGATACTCAATTCCTCCGAGTTCGACACATCGCCCGTCCAGAAGCCCCCTCGTCCAGGTGGCCGGCCCTGCCCCGTCCAGTGTGTACTGGAGCCCCTGGTTCACCACGTCTACATAAATGGTGTCAACCGGTGAAACGGGGTCCGACAGGACAGACCGGTTGACTCCGGGGTAGGACAGGTCCGTGCCGAGGAGGATGGTCACATCCACCGGCAGTATCACGATCGACGTGTCGGCGGCCGTGAGGCTCTCGGCGAGGGGCCAGGCGGGCTGATCCGAAAGAGGGGAGCCGATGTCGGCCCTGCGCAGGAGGAGCACCGAAGTCGCCCTCCTGGTTCCGGTGGACGTATACGCATAGGGATAGTCCCGCGCCGGCCCCTCCCTGAAGGATGCGGCGGCGCCGCCCGTTCCGGTGCAGTTGGATATCCAGACGACCGTCTCCAGCGGGGAGGCGGAAGGAACGGCCGGGGTATCCGCAGGCAGTGTGTCGACCTGTACCGCCGGCAGCGTGTCGGTTGGAGGCTGGATTTCCTCCGGAGGGGCGTCGCCCCGCCCTCCGCGGGGACCGGGGGCGAAGAGTATGTAGGCGGCGGCGAGCATTGCCAGCCCGGCGATAGTGATTATCGGCAGGAGGCCTTTGCGCCTCCCTTTGTCACGGCCCTCTCCTTCCACTTCCGCCCGGATCTCCTCGAAACCGCGCGGTTCGGCCGCGACGGGGGGCGGAACCGCCAGAGGAAGCGCCTTCAGGGCAGAGAGCATCTCGGCTATGTTCGAATACCTGTCCTCGACGTCCTCCGCGACCATCTTCTCCACCACGCTCCTCAGGTCGGGATCCATGTCGTTCCAAGCGCGGATTATGGATTCGTGGTTGTCCGCTCCGGACAGGATTCTGGTGAGGAAGGTGCCGAGGGCGAAAATGTCGCTTCTGGGGTCGAGCGGCCTGGAACCGACGGCTTCCGGGGCGGCGAAATGACTGGACGGAACCCCCCTGAGGCCGGCCGTGATGGAGATGCTTCCATCGTGGGCGGCATAGACGCTCTCCGGGCCGATGTATCCGAGAACGATCCCCTTCAGGTGAAGGTTCCTCAATATCCCGGCGACCGAGATGACGATGTCCACGGCCCTGCGGGCGGGAATGCCCTCCCGGGAAAGATCCTCGATGAGCGCCCTGCCCATGATGTCCCTGAAGAAGAGCAGCCTGTGCCCCGAATCCACCCTCCTGTCCGCGACAGGCTTCATCAGCCCCTGGACGGAGGGCCAGGCGGTCGCCTGACCGCCGGCATCGACCGCTGAGGCCTCGGCGTAGCAGACGCCTCCGCGGACGTCGACCTTGGCCAGCAGATAGCCCTCCTCTTCCAGAATGATCTGGCGGATGCGGGCCGAACGGGAGAGGACTTCAGAAAGCATCTGTCTCTGTCGAATAGTTGGGGGCTTCCTTGGTGATCAGCACATCGTGGGCATGGCTCTCGCGCAGTCCGGCGGAAGTGATCCTGACGAACCTCGCCTTCGCGGAAAGCTCGGAGAGATTCGCGGCGCCGACGTAGCCCATTCCTGCCCTGAGCCCTCCATTGAGCTGCAGGACGTAATCCTTGAGGGGGCCCTTGAACGGAACCATTCCCTCTATGCCCTCGGGGACGAGCTTCCCCGGATCGCGACCCTCCTGGAAGTACCTGTCCGCGCTGCCCTCCCGCATGGCGCCCAGAGAGCCCATACCGCGATAAATCTTGAATTTGCGGCCCTTGTAGATGATGGTTTCCCCGGGGCTCTCCGAGGTTCCGGCGAAGAGGCTGCCTATCATCACGGCGCCTGCACCCGCCGCGAGCGCCTTGATGATGTCGCCCGAATACTTGATGCCTCCGTCGGCGATCGTGCAGAGCCCCCTGGCGGATGCCGCGCGGGAGCACTCGATCACTGCGCTTATCTGGGGACAGCCGACGCCGGCGATCACTCTCGTCGTGCAGATCGAGCCCGGACCGACACCGATCTTGATGCAGTCCGCTCCTGCATCGGCCAGAGCGTCGACGGCCTCCGGCGTGACCACGTTCCCCGCGACGATGGCCATTTCGCGATAATCGGCGCGCAGTGAGCGGACCATTTCTATGACCCGCGAGGAGTGTCCGTGGGCGGTGTCGACGAACAGGCAGTCGACCCCGACATCGACGAGCGCAGCGGCCCTTTCGACCGCCTCATTCCCCACGCCGACCGCCGCGCCCACCCTGAGACTGCCTCTCGAATCCTTGCATGCGTCCGGGTAGGCGATCGCCTTCCGCACGTCCTTGGCGGTGACGAGCCCCTTCACCCGCATTTCATCGTCTACGAGGGGAAGCTTCTCCAGCTTGTGCTCCCGCAGCATGAGGAGAGCCTCCTTGGCGTCGGTTCCCTGCGGGGCGGTGACAATCCGTTCGACCGGAGTCATCAGTTCGCGGACAGGCCTGTCCATGTCCTCCTCGAACTGGTAGTCGCGGTTGGTGAGCATCCCCACCAGCCTGTCCCCATCGACCACGGGGAACCCGGACACTCCGTTCCGTTCCGCAAGGACTACCGCGTCGCGGAAGACCGCATCGACGGAGATGGTCACCGGATCGACCACTATCCCGCTCTCGGACCTCTTGACCCGTCTGACGTGGCCGCACTGGGACTCGATGGACATGTTCTTGTGAACGACCCCCATCCCGCCTTCCTGAGCGAGGGCAATGGCCATCTCCGACTCCGTAACGGTGTCCATTGCGGCGCTCAGGACAGGGATGCGGAGGGAGATGTCGCGGGCGAGGCGGGTTCCCAGATCTACTTCGGAGGGAAGAACTTCAGAGTAGCCTGGAAGCAGGAGAACGTCGTCGAAGGTAAACTTCTCGGGCCAGTCCGTTCCGGATTGGAGCGTCATGCGGACTAGTCGGCCCAGTAGATGATGCGGCCGCAGATCGAGCAGGTCTGGACCTGTTCGTTCCTGTCGCCGGCATAGTTGACCGAGGTCGGAAGCATGGTGAAGCATCCGCTGCACCTGTTGTGCACCACCGGTACGACGGCATTGCTGTACCTTGCGCAGACCTGGCAATAGAGGGAGAACCATCTCTTGCGGATCGACTCGACCAGAATGCCCCTCATCTTGCCCAGTTCGACCAGAGCCTGCTCCGGGGAGAGACCGAGCCCCTCCTCCTGCTGCCGGATGTCCGCCCGGCCGAGATCCGCGATCATCGTGTCGAGGTCGTTGAGACTGATGAGCTTCTCGAGATCCTGATGCATCTTACCCGCCCTGGATGATGGATAGTCCCAGCAGCCCGGCAAGCCTCTCGGGCGAGTCGGCGCCGGTGATTTTCTCCGGCCCGTTTGTCTTCATCTGATTCGCGAGGTGGGCGATGAGGTTCATGTGCTCCTGGGGGCCGCTGAGCTTGACCGGCGAAATGAACATCACCACGACCCTCGCGGGTTCCTCTGGCCAGGGGATGCCGGAATCCGACTTTCCGATCGCTATGACCATGTCGTCCACCAGGATGCTCCTGCAGTGGGGCATCGCGATGCCGGTGGTCACAAGCGTGGCGCCGGCCTGCTCCCTGATCTGCAGGGCCTTGAGGAGCATCTCGCGGGAATGGGAACCGATTCCCGGAACCGAGGACAGGAGTTCCGATAGCGCAGATTCACGGTCTGTTGACTGGAGGTTCCACACGCAGTAGCATGATTTGTTCAAGCGATACTCCTTTGCAGACTGGTTCTGTGAATATAGGTTTGTCCGGCCGGCATGAAAAGAAGCCTGCGAGTGTCAGCCCGGCCCTGCTGCGGGGTTGCCGGCCTCTCATGTGAACAGGGTCCGGACTGTGAGGAAGGAACCGTTGACTCTTCCTGAATCCGTGGCTGTTCTGAGGGTCAGGGGAGGCGTCGCCTCGGGCAACGAAGCCTTCGACAGGCTCACCGGGGGCAGGGACGATCTCAGATCGGTCATAGCCGACATGCCTTCAGGTGTCTGGCCTGTCGCCATGGAGGACGGGGGACTCCTCTCCGTCTTTTCCATGCCCCACGGGAACGAGCGGATGATGATCGTCCGGAGGACGGACAGGGAAAGCTACGCCTCCTTCCTCTCGACGATGAGCGAAGGGATCATCTCGGTACTCTTCGATTCCCGCGGGACGATACTCGCGTCCTCCCCCCCGGCCGACGCACCGGGACCGTACGACATCTCCGACCGGGACGACATCTCCCGGATCATCGCTCCAAAAGACCTCCCGACGTTCTGGACCGCCGTGTCGGAATGCCGCAACCTCGAGACGGTGCATCCCTTCAGCATCTCGATCATCCACGGCGATGCGCCGATCTCCCTGATAGCATCCCTGAGACAGCTTCCAGGCGGCCTCTTCCTGCTGGGACTGTCTGCGCCCACCTTCGATCCCGCCGAACTCAGCCCGCCGGAGAATTCGGCATTCGACACGGTTTTCGGCAGCATTCCGACTCCCGCCGTCGTGATCGGTCCTGACGGAAGGATCATCAGGGTCAACGACGCCACCATTGCGTTCGCCAAGTCACACGGTGCCAATGATATATCGGGCAGCGACTTCCTGGAGTGGGTGGCGGAGAGCGACAAGGCCGGAATGGCATCGACGCACGAACTGCGCATGAACAAGGGTTTCGCCCCCTTCAGGAGATCCGTGAAGCTCCTGACGCCGGACGGAGCCGAGGTGCCCGTGGAGATCACGACGCTTCTGCTCCCCGACGGGGAGGACACTCTGGTCTTCGTCCTTCCCACCTTCGACGGGGCCGCCCCGGACCCTTCCGCCGGACTCGTCGGCTCGCTCTCCCGCATCCTGGACGAGAGCAGGGACCAGACAGAGCAGATCAAGACGGCACTCGACCTGCTGAAGGCCGGAACCAGAGCCTCGGGAGTCTCCATACTGGCCGGCGGCAGGCTCCATGCCTCGGGCGACGTCCCTCTGGACACGGAGACCCTGGTCGACAGGAATCCCTCTTCCGACGGCAGCGGGCAGGATTGGACGAGATCCGGGGACGGCACCTACACGTACCAGACGTCCATGCGCCTCAGGAGCGGGATGGCCAGAGTCACCCTGTACGGCCTGGATTCGCCTTCGTCTTCGGCGGTCTCGAGGCTCGTGCTTTCGATCTCCCCTTATCTGGTCGACTGCTTCGTCACTCTGTCGGCGCAGAAGAGCATTCTCAACGCCGCCTCCGCCATCCTGGACACCTGGGACTTCATGGGAATGGGGGATTCGGGCCCCGAGAAGTTCCTGGCGAGGGCCGCCGACGTGACCGGAGCGGAGGCGATGATAGTCTGGGGCGCACCGGGGCCGGACGGATCGCTCCAGCCGGTCGTCTTCACTGGTGTTTCGAGCGGGCCGGACCCGCTGGACCTCAATTCGGAGACCGCCCCCGGGTGGTCATATGCGCACAGCGAACCGGTCTATGTGGCGGATTCCTCTACGGACGGGCGGTTCAGCTCTTCGATCCGGGGTTTCCGGAGCGAAGTGGCCGTTCCGCTGCTCCGCAGGCAGGGAAGGGCGACCGGTGTGCTCCTTGCGCTTTCAAGACAGCCGGGCGCCTTCCCGAACCCGGCTCCCAACCTGGTGCGGCTCATATCGATCCCGCTGTCTCTCTGGCTGTTTCCGGAAAACCGCGTGCAGGCGGAGGGCCGGACCGGCTCTGCAAACGATCAGTCGGGCATGGCCGAGATGGAGGACGTCCTGCTCAGCCTGAGCCACAGACTCCGCTCCCCGGTGACTGCGATGAAGGGGTTCTGCGACATGCTGTCTTCGAAGAGGCTCGGTCCGCTGAACGAGGAACAGCTCGATGCGGTCGAATCCCTGTCGCGATCTTCGAAACAGATCTTCGAGCAGCTCGAGAGGCTCCTCTCCTTCCTCAGGCTCGAACTCCAGCCGGATCGCATGGAGGGATCGTGGGGCAGGCCTGCGGAGATTCTGGAGGCGGTGCTGGAGAACCTCGCGCCAAGGATCGGCGAGCGCGACCTCCAGATCCATACCGACATTCCCCAGACGGCATTCACGGCTTTCTTCGACCGTCAGCGCCTCGAGGAGGTCATCTGGAACCTGCTGGACAACGCCGTCAAGTTCACGGCGCCGGGCGGTTCGATCAACGTCAGGATGCGCAGCGAAAGCTCCTCCTGGACCCTGGACGTCGAGGACACCGGAACCGGCATTCCCGCCAAGTCCCTGCCCTACGTCTTCGATCGCTTCTACAGGGGCGGCGGGGACGATTCCCAGGGCCTGGGAATCGGGCTCTCCATCGTGCGCAGATTCACCGAGGCGATGGGAGGAACGATCAACGTCTTCAGCCGTGAGGGGCGGGGCTCCCGCTTCATGCTGCGGCTGCCGGTGCCGGGCAGACAGGAGTAGAGTTTGGGCCTGCGCCGCGAAGACATCTGGTTCGATCTCCCGGAGGGCCTGATCGCCCAGCACCCCGCCGGGGAGAGGACGGGCAGCAGGCTTCTCGTCGCGGACAGGTCCGCACGGACCGTATCCGACCGGCGCTTCTCGGATCTTCCGGACCTGCTCACGCCGGGCGATCTCCTCGTCTTCAACGACACGAGGGTCACGAAGGTGCGTCTCCGAGGAAGGAGACGCGACACCTCGGGCCGCGCGGAGGTTCTTCTGCTTGAGCGGACGGGCGATTACTCCTGGCGGGTGATGCTGAAGCCTTCGAGGAGGTGCCGGGCGGGGACCGTGCTGGATTTCGAGTGCGGCCTCCGGGGCGAGGTTCTGGAGGTTCACGGACCCGGCAGGGCCTCGATCGCCTTCCACGCACCGGGCGATCTGAAGGACGCCATGGACAGGGCGGGAGACGTGCCGCTCCCCCCCTACATCAGGCGGGAAACGGTCCCCGACGACCTGGAACGGTATCAGACCGTGTACGCCGCGGCCGACGGAGCCGTCGCCGCTCCTACGGCGGGGCTCCATTTCGACGAGGAGATGCTCCGGAGGCTCGCTTCCAGGGGCATCGAATCAGCAAAGCTCACCCTGCACGTAGGGCCGGGCACCTTCGAGCCCCTCCGCAACGACGACATAGACTCGAACACTCTGGAACCCGAGCGCTTCGTGATCGGGGAGGAATGTTCCGAAGCAGTCTCCCGGGCCATCGACGAAGGGAGGAGGATCGTCGCGGTGGGAACTACGACCACGCGGGTGCTGGAGACGGCGGGACGGGGGATTCGTCCTTCCTCGGGCCGCACTTCCCTTTTCATACGGCCGCCTTATGATTTCCAGGTAGCGGGGGGTCTCCTGACAAACTTCCACCTGCCGGGCAGTTCGCTTCTCTGCCTCGTCTCGGCCTTCATGGGGCTCGACTTCATGCACGAGGCCTATTCGAGGGCCATCTCCGGGGAGTACAGGTTCTACAGCTATGGCGACGCGATGCTCATCACCTAGGATCGACCGTTGAAGGTAACTGCGAGAAGGATAGCCTGGGTCGGGAAGATCGGTCTTCCGGCAGGTCAGCACCTCATGCTGGCTCTCATGGAGACAGCCCTGATGTTCGCCTGGGCGGTGCTGCTGGATTCCATCCTCAGGTTCTTCACCAGCCTCTTCCTGAACGCCCTGCCTCTCACCATGCTGATCTCGGCCAACATCCTCGCGCTTCTGGAGAGCCCGAGTTTCTCCCGCATGGCTGACCCGCTCACCGCCTTCGGCCTCGCGGAGGTGGACAAGCGGGGCGGCCTGCCGGCCAGATGGAGGACTCTCATCAGGGTTCTGCTGACACCACCCTCGTTCCTGCTGGGCCTGGCAGGGTTCATCCCCGTCTTCTTCGGCAGGCGGTCCCTGCCCGAGACCGCAGCGGGAGTGAAGCTCGTATTCCTGGATCCCTCGCACGATCCCCGCCCGCTCGAAGAGATAATCAGGGAAAGGCTCGGCAACAGGAAGACCGTCATGGTCTATACCCTTCTGTCCCTGGCCATAGCGGGTGTCATCCTGTTCGTCCCTCTCCCCCGCGGGTCGATGATCCCCCAGGGCTCCAGGCCCAACGATCTGGGCATGTCTCCGCAGGACGCCGAGCTGCTGACCCTCTACCTCGAAATGACCGAACGATTCCCCGACAGCATCGAGTATCACGTCCGTCTGGCGAGCCTCTACTTCAGAAACGACATGGACGGTGACCTGGCCTCGGAGATAAGGGAGATATCGCGGCTCGATCCGGAACACCCGATGCTGCTTCTGGCGGAGGACTACGACGTGGACCTGTCCGATCTGACGGAGGGCGGAGCCGGATTTCCCACCCTCGGCGAAACGGGCTTCGGCCCCGGTTCGCTCGATCTGCGGCAGGCGACGGATCCCACGGCGGACTCCACCGCCGCCTCGCCCGCCGGAGCCGGCGACCGGCAGCCCTCTCCCGATTCTCAGGCCCAGGCTCCTCCCGCGACACTCCCGGACGGCGCCTCCGGCGAACGGGAGGCAGAGGGCGGTCAGACATCCCCGCCACCGGACGGAACTGTCGCTCCGCCGCCGGAGCCGACCGACCCTGAACGGGGCTGACCCCGGATTGCGCCCCGAAACCGGCTTCGACCTCCTGCGCGTCAGTGGCAGGGCAAGGAGAGGCAGGCTCCATCTGGCCCACGGCACGGTGGAGACGCCCGTCTTCATGCCGGTCGGCACCCAGGGGACCGTCAAGACCGCCCGGACAACCGATCTCGACGGCTTCGGCATGATACTTGCCAATACCTACCACCTCTATCTCAGGCCGGGCGAGGATGTCATCGCCGCGGCGGGAGGGCTCCACGCCTTCACCGGCTACGGCGGGAACATCCTGACGGACAGCGGGGGCTTCCAGATCTTCAGCCTGTCGACACTCAGGAAGCGGACCGAGGATGGATACGAATTCCAGAGCCATGTCGACGGTTCCAGGCATCTGCTCACCCCCGAAAAGGTGATACGGCTCCAGACGGTGTTCGGCAGCGACGTGATGATGGTGCTGGACGAGTGCCTCGAGCAGCCTTCCTCCAGGCAGCGTACCGAGGAGTCCCTCGCACTCACGCTCAGGTGGGCGGAGAGGGCCAGGAAGGTCCACCCCGGAGGCGCAGCCGCGATGTTCGGCATAGTGCAGGGAGGCGGCTTCGGGGATCTCAGGGCGAAGGCCGCGAAAGCGCTCGTAAACATGGACTTCGATGGTTATGCCATCGGCGGGGTCTCCGTCGGGGAGCCCCGCCCGCTCATGGAGGCCGCAGTGGAGAGCTGCGTCGACCTCCTGCCCGAGAGCGGGCCGAGATACCTGATGGGCGTCGGGAAGCCGGAGGACATAGTCGATTTCACCGCCATGGGAGTGGACATGTTCGACTGCGTAGTCCCGACGAGGAATGCGAGGGGCGGAGACTTCTTCGTGCCGGGCGGACATATCTGCATCAGGAACTCGAGATTCAGGAACGACCACGGGCCGCTGCAGCCGGACTGCGGATGCTTCGCCTGCACGCACCACTCGAGAGCCTACATCAGACACCTCTTTATGGCCAGGGAGTGGCTCGCCCCGATACTGGCCACGCTGCACAACCTCGAGTACTACAGGCGTCTCATGGCCGAGATCAGGAACGCCGTCGAGGACGGTACATACATGGAGTGGCGGAGGGACTGGCACGCCAGGCGCGCATCATTCGACCCCGGGGCGTTCTGACGACATGGAGAGGCTGTTCGTGGAGGCTCTCGGCAACGGGGTCGGAGGTGTTTCGAGACCTCCGGGCGAGCGCGTTACGTTCATCAGGGGGGCTCTGCCCGGGGAGACTGTTCTGTGCGAACCTTCGGAGAGCGGCGGCTCCTGGAGGGAGGCCGCGCTGGTGGAGATCGTCTCCCCATCCCCGGACAGGGTCGTCCCGTTCTGCGAACTGGCGGGCGAATGCGGCGGATGCCCGCTGCAGCACCTGTCATACCCGGAGCAGCTCAGATGGAAGAGGGAATGGGTGGCGACCGCGCTGCGCCGGGCCGGACTCCACTCTCCGGCGGTCGATCCGGTGCGCCCCTCCCCCGATACGGAGGGATACAGGAACCGGGTCACCTTCGGGCTCGAGCACGGCAGGCTGCACCTGCACCGTTTCCGGGGCGACCCGCTTCCTGCAGACGACTGCCCCCTGCTCCTCGAATCCGGGCGCGAACTGGCGCGTTCACTCGCGGGCAGGGCCGGTTCCGGACCATGCAGGCTCACGGTCAGGGCCAGCCTTCTCGACGGCGGAAGGGCTCTCGAGTTCGACGGATGCCCTCCCCCGGACCCGTCGGTCTTCCCCGGCGTCGCGATCTGGAGCAGGCCGCAGGAGGGAGGGAGCTGGGAGAGCCCCTGCGGATCGCCGCTGCTCGTCGAGCGGATCGCCGGAGCGGCGCTCAGGGTTCCCGCAGGCGGGTTCTTTCAGGTCAACAGCAGAGCGGCATCGGCCATGTCGGCCTTCGTCTCGGACCTGGCGAGGAGCCGGGGAGGCGGACGGGTGCTGGATCTGTACGGAGGCGCCGGCACCTTCTCGATCCCCCTGGCCGCCTCTGGCATCCCCTCTCTCTGCGTGGACTCCTCCGCCGAGGCGATCCGGGCGGCGCGCATCACCGCCGGGGAACTGGGGCTCTCGGGCAGGTTCGAGGCCGTGTTGCGGGACGTCGGCTCCTTCCTGAGGGATGATTCGGAGACCCGTGAGGAGTTCGGAGCGGTGATCGCAGACCCGCCGAGGTCCGGCATGGGCGGGGGCGAAGCGGCGATGCTGGCGGCCCTCCGCTCCCCCGTGCTGATAATGGTGAGCTGCAATCCGTTCACCCTCGCCCGCGACCTCGCTCAACTTGCGGATTCATACGAGATCGAGGGAGTGACGCCCTTCGACCTCTTCCCACATACGGACCACATCGAAACGGTATGCTTCCTCACGCGGAAGCCGGGCAAGCGAGGTTGAACCGATGACGGGAATCGCACTCACGGCAATCCTGGGCGCCTTCCTCGGAGGAGGCTGGGTGCCTCCGGGACATCCCCTGTCGGAATGGATCCGCCATTCCGAGACCATGTCGGGCGAAATCGCCCCGGGCACAGGCCCGGCGCAGATACGATCCGGAGTCGCAGGGTCTCTTCCGGACGGGCTGCTCGACATGCTCAAGAGGCTGTCCCTCCCCGGAGCGGGAGGGGCCAGGGAGGTGACGGGGCTGGGAAGGTTCGGCGCTACGCTGCTCTGCGCCGTCGAAGCCGAGGATTCGACCTCCACCGAGACGAGAGCGGGAACGAGCGTCGAGGCATTTCTGGAACCGGTGCCCGGACTCCAGTTGAGGGAGAGGCTCTCGGTCTGGGCATCCTCGGACGAGAACAGCCCCGGAGGGTTCACTCCCTTCCATGAGGGAGCCGAGCAGGGAAGGCACCTGTACGTCGACTGGGGATACGCCTCGTGGCGCCGAGGCGGTTTCGAGGCCGCCCTGGGCAGGATCCCCCAGATCTGGGGGCCCGGGAGGTTCACGAGCCTCCTGATCTCGGAAAACAGCCCGCCCCTGGACATGCTCCGCCTGTACTGGCAGCCGGCGGGATGGCTGAGGTTCACCGGCCTGACGGCGACCGTCGACAGCGACTCCTCGACCTATCTCTGCGCTCACAGGCTCGATGTCGTGCCTTACCGCTGGATACGCCTGGGGTTCTCCGAGTCGATTCTCTTCTCAAGCGACGGGCTCGAACTGGCCTACATGAATCCCGTGATCCCCTGGTACCCTGTCCAGTGGAACGAAAGGGAGGACGACAACGCCATGCTCTGCATCGATGCGACCGTCTTCCCCGCCCGGGGCCTGTCCGCCTGGGGCGAACTCCTGATAGACGACCTGCAGTACCAGACGGAATGGGGAAGGCCGCACCGGCTGGGCTGGACCGCGGGAGCCGAATGGACCGCGGGAGCCACCGCCTTCACCGGCGAATACACCCGCATCGACCGCTTCGTCTACAGCCAGAAGCTGCCCAGGAACTACTACCTCCACCACGGCTCGATCATCGGGTCCGGGCTGGGACCGGACTGCGACAGGGCGACGCTCGGGATATCGACCGCCGAGGCCTGGCCCCTGGTCGTCTCGCTTCGTGCGGATCACTCACGCCATGGCGAGGGGACCGTCTACGAGGGCTTCCCGGACTCGCTGCTCACGGACTACGGGTTTCCGTCCGGAACCGTCGAGCATTCGACCGGAGCAGTCCTCGGGGTTTCGTACTACCCCGGCGGCCCGTTCGAGGCACATGCGACCGGAGGGATGAGGTGGACAAGGAATCTGGACCACCTGCCCGGGGAGGAATCCTCCGAAGCGGAGGGAAGCCTCGAACTCGTCGCCAGATTCGGACTGTAACCGGTCCTTTCTTTTCCACGGCTGCCTCGAGAATGAAACGGGAGGCGCCGGCGGTCCTGCCCCATCCCCGAACGGGGCACTACCCCGGTTTCTCTGGGGGGGAACAGCGGGGGCGGCTCTCCGCCGCCCCCTGCTTCTTCAGAAGAGCGTCTTCAACCTTCCCCAGGTGGACCTTGACAGACCGGACAGCGCATCCCCGCGGACACGGATGAGGTAGTCACCCATATCCCCCAGGGGGAAGCTGTGCTGAGCGCCCGTGAAGTTCGGCCCGTCGTCCATGAGCAGGCTGGGCCAGCCTCCGCCGGACATCTCCGTGTTCACCACCACCCAGAAGTCCACGGGAACTTCGAGGGGAGGGTCGAAGACGGCGTAGCACGGCGCATAATGCTCCGCCGGGACCGAGACCTGAGCGATCAGCGTGGCCGGGCCTCCCTCATCGCCGGAATAGACCTCGGCCAGGAAGCTGGCCGTATCCCAGGGAAACGACGAATTGTGGTAAAACCAGAACTCGAGAGAGTCGACCTCCGCCGCGCAGGCTCCGGGGACGAAGTCCTCCAGATCGAACCACACCCCCCTGGAGGTCCCGTCCCAGATCAGCCAGAAGGCGGAACCGTCGTCATACGCGAATACGCCATCGGTCGGGCCACCCTCCACCGGGAATGGATCCACCGGACTCACGGAACTGAACGCCGCTCCTCCCCATGCATGCGCCGCGGCCAGAGCCAGTGTGGCAGACAGGAGAACTGAAGAAATCGAACGATTACCCATTGTCTCTCACCTCCTGCCATGTCTGAAGCAAGACGCGTTCCATCGCCTCATCTAACTGCTCTGCATATAGTTATTGATTCAACTACGACGGCTTCCCTGCCGGATATGATCCATATTCTCCCAGATAGGGAAATTTTCCCTTTGTTTCGCTCAGGAAGAGATCCGTTTTCGACACTCCTGGGAATGGCATCATCTATCGAGTTGATATGGATCATGATGGGTTATTTGACCCGGACGCATCGTGTGGGGATATTCAGGATCATGGATGCGTCCCAGGGATGCAGCAGAGGGGAGGACTCCAGACGGTGAAGGAGCCGAGATACATCTCGCGACGGTTTCTTCCGGGAGGCCGGGAGGAGGCTCTCCTCGACTCCCCGGACGGGCCGATCCTGGCCAGGATCTTCCAGACGACGGTCCCGCAACGGGTCGTGGAGGAATGGTTCGCGGAGGTCTCCGCCCTTTCCGTTCCGGGGGTAGCCGTGCCCACCAGGCTGTCCGGGCAGGCCGCCGGAAGGTTCATGCTGTCTCTTCCGGCGCCATACGCGGATCATCCCGGCGCCCGCTCCCCGGAGCCCGGGGAGGTCGCAGCCCGGCTGTCCTCGCTCCATGCAGCCGGGCATCTCCTCCTCGACTGTCCCGCGTTCATACGGGACGATGGAGGCGACGATCTCCTCGTCTACTGGGGTGACACGGCCCTCCGCCACCCATTTCCCGGAGTGAGTCCCGAAGTCGATGCCGGAGGATTCGCGGGCCCCTGTTCCGACTACTATCAGTTCGGCCTCTGGATGAAGAACACCGCGGACCGCCGGGGAGAGGCGGGCTGCGATGCCGGCACGGTCGCCGAACTGTGTTCGCACTCGCCCAGGAGAAGAGCGAAGGCGGCGGCGGAAGCGGGCTTCTTCCCCGGAGCAGCCGCGATGGACAGCCAGCCGAGGATTCCGGATGCGCCTGTCTCATTCCTGCTCTCGGGTCCCTGGGAGGCGAGGGATTCGATCGTCAACGAGATCCTCGCGGCCGCGTCCAGGAAGGGCTGGCCCGCGAGGGCCGTCAGGTGTTCGCCCGGCGAGGCCGGCCGGCCCCTGCCCGACAGACCCCGGGGAACGGGCGCGGTCGTATCCGCGGCCGATCTCCTGGCTACTCTCTTCCCCGGCGTCACCGGAGTCACGAGGCTCCTGGTCGTCGATCAGGCCGATTTCGCTTCGTCGGATCTCATCCACATGCTGTCGGAGCTTATGGAGATCAGGCCTCCGCACTTCAGGCTCCTGATATCGGCTTCGTCCGCCCCTCCCGGCCTCGACACCGGCCGGGCGTCGAGGATCGAGCTTGAAGGGGAACGGACGACCGCTCTCGATTCTCCCTCCGGCTGCGGTTCCACAGGCTGGGCCGGTCCGTCGTGGTATGGACCCAGGAGGAGGTCGGAGTTCGTCCCCGGCGGCGAGGTCCGCAGTGCGGTCACGCGGGAGGAGGCCTGGCGCGAAGGCGCCCTCAGAGAGACTGCCGATGCCTGGATGGCGGGTCTGCTGCCGGAATCCATGCGACAGATGGCGGTCGACAGCCTCCTTCGCACCGGAAGAGCCACCGAGGCGCTCACAGTGGCGGATCCATCCGACACGCCGTCCAGAGCCGAGGCCCTGCTTGCCGCCGGGCGTCCGGAGGAAGCCTGGGAAACGCTCAGGAATCCGTCCGCCGGATGCGATCGGACCAGGCTGGCGGGTCTCCTCTCCGAGGCTCTCCTGGGCATGGGCAGGCTCCAGGAGGCACTCGAAGCCCTGTCCGGCTGCGACGACCCGGCGACGACCGTCAAAAAGGCCTCGATAATGGACCTCCTCGGCGATCCGGGCTCGGCGCTGGGGATGATCGAGGCGGCTCTTCCCGCTGGAGGCCCGGGGAGATCGGCCCTCCTCTGCGCCAGGTGCACTCTCCAGATGAGGCTCGGATTCTACGACGGAGCCTCGTCCTCCGCCGACGAGGCCGTCCGGATAGACCACGACGGAGCCGATTCCGCTGGGCTCGCGAGGAGCCTCCAGGAGCGGGGCAGGGTCAGAGAGGTCACGGGCGACTGGCGTGGAGCTCTCGAGGACTACAGGCTCTCCTCCCTGCTCGTGTCGGAACTCGGTCTGCACTCCGAGCGGCCCGTCGAGACCGACCTTTTCATTCTCGAATCCCGGATGGGCCTCGGGAGGGACGCCGCGAGGACCAGGGAGGCTCTGACAACCAGTCTGGGATCCGGGGGGAACCCAATGGACGCCCTCAAGCTCGATCTCCTCGACTCCTGTACTGCAGCCCTGGCAGGAATGGGTTCGGAAGGCCTTCCCACCGCCGAGAGAGGTGCGGCAGCGGCGGCATCACTCGGGACTCCCCTTCTACAGGGGCTCTGCCTGCTCTACAAGGGACAGCTCCATGCACAGGCCGGGGACATGACGGAAGCCGCCGAGGCGCTCCGGCATTCGAGAGCGCTGGCCGGCCTCCTCGGGGACAGGCATCTGACTCTTCTCGCCGGGATCGCTCTGGCCGAGATCGGCGAATCATCCGAACCCGGGATTCTCAGGAGTCTCGCCTCCGAGCTGGGCTTGACCTCCGAGGCTCACGAGGCTTCGGCGGCAGCCGGGCCGGACGACGACAGGGCCCAGGCTCTCCGCGCCCTTCTGAAGCTCCCCTCGCCGATGCGGGCATGCTCCCTCGCGGTCCGGTTCGGGCACGGCGGCGACCCGGAACTGCTCGAAGACCTCCGGACCGCCAGGCGGAACGTTCTTTCGACACTGCCGGAGCCTCAGCGGAGGGCCTTCGACACCATGACCGCCGCTCTCGAACGCAGTGACGCCGCCACTCCGGAGATCACCGCAGCCATGTCCCGGAATGCGCTCCAGGAGTTCTCGGGCTGGCTCGCGGAGCGCCTGAACGGCCGGGAAGGGATTCCGGAACTGGCCGCCAGACTCGGTTTGGACACCCTCTCGGACTCGGCCGACGGAGGAGTCATGATCGGGGAGGAGCCGGAGCCAGTGTATGCCTCCGGTCCGGGGCTGGAGGCCGCCCGCGCACTGGCGCCTCTTCTGGCCGCTGCTCTGGCAGGGGAGACGGCGGCGGCGGAAACCGTCATGTCGCCTCACGACGACTTCCCCGAGATCGTCGGATCCTCGCCCGGGATCGTCGATCTCAAGGCCCGGATGACGAGGGTGGCCAGGCTGGACCTTCCTGTCCTGGTGACCGGCGAGACGGGAACGGGGAAGGAACTGGTCGCAAGGGGCCTGCACAGGCTGGGAAGGCCGGCCGGGCCTTTCGTCCCCATCGACTGCGGAGCGATACCGGAGGGGCTCCTCGAGTCCGAGCTGTTCGGTGCGAAAGGCGGTTCGTACACCGATCTCAGGAAGGACAGGACAGGGCTGCTGGAGGAGGCCTCGGGCGGCACGCTCTTCCTCGACGAGGTCGGGAACCTGTCGCCGCTTCTCCAGTCAAAGCTGCTGAGAGTCCTCGAGACGGGCAGGTTCAGGCCGCTCGGGGCGACAGTCGAGCGGGATGCGGGATTCAGGCTGGTCGCGGCGACCAACGCCGACCTCCGATCGATGGCCGCCGAGGGAGCCTTCAGAGCGGATCTCTTCTTCAGACTGTCCGTCATAGAGCTGAGAACGCCCCCCCTGAGGGGAAGGGCACAGGACATCCTCGAACTCGCACTCCTCTTCGCAGGGCAGATCCCGGGAGACGACCCGCCGCGGCTCACGAAGCAGGCGGCGGGCAGGCTGGTCGCCCACGACTGGCCGGGCAACGTGAGGGAGCTGCGGAACGTGATACAGAGGGCGGCCGTGTTCAGCAGAGGCGCGATCCGATCCGGGGATCTCGATTTCGGTCCCTCCGCCGCGGCGGATGAACATCCTGCGGCCATGGAGACACTGCAGTCAGCAATGGACATACATGTCGCTTCGGTTCTGTCGGCCTGCGGGGGCTCGATACGGCGCGCATCCGAAGTTCTGGACTGCGACCCGAAGACAGTCAGGAGGCGGGCGAAGCTCTATCGCGGGCGCCTCGACAGGAAGGGGCTGCCGGGGACGTAGAACCTCCACGGCCTTTCCGCGGCCCGGCTGACTCCTATCCTCGCTGACTTCCCGCATTCGACGGGAGCGGCGTCCCCGGGCAGGAGAATCCGTGGCCCGCAGCCGCCTCCGACCGTCCCGACGAGGTCGGCTCCGTCATGCCCGCGGGTTATCCCCAGCGCCTGGCACAGCTTCGCCGGGCCATCCGTCAGACCGCGGGCCGAACCGCGGAGGCCCCTCCTGCTCTCCATCAGCGGAATGCCCCCGACCGGCTCCAGGGCCCGGACGAGCACGGCCTCTCCGATTCCGGCCGGCCCGGCCGAGACGTTGAAGCAGCAGTGCATCCCATAGATGAAATAGACGTAGGCCCTGCCGCCCTCGAGGAACATGGAGGCGTTCCTCGCCGTCCTCCCGGAGCGCGAATGGCTCGCCGGATCTTCCTGGGTGTATGCCTCGGTCTCCACGATGATCCCCGACGTCACGGCGGCGGGGTCGGGATCGTCCATCAGGAGGAGGCAGCCCAGGAGGGCGGGGGCGAGGGATGTCGCCGGTTTCAGGAAGAAGCCGCCGTGCGGCACGACCCATTCCCGGACGGCGTCCGCCCGTGCTTCCATCCTCTCCTCGTCCATGCCGGGAACCTCCGAGGCGCGAGTATAGCATTCCCCGCGGAGCGACGGCACCGGGCGGGAGTTCGTCAGTACCTGAGCGTGTAGTGCAGCTCCATGGAAGGCTCCTGTTCGCCGTGGAGCGTGGATTTCGTGCTGCCCACCAGGTAGAGGTCGGGTCGGATGTAGTACTGGGCGCTTATCGTCCCGGGCTCCGACGAGAAGATGTCCCCGGAAAACGAGACGAAGAGGTCCGGCAGCACGTACTTGCCGACGTTCAGGGTGAGGCTGGTGGAGTCGGCGAGAAGATCCGGGGTCAGTTCGAGCTGGTCGAGACCGACTCCATCCCTCAGGCTGCGGGCCAGAAGCTGCCCGACATAGTTCTGGGCGGCTCCGCCGAACTGGGTCTGCAGGGCTCCAGAATCCATCTGCTGGAGTTCTCCGTAGGTGATGCCGACAGCCAGGAGGGAGAGGATGTCCTCCTGCGTCAGGCTTCCGGACGGACCTTCGCCAAGGAGCGTGATCAGCGGGTTCGAAGGCGAGCCCTGGATGACCACGGTGATCGTGTACGGCATGCGGTCGATCGCTCCGCGCACGACTGTGACGGCGGTTATCGAGAGCCTCTGCTCGGACGGCACTCCGGGCAGGAGTTCGATGGTCCCCTCGGTGATGTCGAAGTCCTTCTGAAGCAGATGGACCTTGCCCCGGACGGAGGTCAGCGAGCCGGAAACCGCGGGCAGCCCCTGCTGGGTCAGAATCGTTAGAGCGAGGCTCATCTCGATGTCCGCCAGCGAACTGCGGAACCAGACCCCTCTCTCCCCCCGGACGGTTATCCTCAGATCCACGGGGAGCGGCTCAGGCTGGGTCGACCCTCCCGTCGAGAGATCCTCGGGCATGCCTATGATCCCCTCGAGGATCTCGAGCTTCCCCGACACCTCCGGCCTGCCGGCCGAGGGGTCGCTGCTCGCGGACTTCAGGTAGCCGGAGAACATGATGTTCGCGAACCCTCCTATCGAGGCCCTGAACGAGTCGAAGTCGGCCCTGAAGCTGAACCCGTCGAGGCTGATCTCCGGAAGCGAATCCTGGTCTATGTCCAGAAGCAGGGTGGCCATTATGGTGCCGCGGGTGCTGTCGGCGGACGAGAGGGTGAGTCTGGTTCCGTAACTGCCCGGTTCCGGCTGGAGATGCATCACGACGTTCGACAGGTACATGTTCAGGGTCGTGATGAACAGCCTCTCGATCGAGGCCACGGCCTCCGCAGTGATCTTCCGCCCGGGCTCGGCGTCACGCGAGTACTCCAGCCGCGCCGAGATGTCCGCCCCACTGGTGCGGAGCGGGACGGGCAGCGCGTAGAACACCCAGTCCCCCAGCCTGTTCAGCATCAGCTCCGCGCTCACGATGTTGCCCGGATTCAGGGAGAACCCTTCCGGAGTGCTGACATCCTCGATGAAGGCCTTCAGCGTGGAGGCCACCCCACCGTCCCAGGACGAGATGCCCGTGACGCTGAGGTCGCCGTCCGACATGTCCAGGTCGAGCGTAATGCTGTCGGCCTGGTATGCGCCGAACGAGGGGCCGGTTATCCTGCCGTCGAGCCCCGCAGTCGTGACGCCGTCCCGGGTGCGCAGGAAGGCATCGAACTCTCCGTATCCGGAAACGGCCCCTCCGAGATGGAGCAGACCGCCGAGCTGCGATAGATCGAAGCGACTTCCGGTCAGCTCGAAATCGGAGTCCCTCCCCTCGACCTCACCCTGCAGTGAGAGTATTCCGTGAGGCGTCTGAACCCAGGCAGAGTCCAGAGACATGCGGGAGGAGTCGAAGATGCAGATCATGCCCCCGTCCTGGACCAGCCTCTGCTTGGAACTCCCGACCCGCAGACCGTCCACCAGCAGCAGGGCCGGATCGCCCTCCCTGTAGACAGCCTCGGCGCTGACCGACATTCCCTCGGGAGACACTGCCTGCAGATCGGTCAGCGAATACTCCCCGTCACCGAACTCGAGGGAGGCCCCGACCTGGAAGGTGTCCAGAGGGGTACGCAGGGAGTCGATCCGGATCTCGGCGGAGCCCCTCGGCGATTCCGACCAGGATACGGTTCCGACCGTCGTCAGGCCGGCAGCGGCCAGGCCGGTTCCCATGGATATGCCGCCGACCCCCGCGTCGAACTCCGCGAGGACCGACGAGCGATTGCCCGAAAAAGCGACATCGCAGGAGGCGTCCATGATCGACAGGCTCTCCGGAAGCGCGAGGAGCGGGATAGTAGATGCGTCCTCGACCGCGAGGGACAGCCGCCCCGAAAAGGTCGAGGGCATCAGATCCATGCCCGAGGCGCCCGAGGCGTCCAGATCCGCGTTCAATCCGGGAGCCGAGGCGTCGACCGAGAGATCCCATCTGCCGGGCCGGGCGGACAGGACGGCCCGCAGGCTCGTCACCGGGACTCCCGAGAACACCGAGGGCTTCAGATCCACCGTTCCGGAGCAGGATGAGAGCCCAGCCGAAGTTCCGGACAGCGCCGCCGAGACGGTGCCGTTCAGACTCGCCTTCGGGGCCGGGGAGTAGAGGACGGAGGGATCGAACGAACTCATCGCCGACTGAAGGGAGACTCTCCACACGCCGTCCGGCAGCCTGTATTCACAGTCGGCGTATATCCGGAGGCCGGCCACGGCGAGCATGAGACCTTCGAGGGATACGGAGTCCAGGCCGGCGTCAAGGGTATCCACAGTAAATTCGAGAGGATGGCCGTATGCCGTGGCGACGCCGTTCCGAAGCGAGGTGGACACCTCCGGATTCGAGAGGGTTCCCGAGATGTCCCCGGAGAAGTCGAGTTCGACCTCCACGGGAATCTTCAGCAGATCCTCACCCGCCGATGCCATCCCGGAGAAGGAGACGTCCAGCCCGGAGGTCTCCCCCGTGAGAGTGCCCTCGAAATACATGTTTCCGAACGGAGTCGAGGCGCTGAAGCCCCGGCTGGACACGATTCCGTCCTCCAGGCTCGCATGGCCGCTTCCGGTGATGACTCCGATCCCGCGAATCCATGTCGAAACGCGGGCGGCGGTCACGTCGGACCCTCTTCCGCGCACGACGGATGCGGAGAGCTGCATCCCGTCCAGGATGGGGCCGGCCGAGTCGCTGATGGTGCCGTCGCAGAGGATCAGCGAGTCGGCGCCGGTGACGATCCCCCTGTCGATGCTCTCGAGGATGCCGACCAGCGTAGAGGGTTCCCCGCCCTCGCGGGGCCGGGGAATGGTTATGAGGAGATTCTCCACCGAGACGGTGTGGACCCTGCGGAAAAGAAGGAAGGAGTGCAGGGCGCCCTCGACCCTGGCCCCGCGCACGTCGACCTCGAGGCCGTGCGGATCAGTGACGTAGACCCTCTCCACGCCGGTGTTCCAGAAGAGGTCGGTCCTCGCACCGGTCACCTCTACGGATAGCGAATCATTCGAGAGCATCGCGCCGATGACGTTCCCGACAGTCTCCGAAACGAAGCCGGTCACTATCGAGAGGTATGCGGAAAGGATCATCAACACGAAACCGCTGGCGACGGCCCTGGGGGGGTAGTGCCTGAATCTGCCGCCCGTCATCAGAACGGATGTCCCAGAGCCAGATAGGCTCTACCCCGGCGCAGTCCGTCCGTCCAGGTCGGGGCGAAGCCGTAGTCCAGCCTGAGGGGGCCGAAGGGAGTGGCGAACCTGAGACCCATGCCCACGCCGAGCCCCGCCGTCTCGGTCGAGATCTGGTCCACCTCCTCCCAGATGCCCCCGGTATCGAGGAACAGAGCCATCCACAGCCCTCCGACGACCCTCATGCGGGATTCGATGTTCCCGAGCAGCATGACCCGGCCGCCCGTGGGGTTTCCCTCGGAGTCCTCGGGTCCGACCGTATTGAAGGCATATCCGCGGATGGTGGAACCGCCTCCGAGGAAGAACCTCTCTCCCGGCGCTATCTCCTCGTCTTCTCCGTAGGGACGGACGACGCCGCCGCGTATCCTCCAGGCGAGGATGACGTCCCGTATGACGGGCTTGAAGACTCTCGCCTCACTCTCGATCCGATAGAAGCTCCTTCCGCCGAGGAATCCGCCGGACAGGCCTCCCGACAAGCCGAGGAGATGGCCGTGCCGGGGGTCGAGCACCGCGTCGCGGGTGTCGTGCTGGATGCCGGCCGAGATCCGGGAGGTCGTGGTCCAGTCGAACTCCTCCTCGCCGCCGCCGACGCCAGTTTCGTTGTACTTGTTCCTCGAGAGGGAGTAGCTCAGCGTCAGCTTCAGTTTCTCGGCGAGGAACCGGGAAATCGCGATCTCCCCGCCGTATCCCCTCTCGTCGAGGCCGGGGAGGCTGAAGTACAGGTAACTCAGGGTGAAGCGCCCCTTCCACTTCGTCGAGGCTACGTACGGCTCCTCGTAGACGAGCGAGGGTTCGACTATGTCGCCCCCTCCGGTCGAGAAGTACCTCGTCCACTCCGAGCCAATCGTGAGAGACTGGTTGTTGCCCATGATGTTCGGATGCTTCCAGAACGCGCTCAGGATCATGGCGGAGGGGGATGCGTAGCCGGCGCCGAGATCGAGTTCCCTGTAGGGCCTCTCGGTCACCTGTATCAGGAGGTCGACGCTGTCTCGCCCTTCGGAGAGGCCTTCATAGACGAACCGCACGTCGCTGAACAGGGCGAGGTCGTAGATGGCCGCTATCGACCTCCTCATCATCTCCATGTCGAGCGAATCACCGGGCTGAAGGAGCACCTCGCGGGTGACGACCACCTTCCTGACGGTCCGCAATCCTTCGACGTCCATGCTGCCCAGGAGTATCTGGCGGCCCTCCGAAATCGAGCACTCGACCCCCCTCTGGGCCGGGAGGCTCTCCGGGGCCGGGGCGTCGAACGGAAGAACGGCGACATCGACGGAGGCGAGAACGTAGCCGTGTCGGGCGTAACGCTCCAGCATGGCGGATCTGATCTGCTCGAGCGCCCCCGGGGTGAGGACGCGGCCGGCCTCGATATCGACCGCTCGCAGCAGTTCACGCGCTTCCAGCGCCTGGTTGCCGGAGAGCACGAGGGGCCCCATCAGGCTCCTCCTGCCAGGGGAAACCGTGATCCTCACGACCCCGACATCCTCGTGCCACTCCGGCCACGCGACCTCGACCGACGCCTCCAGATAGCCGCGGTTGTTCAGATTGGAGAGCACTGCCTGCCGGACTTCGCCGGGCGTGACCTCCATGAGTGACACGCCCCTCCTGAGCCCCGAACCTTCCAGGAGATCGCCCTCGGACACGGCTCCGGCGCCCTCGATGCGTATCGAGTCCACCACTGCGCCCGAAGAGGCGCCGGGGGCGGCCGACAGAGCCAGGGCGAGAGTCAGTGCGGGACCGGTCAGCATGGGCTGTCTCCTCGATGATTTCCGGGTATCGGACCCGGGCTGCGCCATGAACATCGGAATATAGGATGACATGGCATGCCGTGCTGCAGCATTTGTCCCCGGGGGCGGCGTTTGGTTAGGAATTGACCTGAAGAAGAGAGGGGTTCGCCTATGAGTTCAATCGTGATCGACCATCCATCCCCGGCCGTCGTCCTCCTCGTCGGAGGAACCGATCCGAGCGGAGGAGCAGGGCTGGCTGCCGACATAAAGGCGGCTGCGGCGGCGGGCGTTCTCGGTGAGATCGTCGTGACGGCCGTAACCTTCCAGAGCAGCGGTTCGGTGGAGGGCTGGGAGCCGGTCTCCACGGGAGCCGTCTCCAGGCAGATCGAGGCGGTTCTGCGCGACGGCCCTCCAGGCGCGGTCAAGTCGGGGATGCTCGGGAGCGCGGCCGTGGCGTCCGAGCTGGCCGGCCTGCTCCGTTCCAGGCTGCCGGAAGTGCCGTATGTCCTGGATCCGGTGCTGGTGGCGGGTTCCGGCGGCTCGCTGCACGAGGGCGGGATGCCCGGGATGGTGCGCGATGCGCTGGTGCCGCTCAGCGCACTATGCACGCCGAACCTGGACGAGGCGGAAGCCCTGACGGGGCTCCGGGTGCGCGACAGGGAATCGATGGAGCGCGCCGCCGCCAGGATCGTCGAGATGGGAGCCGGGGCCGCACTGGTCAAGGGAGGCCATCTGGAGGGCGAACCGGCGGACTTTCTACTCGCAGGCGGCAGGGGCCGGTGGTTCGAGGGCAGGAGGACATGCCCCGGAAAGCTTCACGGGACCGGCTGCACCCTCGCCTCCGCCACGGCCGCCCGACTGGCCGCCGGCGCCGGGGTGGAGGAGGCGGTGGAGTCCTCCCTCCACTACCTCAGGCAGGCTGCCGCAGGGTACTTCATCCGCGGCGCCGGCAACGTTCCCGGGCATTTCCCGCCCGCCGGACCGAGGAGTGGGAGGCTGGACGCCACCGCGTTCTATTCCCTCCCCAGGTTCTGCAGCAGATGCGGAACCTCACTCGTCGTCGAGAGCGGCGTCAGACACTACCCGTGCCCGGCCTGCGGGCTGCTGCACTACAGGAATCCTCTTCCGGCCGTAACCGTCGCCGCAGTCAGGGACGGCAGGATACTCCTGGTGGAAAGGGCCTGCTCGCCGGGAAAGGGCCTGCACTGCCTCCCGGGCGGTTTCCTGGAACTCGGGGAGACCGTGGAGGATTGTGCGGCCCGCGAACTCGCCGAGGAAACCGGTCTCTCGGCGCGGTCCATGAAACTCAGGGGCGTCGAGACGGACGAGACGGAGTACGGCGGCATCATGCTGGCCGTGATGGAGGCCGGGGGTCTCGAAGGGACGCCCGTCCCCGGCGACGACGCATCGGACATCGAATGGTTCCCGCTCGACTCCCTCCCGCCGCTGGCCTTCGCGGCCCATGGCAGGATAATCGAACGCATCAGGGCGGAGAGAAGCGGGGAATGATCGCTTCGTGCGCGCCGGCCGCCGTGGCTGTCGGCTAATCGTTCATGCATCTCTCCCGGGCGGGACAGGCCCGTAAGCCCGTCCCGTCCGGGATCGTTTGCGGGCAATCAGTCGGTAAGCGTCTTCACACCCGCCCAGGTGGCGGCGTAGAGCCCTCTTCCTCCTCCGCGGCAGGTCCGGAGGGCGCAGCCTCGGTTCTGGCGGGACCGGAACCGGGAGCCGGTATATTATCGGTTCCACGGGGGGCCGCCGGCAGGGAAACCGTGAAGACGGTCCCCCTTCCGGGTGAGGATTCCACCTCTATGCGGCCACCATGCCGCTTGACTATGGACGAGGCGACGGCGAGCCCGAGTCCGCTCCCCCGCGACTTCGTAGAGAAGTAGGGATCGTAGATCCTCTCCAGGACCTCCGAGTTCATGCCGGGGCCGTTGTCGGCCAGGGAGACGCGGACCTCCCTCTCCCCGGCCCTGGTCATCCCGTTCCACAGTCTGATGTCCAGCCGCCCCGATCCGTCCAGGGCCTCCCTGGCGTTTACGATGAAGTTGCTGAAAGCCTGGACCATCTGCCCCTCGTCCGCTTCGACCTTCCAGAGGCCCCCCGGGGCCTGGACCTGGAGCGAGAGCTGCACGCCCGATCCGCTCATGACGAGCCTCGCGGTGCTGCCCAGCAGGCTTTCGAGATCCAGAGCCCTCTTCTCGACACCGCTGGAGCCCCGCGAGAGCATTTCGAGCTGTCGCAGCATCATCAGAGCCTTGTCGCAGGCATCGAGCGCGCTCGCGAGATAACCGGCCGCCTCGCTCCCCCCGGGCTCGGAGGCGGCGCAGAGGTCTATGCTGCCGGTCACAACCGACATGATGTTCTTGAAATCGTGAGCGATCCCGCCGGCCATGAGCGAGATCGACTCCTGCTTCTGGGATTCGAGGATCTCGGACTCCATCCGCCTCTTCTCGGTCACGTTGCGGACGGTGCAGACGACGGCGTCGTTCTCGAAGGGAGCCATCCGGCACTCGTACACACCCTCCATGGGGCCGCCGGATATCGCAAGCTCGATGGACTCGACCGAACGGAGCTGCAGGCACTTCGCCGCGGTCTTCTCCGCAAGACTCACGTCGGCGGATGACAGGCCGATCTCCTCGATGTTCCTGCCCTGGAGACGATCCCTGATTCCGGAGGAGCCGGAGTCCGATCCGGCCTTTACGTCGATTATCCGGCCGTCGCTCGAAATGACGAGGACGCTCTCCGGAATCGCCGAAAGAATGGCTTCGTTGCGCATCTCGGAGCCCAGCAGCATCTCCTCTATCCTCACCCTGTCGGTGACGTCGACTGCGATGCCCCCCAACAGGAGCGTGCCGTCGGACTCCGGGCCGACCGGGAAGGAGTGGAAAAGGAGCCGCCTCACGGCTCCGTCGCCGATCCGGACATCGAGTTCCGTGAGGACCGGCCTCCGGTTCCGCATCACCTCGTCATCGCTCCTCGCGAGCACCGAAGCCTGTTCGGCAGGCCAGACGTCCTTCCAGTCGATCCCCTCCCAGTCCTCCCGCGACCCCAGGAGGTCTCTCCTGAAGTTTTCGTTGGCGTAGACCAGCCTCCCGTCGGGCTTTCTGATGTAGGAATAGCCCGGAAGGTACTTCGCGAACAGGTCGAACCGCTGCCTGCTCTGCCTGAGATCCAGCGAAGCCCTCTCGAGGCGATCGAGGGTTGCGTCCAGGGTCGAGGCGAGCAGCGAGAACTCATCGTCCCCCGGGGGAATGCCGCATCGCATCGAGGGGTCACTGCTGTCGCCTATCTCGCGTATCCGGAGGGTGAGAGTCCGAAGCGGCATCATCACCTCGCCCTGGAAGAGGAGGATGGTGACGGCCACGAGCACCATCCCGGCGATCAGCACGAAGAGCATCGCACGATCGGCGATGTCACGCCCGAGTCCGTAGACCTCGCGGGGGGACTCGATCTTGAGTATCACGTCCAGGCCAGGACCGGCTCCGAGGGTGGCGTAGACTACGGCCTTGTCCATCCCCGTCCTCAGGATGAGTTCGGAAGGACGGGAGGGATCGATCCCGGGAGGGCCGGCCTCCGGGGCGAGGATGCCGACTCTGTTGTCCGGCATGAAATTGAGCCCGTCCAGAGTCCCGCCGTCGATCCTGTCGGCGAAGACGACGACCCCGACAGGGGCTCCGTCTCCCACGGAGGGCCTGACCTCGCATGCTCCGACGAACCAGGGCGAGGAGCCGGAGAAGAGAACGCCGCAACGGGACTCTCCATCCTCCAGGACGGAGGAGAAACCCGACTCGGATATCCTTGCGGACAGCCCGGGCGGGAAGGGGGATGCAGCTTCACCGCGCACTATGCCGGAAGCATAGGCGGGCGTGCCTGATGAATTGTAGATGACGACGGCGTCGAGGCCTTCTTCAGCCCAGGACGAAGTGTCCGCGAGTGTCAGAACGAGTCTTGCATCGCCTCCTTCCAGGAACCGGCGGACCGAGGGGAGGGAGGCCGTCTCGATCGCCGCGGCGGCCGTACGGCCAGCCTGTTCCAGGGCGAGCCGCCTTGTTTCGACGGCGGTCCGGACGAGCTGCCGCTCCTCGAGGTCCTCGAAGGTTCCCAGGAAGAAGAATCTGAACACGAGAGCCGTCGCTACGGCGACGACGGCGAGGAAGACCACCAGCAGGACCGCAAGCCTGCTCCTGAGAGTCACGGATCCATGCCTCCCTGTCTCCCGGACGGCCCTGCCCCATCCTGGTCGATCGATGCGAGGAGCCTGCGGACGGTGGAGCTGAGTTCCTCGAGGTTGAAGGGCTTGCGCAGGGCGGCCTTGAAACCGTGGACGGCGTACTCCGACAGAACGGAATCCGAGGAATAGCCGCTCGAGACTATGGCATGGACGTCTCCGAACCTGGCCCGCGCCCGCGCCAGGGTCTCGAGTCCTCCGATGCCGCCGGGCACCACGAGGTCGAGAATCAGAATGTCGAACGGCCTGCCCTTCCGGACGGCCTCGGCGAGGCGGTACAGGGCGGCGCCTCCGTCGGCGGCCGTCTCGACGGTGTAATCCAGGGTCTCGAGCATCTCCTTGATCGTCTCCAGCACGCTCAGATCGTCATCCATGACAAGGATTCTGGCGCGCCCGCCCATCGCGGAGGCGGGGAGGTACTGCGAGGGATCGGTCATCCCGTGGATCGCCGGAATGTGGAGGACGAACCGCCCGCCGGGGCCGGGCAGGGCCTCCAGCCATCCCGCGTGTTTGACCGCTATGGAGTGGGCCATCGAGAGGCCGAGTCCGACTGACTCATCCTTTGTGGTGAAGTACGGCTCGAAGACCTTCTTCAGCAGATCCTCCCTGATGCCGGGACCGGAGTCCAGGAACTCCATCGTGACGTAATGGCCGGGATTGAGCCCGGCTACCTGGGGATCAATCGAGTTGTAGGCCTTCATTTCGAACCATCCGTAGCCCCCGATGGCCTCGATCGAGTTCGTCGCCATGTTCCTGAAGAGCTGAGCGATCTGATCCTCGTCCGCATCGATGGGCCACGTGCCGGGCCGGATGTCGAGCCTGAGGGAGACCCCGAGACCCCTGAAGAGCGGCTCCAGCACCGTTTTCGCCAGATCCTCCACGTCCGTCGGCTTGAAGTAGGGCGAACCTCCCGTGGAGAACGTCAGGAGTTTCCTCGTCAGGTCGCCGGCCCTGACGCAGGCGTCCAGCGCCCTCTCCAGGCTCCGGAGAACCTGCTGGGAGGGGTTAGGGATGTCGGACATGGCGAGTTCGATGCTGCCTATCGCAGTGGAGAGCCTGTTGTTGAAGTCGTGTGCTATGCCGCCGGCGAGCAGCCCGAGGGATTCGAGCCTCTGCAGGCGCGACGCAGCCTCCTCGGCCTTCATCTTCTGCGTCACGTCGCGGGCTACGGCGAGCACCGTGTCCGGGCCGAAGGCGACGATGCGGACGTCGAGGTAGTAGGTGGTCTCCTGACTTCGTACTCCGAGGGAGATGCTCTCGACGGTGTTCCTATCGAGCACCCGGGAGATGATGGACTTTATCCTGGAGGCTTCGGCATCGATCAGTTCGATGTCGTCGATATGCATCCCCTCGGCCCTGGAGAGCGGCAGGGGGGCCTTGAATCCATACCCCGGCTTCACGGAGACAATGGTCCCGTCCCTCCTGATCCTGACCATGAAGTCGGGTATCAGCCTGAGGAGCATGGCGTTGTTCTGTTCGCTCCGCCTGATGGCTCCTGTCAGCATCTCCAGCTTCTCCAGAACGGGTCCGATGGCCAGGCCGATGCTGGACACCTCGTCGAGCCTCTCCGTGCCCGTCTGCTCCGGTGATGCACCCGATTCCTGGATCATCGCCATGATGCCCCTGATCCTCTTCACCACGAGGAACTGGATCAGGGACAGGGTTACGATCGAGAAGATTATTCCGCCCAGGACCGTCAGCGCGATGAAGTGGGTCAGGATGGTGTCCGCCTCGGCGGCGATGTCACGGTTCAACCTCGTGTGGAGCCTCACACACCCGCCGTCGAGGCTCGGATGGGAAACGGAGACGATCAGCTCGTCATCGTTCGGGTAGGTGAACAGAGTGTCGCCCGGCATCATGGCGGAATCGGGGCGCGAGATCCAGGCATCGAGAGCGGAGCTGGAGAGGATTCTGGCAAGGCCGTCGGAGCTGTCCAGGAGCCTGACGAATGCCAGAGAACCTGCTCTCGGACCGTCTCCGTCGCTTGCCAGGACATCATGGACGGCGGCGAGTGCCATGCGGTCGCCGATGACGACCAGCCCGGCCGTGTCGGCTCCGGCCGCCGCCAGCCCCGAGAGGACGCCGCCCGTCATCCAGGCGGGCTCCATTGCCGCATCGAACGGGACGAGCCGCCCGCCGGTCGATCCCACGGAGAGGACCGGATCCCCGGACGGGGAGAAGAAGAGCATCTGGTCGATCGCGAGTCTGGTCAGGACGCCGGGTGTGATCTCGCGGACCGCAAAGGCGCTGTCGGCGCCGAGTAGATAGTCGTACGACTGATCCCACGTCGCCCAGTCCATGGCGGCGTTGCGGAGACCATCGATCTCGGCTTCGAGGAGGTCGGACACGCCACGGAGGTCCCTGACGGCGTCGTCCCGTTCGAGCCTGGCGAAGTCCGGGCGGAACACGAGGAAGGACAGCATCGCGGCGGCGGCAAAGAGCACGAGTATCGTGCCGCCGAGGAAAACGATGGTCTGCCCGCGGAGACTCATCCGCCCTCCCGTCTTCCCTGGAGCTGAAGCAGTGCGGGATATACCCGAGGCTCAGCTACCGGACAACCTCCGAAGCGTCTCGTCGAGGGCCTCGGCCGTTGACGTGCCGAGAACGGTTACGCCCTCGTAGCCCTTCATCAATCCCTGGAGCACCGTTCCCGGGCCCACCTCCACGAAGGTGTCGTATCCCTGTCCGATCAGGCGCCTGATGGAAGCCGCCCACAGCACGGGGGAAGTGAGCTGGCCGATCAGGAGCGATCTCGCTTCCGCCCCCGAACGCACGAAATCGGCCGTCACGTTGGCGACCACCGGGATTGCCGGGTCCGAGAACTCCGTGGCGTCGAGGCCTGCAGCCAGGCCTTCGGCGGCCTCCCTCATGAGGGGGGAATGCCATGCGCCCGATACCCTGAGAGGAATGACCCTGCGGACGCCGGCGTCCTTCGCCGCGGCCGAGGCGGCTTCGATGGCTCCGGGAGTTCCGGACAGGACTATCTGCCCTTCGGAGTTGATGTTGGCTATGCCGATGGCTCCGGCCGGCAATGCGGCCTGTACCGCCGACTCCGCAACCTCGCGCGTGGCGCCTATGAGGGCGACCATTCCGCCGGGATACCGGTCAGCGCACTGCTGCATCAGCCTGCCTCTGAGCCTTGTCAGAGGGATCGCCGCCTCGGGGGTGATGACTCCTGCGGCTACCAGGGCCGGGTATTCGCCCAGGCTGTTGCCGGCCGCTCCGAGAGCCTCCACTCCGGCTTCGGCGAGGACGGCCAGGACCGCCAGGCTGACGGCGGTTATCGCCGGCTGGACATTGTCCGTCCGAGTGAGGAGATCCTCCGGACCTTCGGAGATCAGGGACAGGAGCCCCGGGGTCTCCGAAAGCTCGTCGAGCCGGGAGAGGATTCCGGCGGCGGCGGATCTCCCGGCGAGGTGCGAGGCCATGCCGACGCTCTGCGATCCCTGTCCGGGGAACATGAAGGCGATCTTGGACATCGAAACTCCTTGCGTGGCCGCGTGGGCGGCGGTCTGATCCCGGCTCCTATCCTAATCCCCGGGAACCGGATTAGAAAGTGCCTGTCGCCCGCGACTCGAGTTCGAGAGCCCGCGCGAGCATCCTCGTGCGGGGCCAGGAGGAATCGGCGGCGACGGCCCGGCGCAGCATGACCAGCGCCGACTGCGTGTCGCCCCTGTCGCGGAAGCCCTCCGAAGCCGTGGTGAGAGCGACAGCCAGCCATCTGGCACCCATTGCGGTCCCGCGGCATCGCTCGAAGGCCTCGACCGCCCGCGGAAGCATTCCGGCCCAGTACAGCATCTGTCCCTCCCTCAGAGGATCGTCGGAGCCTCCGGCGGAGAGCAGGGACGCCACACAGGGGGCGATCGTCGCCTGGGGATCGGCGGGGGCCCTGCGCCTTATGAACTGGCAGGGCGCCCGGTCGTCAGTGTTGACGCCCGAGCCCGACACTGCGGCGACTATCTCCTCCCCGGAGGCGACCGGCAGCAGATACAGGCTGTCTGCGGGGTCGAAGGCGGTGGAGAACAGCTCCTCACGGGCGGCGGGCGTGTCGAACATGGCGGGGATGTCGAGCGAGAGAGGCTCGTTCGATCCGACGAGAACGGCATGCCTCCCTCCGGCCATGTGTACGGCGCAGTGGGGGAAGACTCCGCTCCAGGTGGCGAGGATCCGTTTAAGATCATGCACCGGAAGCTGGTGGAGGGGCACCCACTGGGCGGAGACGCCTCCGGGGGTTAGATGACCGAGGACGCTCCGGTAGAACTCGCTCGTGTACAGTACCCAACTGTCGGAGGAGCCGGGGTGGGTGGCGTCACAGATTATCAGGTCGTACCTGGAGAGTCCCGCCGCGAGGTAGTTCCTGCCGTCATCGCCTACGAGCACGAACCTGGGATCGAGGTCGGGCCGCCGGTTCTCCGAGGCGAAGAGAGGCAGGGCCTCGACCACGGACGGGCATATCTCCACGCAGACCAGCGATTCCACGGGATGGCACAGGACGGCGCCGGACGTTATGCCGCCCCCGAGCGCGATCACCAGGACGCTGCGCGCACCGGGGCGGTATCCCCACGGGAGGTGTCCGAGAAGGTGGAACGCCTCTAGAGAGGCCTGGTCGATGGGGACCTCCTCCACGCCGTTGATGCGAAGGCTCCGGTACCCGTCCCAGTCCCTTCCGAAGACGGACACGGTCGCCACGCGGTCTTCGTCGAAGAAGAGCAGATCCAGGTCGCGGGATGGAGGTCGGGAGCCGGGAGGCTGGAGAACGAAGGCCGCTATCACGGCCGGGGCTGTCGCCGCAGCCGCAGCCAGGGCGCGCCGCGACCCGCCGCCCCTGCCCCGGAGAACCGCGACGGCTCCGATCAGTCCGGCCAGAGCGGCGAGAACTCCGGTTCCGCGGGTCGGCCCGGCCGAGGACATGACCACGAGGGAGGCAAAGAAGGGACCTGCCGCGGCTCCGGCCGAGTTTGCCATGGTGAGGAGCCCGACGTCCCGTCCCAGACGGGCGTCCCTTGCGGCCGCCCTGACCATGAACGGGAAGGTCGCCCCCATGCATGCGGACGCGGGGATCATAGTGAAGCAGGCCAGCAGCACACGGGCCGGACCCGGCAACGGGTGAGGCAGGAGCGATGCGGGATCCAGCCGGAGAGAAGCATCCAGCAGGGGCAGCGAGCCGAGGAGTCCCTCCAGGGCTACGGCCGCCCCGAACATGGGAAGGGCGGGGCCTCGGCTCCTCCTGCCGATCCAGCTTCCGATCCCCATGCCGAGGAGCGCCGAGGCTCCCATTGCGGAGAAGGCGTAGGTGCTGTTCCCCAGAACGAACGTGAGCTGCCTCGACCACACCGACTCGAACGAGAGAGCTATCATGCCGCTGGCTGCGAACAGGACCAGATGGAAGAGGCTGGGCCCCCCTCCCTGCGCCTCAGTCCTTCCGCGCTCGCAGGCCGACCCGCCGTCCCGTCCCGCCAGAAGGAGGATCGCCGAAGCCAGCATGAGAGCCGACGCCGACAGAAGAGACGCGCGGGCCCCGAGCGCCTCCAGCAGAACGAATCCGGCGGCCAGCCCCCCGAGGGCGGACCCGATCGTGTTCAGCGCATAGAGGCCGGCTATGCCGGACACCGCTCCCCTGCTCTCCTCCGTCCTTGCGAGCAGCGGTATAAGCCCCCCGCCGAGGAACGAGGGAGGCAGGACGAGGATGAAGGCCGCGAAGGCGCGGACCAGCACGACCGGGATTCCGGCCGAGTACAGCGCGGGAAGGAGACCGGCCGCTGCCGGAGCGAGGAGCAGGGGCATGAAGAAGGCCGGGATGCAGGCGAGCGAGAGCAGGCCGAGCAGACGGACCGGAGCCTTCGAGGAATCGCCTATCCTGCCGAAGGCGAGCCCGCCCGAGGCGAACCCGGCCATGACGGCCGAGAGCACGACCATCGTGGCATCCGCGCTGCCTCCGGTGAGAAGCAGAAGAGCCCTGTTCCACACGACCTCCGCACAGAGGAGGGCGAATCCCGAAGCGAAGGCGAAGGCGGCGGTCCGGCCCGGTCTCACTGATTGTAGCCCAGGGCGCGCACCGGCTCCAGCCCGGCGGCTCTCATCGCGGGAAAGACCCCGGCCCCTATCCCGACCATCGCGCTGGCGAGCACGGCCACTATCACGCTCCAGGCTTCGAGCCCCGCAGGGATCGGCGTCAGGGACGCCACCACGATGGCGAGCACGCTTCCCCCGACGATGCCCAGCACCCCTCCCGCGAGCGCCAGTATCACCGATTCAGTGAGGAACTGTGCGAGGATCTGGGAACTCTTCGCGCCGAGGGCCTTTCGGAGGCCGATCTCCCTGGTCCGCTCGGTGACGCTCACGAGCATGATGTTGGCTATCCCGATCGATCCCACGATCAGCGCGATGGCGGAGATCGCCAGCATGGCGGCGTAGATGCCCGCCGAGACGTTGGAGTAGGTCTCGATGAGCTGGTCGGCCGTGACCAGCTCGAAGTCGTTGTCGTCCTCGATGGACAGTCCCCTGATGCGTCTCATGCAGGCTTCGATGTTCTCGAGCATCCTGTCCATGTCGGCCCTCGCCTCTATCTCGACCGCCAGGGACAGGCGGCTCTTCGGGTCGGTCCAGTTGCCGAGGACGGTGTAGGGAACGAAGACGATGTTGTCCTGGGTCTCGCCCATCACCTCGCCCGAGCTCTCGAGGACGCCGATCACGATCATCCTCCTGCCGGCGAGATCCATCACCGAGCCGGTGGGGTCGTCCGCCCCGTACAGTCTCTCGGCGACATCCGCGCCGAGGACGCAGACGTCCCTGCGCGAGGAGACCTCGAAATCGGTGAAGAACCTTCCGAAGACGGTGTTCTTGTGCCCTACGAGCGGCCAGTCCGCCGAGGTGCCGGTCAGCTCGACCGCGATCTCCCTGCCGTCCGGAGCCTTTATCAGGGTGTACCATCCCGTCAACGGCACGGCGGCCAGTACTCCGTCGATCCTCTCCAGCTCGTCTATGTCCTCGAATCTGAAATCCCGTCTCCTGAAGTACTCTCTGGCGTTGCCCATCATCATGCCGGGCGTCTTCTGGATGTAGACGGTCCCGGCGCCAAGCCCTCCCAGGGCGTCCGTGACCTGCCGATTGAGACCCTGTACGAGGCTGGCGACCCCGGTCACCGTCGTCACGCCGATCACTATGCCCGTGGTCGTCAGGGCGCTGCGCATCTTGTTGGCCCAGAGGGAGCGGAATGCGGATACCACGTTCTCCGCTTCGAGTTTCACCGCTCCGGCGAAGCGCTGGATCAGCCTACTCATACCGCAGGGCCTCCACCGGATCGAGCCCAGCAGCCTTCCATGACGGATAGATCCCGAACACGAGGCCCACCGTCGAGGAGAAGGCAATGGCGAGGAATGCGGCGAACGGGCTCGCGGAGGCGGGCAGCGGGGTCAGGCTGTCCGCGGCGGTGACGATGGCGAAGCCCGCCAGCAGACCGAGGATGCCGCCGATGAGGGATATGATCACCGACTCCACGAGGAACTGCCTTACAATGTCATTCCTGGTCGCGCCCAGAGCCCGCCTGGTGCCGATCTCCCTGGTCCTCTCCGTCACGCTCACCAGCATGATGTTCATGATCCCGATGCCGCCCACGAGCAGCGAGATGGCCGCGATGCCTATCGTCACGATCGCGGCCCCGCCCATGACCTTGTTCATGGAGTCCAGGATGGCCTCCTGGGTGGTGATGAAGAAGTTGTCCTCGGCATCCAGGGGAATGCCCCTGATCCTCCTCAGAATCTGTCGCGCCTCATCCTGGCATTCCTCCTGGGTCACCCCGGGCAGCGGGAGCACGGCGATCTCCACGTCCCTGTCCGGGGACGAGAAGAGGCTGACGAAGGTCGAGAAGGGCACCGAGACGAAGTTGTCCAGCGCTTGTCCGAAGATGCTCCCGAGAGGATTGGCGATCCCTATCACGGTGAACCTCTCGCCGCCTATCGAAACGGTCTGGCCGGGCAGAAGCTCCGGATTGCCGAGGGAGTCCGCCAGGGACGAGCCCAGGACGCAGACCCTCGCCCGGATGTTGTCTTCCGCCTGCGTGAAGAACCGGCCGAACGCAATCGTCATCCCTCCGACGTCGATCTCGGTGGGGGCGAGGCCCCTGACCCAGATCCCCTCCGCCGTCCGACCGCCCCTGGAGACGGACCGTGACGTCCCGCTCCTCCATGTGACTCCGCTCGCCGTGGTCATCATCCCGGCCAGTTGCTCGGCGTCGGAGGCGGTCAGATGCGGCCAGGAACGCGATCTGAGCCAGGTCTCCATGTCGTCGAAGCCGCTGCTGAAACGGCTTATCTCGAAGATCCGCGCGCCGACCACGGAGTCGAACTGTTCCTCGATATAGTTCTGGAGGCCGGTTACGAGACCCACCAGGGAAACCACCGAGGTGACTCCCACCATGACCCCGAGGGAGGTCAGAGCACTGCGGAGCCTGTTGTTGCGGAGCGAATCGAGGGCGCTGCGCACGGCCTCGGAGATGAAGAGCGCTCCGGTGCTCAATTGGCCGTGTCGCTTTCCACGAGACCGTCCTTTATCCTCAGGATCCTGCCCGCCTCCCGGGCTATCTCCGGGTCGTGGGTCACCAGAAGGATCGTGTTGCCTTCGGAGTGCAGGCTGTGGAACATATCCATGATCACCCGCCCGGTCCTGCTGTCCAGATTGCCCGTGGGCTCGTCCGCCAGGAGCAGCGCCGGGCCGGTTACGAGCGCCCTCGCGATCGCCACCCGCTGTCTCTCGCCGCCGGAGAGCTGATTGGGACGGTGCCCCGCCCGCGAGGCGAGACCGACCTTCTCCAGCATGGCCATCGCTCTCTCCCGCCTTTCGCGGGAGGGAACCCTCGCGTAGATCAGGGGGAGTTCGACGTTCTGCAGGGCGGAGGATCTCGGAAGGAGGTTGAACGTCTGGAAGACGAAGCCGATGAACCTGTTCCGGACCTCCGCCAGTTCGCCGTCGTCCATCGAGTCCACCGATCTGCCCATCAGGTCGAACGTTCCCGAAGTCGGCCTGTCGAGGCATCCCAGTATGTTGAGGAGAGTGCTCTTGCCCGAGCCGGAGGCCCCCATGATGCATGTGAACTCGCCGTGATCGATCCGGACGTCCACGCCCTTCAGGGCTTCCACCACCACCTCGCCCATCCTGTAGGACTTGCGGATCTGTCTGGCGTCAACGACGGCGGGGTCTGTCACCGAATCCACCGAACCTCTCCGTTCTGACCTGCTCGCCTGCCTCGAGGTTTCTGAGGGCCTCCACAGGTCCAGACACTACGCTGTCGCCCTCGGAGATGCCGCGAACCTCGATGTTCATGGCGCCCGATATCCCGGTCTCCACCGGGACGATTTCGATGCGGCCGCCCTCGATCCTGAGGACGGCGTCGATCTCGCGGGTGCCGTCCGCCGGATCGGGGCGGGGAACGACGCACTGCACCGGGACCGAGATGCAGTCCGACACGCTGTTCGTGATGATGTCCACCGAGGCGGACATGCCTGATCTCAGCCTCGGGTCGGTGTCCGTGAGTTCTATCGTCACCTCGTATTCGGCCACCTCGCCGGTCATGACTGCGGCTTCGTTCTCGGCAGCAAGCCCGACGCTGCGGACCGTACCCTCGAACACCGTATCCTGGAGGGCGTCGAGTGTCACCTCCGCGGGCATGCCGGACCGGACTCCGACGACCTCGCTCTCGACCAGTGTGACCCGGACCAGGAAGCTCGACATGTCCTCTATCTTGAGCAGGACGGTGCCGGGGGTGTTCATGGTCCCCACGATCGCCATCTCGCCCTCGTCCACGTTCAGCGCCGTTACGACTCCGGCGATCGGAGAGGAGTAGGATGTCTTCCTCAAGGCTTCCATGGCGCTGGCTTCTGCTGCGTAGGCCTGGAGCAGGACGGCCTGGGCGGTCTGCCTGGCGTCCAGAGCCTGCTGGACCTCCTCGGGGCTGGCCAGTCCGGCCTCTCCGAGAGCGAGCATCCTCTCGTAAAGCCTGTCCGCCTGGTCCCGCGCGATCCTGGCCGCGCCGGCCCTCGCCCCTGCATCGTTCATCGCCGCACGGGCGCCGCTCTGGTCCAGCGTCAGCAGGATCTGGCCCGCGGAGACGGTGTCGCCCTCCGAGATGTAGATGCTGTCGATGATTCCCGCCTGTTCAGCGCTCAGCTCCACTCTCGACATGCCTTCGAGCCAGCCGCTGCCGCTGGCCCTCTCCTCCAGCCCCCCGCTTCCCGCGACTGCGGCCATGACGACGGTGCCCCCCCGGCCGCGCTTCCCGAAGATCGATACCGCCGCCACCGCGAGAACGACTGCGACGGCTATCCAGATCCACCTCTTGCTCTTTTTCCGATTTGCCACTGTCACTCCCCGAGTCTCGGGCTTCTGCCCAGAAGTACCCAGTAACCGGCCTCGGCGACGAGGCATGCCGTCCTGGCGCTTACCAGCTTGGCCTCCGCTTCGGAGAGGTCGGCCTGGGCGTCCAGCAGGTCCGTAACGGCAAGATCACCGAGTTCGTAGCTCAACTGTGAAAGCTCCATCCTCCTCGTAGCGTACTCGAGCGTCATCCCGGCGAGGGCGAGGTTGTCCGAAGAGGCCAGAAGCTCGTCCCATGCGGCACGCACAGCCGCCTCGATATCGCCCTCCGCCGAACCGGCGACCGCTTCCGCCGCAAGCCTTCCGGCTCCGGCGGACTGGATCCTTCCCTCCCTGAGCCATCCGTCGAATATCGACCAGGTGAGGCTCACTCCGACGTTCCAAGTGTCGTTCAGGTGCGCGTCCTCCGGCTCGAACTCGTCGTCGCTCCAGCTCCACGAGGCGCTGGCGACCAGGGACGGCCAGTAGGAGCGTCTTGCGGCCCTCAGATCGAGGGTCGACTCCTCGAGGGCCAGATCGGCCGCCCTGAGGCTCGGATTCTCCGAGTAGTCCGTGGGCAGGGCGAGGATGGCTTCACGGGTAAGCGGGGACAGAACCGCGGAGGTGTCGACCGTCATGGTGGTGTCTCCGCTGACTCCGGCTGTCCTCCTGAGTTCGGTGATCGACTGGGTCAGGGCCTGTTCGTTCCTGAGCAGGGCCAGCCGGTCGGCCGACTCACGCATCCTTGCCTCGAGCAGCTCCAGTTCGCGAGCGGCGCCCAGCTCGTAGAGCATCTCCATCCTGTCTAGCAGGGCGTTGCTCCGCTCGAGCGCGGCTTCCGAGGCAGCCACGAGTTCCACGGCGCCCACAGCGCCATAGTATGCGGCGGCGACCGAACGCTCCAGGGACAGGACCGCGGCCCTGCGCTGAAGATCCGACTTCTCCCTGCCCAGCGATGCGGATCGCAGGGAGAGCCAGCTCGAACCTCCAGAACCCAGAATCTCCTGGCTCAGTGTCAACCCCGCCGTGTAGTGATCCGACTCGGTATCGACATGACCGGCCGGCTCGACCTCCATGGAGGACCAGGAATGCCCGGCCGACGCGCTGAAGACAAGCCGGGGCAGAAGGCTGGACCTGGCGATAGAGTAGGCGGCGTCGGCCTGTTCGAGACCGGCATCCGCCTGGATGATCTCGCCGGAGCCCGCCAGAGCCATCGACATCCATCCGGAAAGATCGACCGGTCTGCCCGAAAGACCTCCGGCCAGTATGACGACGAGCGCGATCTGGTTCATCTGACCTCCATTGATGATTCAACGGTCCGTGTTCCCCCGGTGGAGATCCCGTCCGGGCGCACGGCAGCCGTGATTCTTCTCAATCCATCCCCCGCTGGAGGCTTTCCTGTAGATCTCGAGGTAGGCCGGCACCCTGGCCGTCCAGGAGTTGTCGATGCGCATTGCGGAACGCTGCATCGCCCTCCATGAACGGACGTCGCCATAGGCCTCCGCAGCCCTTCCCACAGCCTGTCTGAGCGCCTCGGGCTCGCTCCCGTCGAACACTATCCCGCAGCCGCCCTCCCGGATGTCGGTGACAGTGTCCGCCAGCCCTCCCGTGCGGCGTACGACAGGGATCGCACCGTACCTCATCGCGATCATCTGGGACAGGCCGCACGGCTCGAACCGGCTGGGCATCAGAAATATGTCGCATCCGGCGTATATCCTCCTCGAAAGCGGGTCGTCGTATTCACGCCTGAAGAAGACACGGCCTGGAAAACGCCGGGAAGCCGCCGAGAGAGGATCTTCGATCCAGGACTCCCCCGTTCCGAGGACCGCGAGGGAGAGCCTGCCCTCGGCGATCAGCCCCTCCAGGGCGGGCAGGACCAGATCCAGACCCTTCTGCCATGTCAGACGGGATACCACCCCGGCCACGATGGCGCTGTCGGGAAGGGTCAGTCCGCATTCTTCGAGGAGCGCACTGCGGCACGCGGATCTCCTGCGAAGGCTGTCCGGCGTGAACCAGGGGCTTATCGACGGATCGTCCTCGGGGCCCCAGAGTTCGTTGTCGATGCCGTTCAGGATTCCCTCGAGACGGCCCTCTCCTCGTTTCTGCAGGAGCAGCCCCTCCATCCCGAATCCGCCCTCCGGGGTCGTGACCTCCGATGCGTAGGTGGGGCTGACCGTGGTCACCCGCTCGGAGAAGAGGATCCCGCCCTTCATGAAACTGAATCCGCCGTGGTACTCGAGGCCGTCCAGACCGGCCATAGCGGTGGGAAGCCCGGTAGCGGCGAACTGATCGAGCGGGAAGGTTCCCTGGAAGGCCAGGTTGTGGATCGTGAAAACCGCCGGCGGGCCGCCCTGCAGCCTGCTCATGACGGGGACCAGCCCGGCATGCCAGTCGTGGCAGTGGAGTACGTCGCAGCCGCCGAGCCTCGAGACGGCCTCGAGGGCCGCCCTGCAGAAGAAGGAGAACCTGGCGGCGTTGTCCGGCCAGGCTTCGGAACCGGTGGGCCCGTACAGACCCCGCCTGTTGAAGTACTCGTTGCTCGCCACGAACACGACCGGACAATCCGAACCGGGGATCACGGATTTCCCGAGGCCGAACTCCATGCCGTCCGGGGTCCGGAAGGGTCCGTCCAGCCATTCCAGGTCGACGCCCTCCTGACTGTGCAGCGGAGTTATGACGAAGGTGTCGTGCCCGGCCCCGTGGAGCGCGGAAGGCAGCGATGAAGCCACGCTCGCGAGCCCCCCGGTCATGGCGAACGGGTGCACCTCTGCTGACACGTGGACGATCCTCACTTCTCCGACCTCCTCCCGCCGGCCCTCCTGGCCGTCACCCAGACCGCGGCGGCCACTGCGGCGACCGCCCAGGCAACGATCTCATACCTCCTCATGAAGTTCTCCAGGCCGGTCAGGCTGTATCCCAGCTCCCTGCCGGCGAATGCCATCAGAAGATACCATGCCAGCGCGCTCGCACCCGCGTACAGCGATGCCCTCCAGAGGCCCACCCCGGAGTAGCCCGCCACGATGACCAGCACGGAGCGGATTCCGGGCATGAATCTGCTGACCACGAGAATGAACGGAGCGCGCTCCGAGACCAGGCGCTCCGCCCGCTCGAGCCTCCCGACCCCGACACGGGCCAGCAGGAAACTCCGCACACGCCCCCTCCCGAGTCTCGCTCCGAGGAGGAGGAGTATCAGTGAAGCCGCCAGGCAGCCGGCGAAGCCGGATACGGCAGGCACGAGCAGCGGATTCGTGGAAGGGAGGGTACCTGCGGCCCAGCCTGCCGTCAGCACGAACAGAACGTCTCCGGGGAACGGCGGGAAGAGCGTCTCCACAAAGGCGATGGCGCCCATGGCCGGGAACACCCAGGGGCCGGGCTGATGGCTCTGAAGCCATGCCAGCAGCCAGGAGATCACGCTCCGGCACCCGTGCTTCGCATCTCGACGAAGGCGAGGGCTCCCAGCCCCTCCCCGCGCCCCAGTGCGCCGAGGGAGTTGGTCGTGGTTCCCTTCACCCATACCGCGTCCAGAGGGACGCCCAGGATTCCGGCGAGACTCCCGCGCAGTTCCTGGCGCAGCGGAGAGATGCGCGGAAGCTCGGAGACTATCGTCAGGTCGAGCAGCGCGAACTCCCATCCCGCCTTCCGCGCCTCGGACAGAACCCGCCCGGTCAGAACGGCGCTGTCGGCTCCGGCATACGAAGGATCGGACGGAGGGAACAGTGTTCCTATGTCGCCCAGCCTGGCCGCCGAAAGAATGGCGTCCATCACTGCATGCAGCGCGGCATCGCCGTCCGAATGACCTTCGAGACCGCGGAATCCGGCGAGGTTGCACCCGCAGAGGATCAGGGGTCTTCCCTCGGCGAAGGGATGGAAGTCCAGCCCCACGCCCGTCCTCGTCACCGACCGGGGCGGACCGGCGAGGCGCTCCGCCAGGACGAGATCGCCCCGCGAGGTGATCTTCGCGTTGGCTTCGTCGCCTTCGACGATCCTTACGGGATGTCCCGAAAGCTCCACCCCCTGTGCCTCGTCGGTGAAGTTCCCCTCGAGCGCCAGAGCCTCCTCGAGCAGACCCCGTTCGAATCCCTGGGGAGTCTGGCTGCGCCAAAGCCCGGATCTGTCCACGGTGGCCTCGACTACCCCGTCCGAGACCCTCTTTAGGGTGTCTGCAACGGGTATGCCGGGTGCCGCCGCCCCTGTCTCCTCGCACGCCCGCATGACCCTCTCGAAGAGCGGACGCGATGCCAGAGGCCTCGCGGCGTCGTGGACAAGAATGTGCGTACAGCCGGGGAGAGCTTCGAGGCCGTTCGCCACGGAGTCCCTCCTTCGGGGGCCGCCTCGTGCGGTCCGGACCCGGGGGTGCTTCGCAGCCTCCGGGTCGCTCTCCTCACCCTGTGGGAGAACGAGGCAGACTTCCCCGATCCTGTCGATCGACAACGCAGTTTCCAGGCTCCACCTGAAAAGAGGCCTTCCGATGAGAGGGGCGAACTGCTTGGGCAGGCTGCCCCCGAAGCGTTCTCCGCGGCCCGCGGCCACGATTATGCAGCCCCAGCGGACCGCCTCAGTCGGAGTCATCTTCTCCCTGCTCGACCGGGCCGGCGTCGACCGGGACTTCATGCATCTCGTCCTCGGGATGCTGGGCGATCCTCGAGAAGACCATCGTCCCGCCGGAGGCGCGGAAGGTGGTGTGTGCCACGGCGTCGATGGTCTTTCCTATGAACTCCTCGCCGTCCTCGACGACCACCATGGTTCCGTCATTGAGATAGCCGATGGCCTGGCCCTGATTGCGGCCCTTCCTGACGGGCTTCAGCCTGACCTTCTCGCCGGGAAGCACTATGGCGCGGGCCGCCGCGCCGACCTCGTCGAGCCTGATCACCTTGTTGCCCTCGCGGGCGGCCGTGTCGAGCATCGCGGAGTCCCCGCTGACGAGAGAGGCGCTCTCCCGCTTGAGCCAGTCGAGGATGCGGAAGCTCTCCTTCTCGGGATCGCCGAAATCCCTGTACTCGACTCCGCCGGACTTGCCGGCCGCCTCCTCGAGCCTTTCGAGCGTCTCCAGCCCTCTCCTGGCCCTGCCCCTCTGGATTATGTCCTTGGACTTCATGAGGTTCTCGAGCGCGGGCCTGATCGAAGCCGGCACCACGAACGGGCCGGTCAGGAGGCCTACGAGCGCCAGATCGGCCACTCTGCCGTCAATTATCGAGGACTGATCCACCAGCGTGGCCGCCGTCCGGACATATGAAGGAACGACCGTCTCACGGCCCGGGGCGCCCGAGGCTCTCGGCACCTTGGCGAAGGCTACCTGTGCGAACGCGTATCCCAGGGCCAGGGGAATCAGCAGGAAGAGATCGACCCCGTCCTCCGAGCCCAGTCTCACGTTGCCCAGCCGCAGCACCAGCATCAGCAGCAACCCGATGCCTATCCCCGCGGCGGCGCCGACCATGGTGTAGACGACGTCTATGACGGGCAGCTTCACGAATTTCGTCTCTATGACAATGGCCGCGATGCCCGCAGCCAGGCCGAGCAGCAGGCCGAGGCGCCAGTCGCTGGTGGAAGCCGAAACCCCCACCACACACAGAACGAGCAGCAGCAGGAGCCTCGGGCCCCATCCTTCGGTCTTCACGATTGCATACCTCCAGTGTCAGCGGCGTCCGGAGGGTGCAAGAATGTCCTCCATGCAGCCGCTCAGTGTTGAATGCCCTCTGAGGGCGCCGTCCGCCTCCGCGCAGTCCTCGGTGCTGCCTGCGAAGAGGTCGAATCCAAGCGACCTGGCCTCCCTGAGCCGCCTGTCGAAACCGGAAACCGGCCTCAGCTCCCCGCCGAGACCGACCTCGGCCGAAACCGCGAGCCCGGCCGGAATGGGTCTATCGAGTCTGCTGGAAGCCACTGCGAGGCAGATGGCCAGATCCGCCCCGGGGTCGGAGAGGTTCGCGCCTCCGGCCACGTTGACATAGACGTCCTGGGCGCCGAGTTCGAGGCCGCAGCGCTTCTCCAGGACGGCGAGGAGCATCGGCAGCCTTCTGGAGTCGATGCCGTTGGCGCTCCTCTGGGGAAATCCGTACCGGGTCGGCGAAGTGAGGGCCTGTACCTCGACGAGGAAGGGCCTGGTCCCCTCCATCACGGCGCAGACGACGCCGCCCGACAGTCCGTCCTGCCTCCTGCCGAGGAAGAAGGCCGAGGCTTCCGCGATCCCCTTCAGGCCCTGCCGGGTCATCTCGAACACCCCGAGTTCGTTCGTGGGACCGAATCGGTTCTTGAGAGACCGGAGAAGTCTGTGGGGCCTGTTGGAGTCTCCTTCGAAACCGATCACGGTGTCCACCAGGTGTTCCAGCACCTTCGGCCCGGCCAGGGAGCCGTCCTTCGTCACGTGGCCCACGATGAGGCTGGTCTTCCCCCGGGGCTTGGTGAGGCTCACCAGCTCGGCGGCGCAGTGCCTCACCTGCGCAACCGATCCGGGCCCGCTGGTCAGCGCCTCCGAATAGACGGTCTGAATGGAATCGACGATGAGTATCCCCGCCCCCGTGCGCTCCAGAGCGGACTCGATCTCCTCGAGCCTCGTCTCCGGAAGAATCAGGATGTTGCCGCTCGCGCAGCCGATCCTCCTGGCCCGGCTCGCGATCTGCCCGGCGGACTCCTCGGCGGTCGCGTAGAGCACGGTTTCGCCCGCTCCGGAAAGAAAGGCGGAGAGCTGAAGCATCAGTGTGCTCTTGCCTATGCCGGGCTCGCCCCCGAGGAGAGCCATCGACCCTCTGAACAGCCCACCTCCCAGCACCCTGTCGAACTCCGGGATGCCGGTTGGAATCCTCTCCCCGTCCTCCTCGGGGATGGAATCGATCCGGACCGCCTCCACGGATTTCCGCGAGGGGCTTCCGAGGCGTCCCTTCCCCTCCTGTACCGGTTCCTCGACCATCGTGTTCCAGGAACCGCAGGCCGGGCACCTCCCGCTCCAGTTCGGGCTGCCGTTGCCGCACTGCGTGCAGAAGAACGAAGTACGCCTGCGCTGCTTCAATCCTGGTCCCAGGGCCTCTCGATGAATCGTCCGAACCTGGTCTGGAAGGTCATGTCGATCTCGCCCCGTGGGCCGTTCCTCTGCTTGCCGATTATCAGACGCACGTTCCTGTCCTCCCGGTATCCCGTGTCGGACAGGGTTTCGTCACTCGAGTCCTCGTGCAGAAACAGAACCAGGTCTGCGTCCTGCTCTATCGCCCCGCTCTCACGGAGATCCTGGAGCCTGGGCACCCTGGAGGGACCGTCGGTCACGGCCCGCCGCGATAGCTGCGAGAGAGCCACAACGGGCACGTCGAGATCCTTGGCGAGCGCCTTCAGATCCCCGGAGATGCGTGCGATCTCCTGCTGCCGGTTCTCCTCGCCGCCCACTCCCCTCATGAGCTGGAGGTAATCGACGAAGACGGCGGCAAGGCCCCCGCATTTCTTCCTCAGCCGCCTGGCGCCGGCCCTCAGCTCGAGGGAGGTGAGTCCGGTGTGCTCGTTGACGTAGAGCGGCATGTTCGAGAGCCTTTCGCAGGCGTTGGTGAAGTCGAGCATGGCTCTGCTAGAGATGTTGCCCCCGACCCAGGCCTGCAGGGCGACCATGGACTCCGCGGACATGACGCGCTTGATCAGCTCCCTGCCGGTCATCTCCAGGCTGAAGAAGCCCACCGTCCCGCCTTCCTGTCGGGCGATGTTCACGGCGATGTTGAGCGCCAGCGTCGTCTTGCCCACGGAGGGCCTCGCCGCGATTATTATGAGCTCCCCGCCATGGAACCCCGTAGTCATCGCATCCAGCCTGTCGAAGCCGGTGCTCAGGCCGGTGACATGGCTGTTGGATGCGTTGAGCTTCTCGAACTCCTTCAGGCCGAGTCCGACGAGTTCCTGCATCGACAGGAAGTCCTGATCGACCAGCTTCTCTCCGACATTGAAGACCCTCTTCTCGGCGCGGTCTATTATCTCGGCGGGGATGAGTCTCCCCTCCGCGATCTCCCTGATAGTCTCGCGGCTCGCCGCGCCGAGGCGCCTCAGCAGGGCCTTCTCCCGGACGATCTCTGCGTACTGCTTCACGCTGGCAAGGATCGGGATGTCGGCGGCAAGCTCGGTCAGATAGTCCACCCCTCCAGCCAGATCCAGCAGCTTATTCCTCTCGAGTTCCTCCGCGACGGTCACGATGTCGATGTACCTGTTCCTCTCGTCGAGAGCCTTGCACGCCTTGTAGACATAGGCATGCTTCGAGTCGTGGAAATCCTCGGAATTGAGTATGCTGAAGACCTCTACGGCTATCTCGGGGTCGGTCATCACTCCGGCGAGAACGCCTCTCTCGGCCTCGATGCTTCTCGGGGCGACCGGTTCCGGATCAGGAGCCATGCAGAATCACTTCCTCGGCAGCCCGCCGCGCTCCATGAGCCGACGGAGCTTCTTCACGTCCTCCCACACAGGCCTCTTGAGCGCGGGAGTCCGCAGGAGAGCCGCCGGGTGGTACGTGACTATCACCGGGATTCCCCGGTAGGAATGTTCCGAGTTCCTCGCCTGACCGATGGGGGCTCTGATGCCGAGGAGCCTCGATACGGCGGTCGCACCCAGCGCGAGTATGACCCCCGGCTGCATCGCGTCGATCTGTGCGTCGAGCACCCACGCGCAGGCCTCCACTTCGTCGGGCGAGGGCACCCTGTTTTCGGGAGGGCGGCACTTGACCACGTTCGCGATGAAACAGGACTCCCTGTCGAGGCCGATCGAGGCGAGAATCCTGTCCAGAAGCTGCCCCGCCTTCCCCACGAACGGCCGGCCGGTCTCGTCCTCGCTGGCACCGGGCCCCTCGCCGACCACGAGAATGCCCGAACGAGGATCACCCTCGCCGAAGACCAGATTCCGTCTCGTGCCCGACAGCCTGCAGGACGAGCAGTCGCCCAGCTTCGCCCTCACGGCATCCATCGCAGTCTTCGCGCCGTCGGAAGAATCCGGCTCCCGGCCCCTTCGAGCGCGCACATCCCCGTCGGCGTCACTCCCGCTCCATCCGTCGGGCATCTTTCCACCGGGGAAATGCACCTTCCCGAGTCCGAAACTCGCGACGGCCGACCAGAGCGGGTCCAGGTCAGACTCCTCGTGAGGGCGGGCGGCCCAGGGAGGAGACGATCATCTCCGCCACGAACCGCTTCGAACCCTCGGGGATTTCGACATCTTCGCGCCCTGCGCGGATGAGGACGCCCGAATCCGCATCGGAATCCATGCCGGAGCCGGGGAGGTCGCCGAAGTTGAGGAACGAGGCGAAAGCGCCCTTGGACGACATCTTCCTCCGGGCGCGTTCCAGCGCGATGTCCCTGTCGCCGAACTCGAGGCTGAAGGAGAGGAGCGGGCAGAGGCCGGAAACGGACGCGGAGACGTCCTCGACCTGTTCGAGTTCGAGCATCATCCCGCCGCCGCTTCTGGGCAGCTTGCCGTCCATCCTCCGCACTGGTCTGAAATCGGCCACTGCGGCGGGCATCGCGAGGAGGTCGTGGCCTGGCGCGAGGTCGTGCAGAAGGGCGGAGAGCCCGGAGGCGTCCGTGAAGCGTTCGAGCGTAACCGCCCGGGGGGGAGCGGCCCTGCAGGGCCCGAGGAGAAGCGTGACGGAAGCGCCCGCAGCTCTGAAGGCGGAGGCGAGTTCGCAGCCCATCACCCCGCTGGACCGGTTGGAGAGGAATCTGACGTCGTCGATGTATTCCCTGGTGGGACCGGATGCTATGAGCACCCTCCGGCCCTCCCAGGAGACGGGAGGCGGCATCGAGGGATCGAGCGCCCTGGCCGCGGACGGATATGGAATCCCGCCGATGCGCGACGCCTCGGCCTCCACGATCGAGAGGAGCCTCCTCGAGGCTTCGGGCAGCCCGTCGTTCTCGACGACGAAGTCGAAGGCGCCGATCCAGCGCATCTCGACGGAGGCCGCCGACATCCGTCTGGCCAGATCCTCTCCGCTCTCCGTGCCACGGCCTTCGAGCCTGCCAGCCAGGACGCCGGCCGAGGGAGGGAGGACGAAGACCAGCACGGCACCCGGGATCGCCGCCCTTACGTTCCGGGCGCCCACGACGTCGATGTCCAGGATCACGGAACGGCCGGCTGCCAGTGTCTTCTCGACCCAGCCCCTGGACGTGCCGTACCTGTACCCGTGGACACGGGCCCATTCCAGGAAGAATCCCTCACGGACGAGTTCGTCGAATTCGTCGTCCGTCACGAAGTCATAGTCCCGGCCTTCCTTCTCGCCGCCCCTCGGCGGACGCGTGGTGGTGCTGACCGAGAACTCGAATTCCGGGGCTTCCGAAACGAGCCTCCTGGCGAGCGTCGTCTTCCCGGCGCCCGAGGGGCCGGCAAGGACCAGCAGCATCCCCGCCCTATTCGACATTGGCCGCCTGCTCCCTCAGTGAGGAGAGTTCGTTCTTCATCTCGACCACGATCATGGTTCCGGCGGGAGTCTCCAGCTTGGCGCCGAGCGTGTTGATTTCGCGCTGGAGCTCCTGCAGCAGAAAGCCAAGCTTCCTGCCGGCATCAGGCTCGTCGGATGAGGCGAGATCGAGCGCGGAGGAGACATGGCATCCAAGCCTCTCCAGCTCCTCGCACACATCCAGCCTGTCGGCCATGACGGCAAGCTCCTGGAGAAGCCTCTGCTCGTCCACCCTGGAGGAATCTCCCAGCAGTTTCCCGACTCTCTCCCTCATCCTTTCGAATGCCTCGGGCACGGCCTCCTGCTGGATCGCCGCAACTTCCGAGGCGAGCGATCCGATCCTGGTGAGGTGCTCGGACATCAGGGCCGCGAGAGCCTCCCCTTCGGCCCTGCGCGAACGGGTGAGGTCGTCGAGGCAGGACGCCACGCATTCCAGGACAGGGCCCGCATCGGGAGCCTCCGGCTCGGAGGAGGCCCTGAGCACGCCGGGAAGCCTCATTAGATCCAGAGCGGAGATGCCGCCGTCGAGCCCGAGCCGGGCTGCGATCAGAGCCGCTGCCTCCGCCAGCTTCCCGGCCCTCTCGAAATCGACGGGAAGCGCATCTCCGGAGGAGCCGGCCGCTTCGACCGTGAGCCTCAGATCGATGCGGCCCCTCGAATACCTCTTCCTGATCTCGTCGCGTATGTCCTGTTCCATCGAGGCAAGCTGATCCGGGAGGCTCACGCTCACATGAAGACCCTTCTGGTTCACGCTGCGGGCCTCGGCGGCGATGCTGCAGCGGCCGGCCAGAACGACTGCTCTTCCGAATCCGGTCATAGACTCCAGGGGGCACCTCCAGTGATGAGTCCGGAAGGTATATTCTACTTCCAAAACGGAGGGGACGGTACAGTCTGGACGGCGTGTTCTTTGCTGTTGTCGCGGAGCGCCTCGGGAGCGTGCTCCCGGGGGCGGGGTGCCGCGGGGTCTCCCTCCTGCCGGGCGGGGGACTCATGCTCGACCTTTCCGGAAGACCGTTCTCCCTCCTCATTCATGCCGGAACCGAGCACCAGTCGATCGTACCGGGCGCGCCCCCGACCGGCGGATACCGGCGGGACGAGCCCTGGGACTCGCTCTTGTCCGGCTCCCGCATAACATCCGTGATGCAGCACGGCTGCGACAGGATCCTCCTCTTCGGGTTCGTGAAGGAGAGGGCCTACAGGTCGACCCGTATGACCCTGAGGTTCGAGGCCGCGGGCAGGAACTCCAACATGGTTCTGACACGGGATTCCGACGACAGGATACTCGCATGCACCAGAACCGTCACCGGCAGGATGAGCAGCTACCGGACGATAGCGCCGGGCTCGCCCTACAAGGCCCCTCCTCCCTCCGGAAGACCGCCTTCGGAATGGGGTTCGCCGGAGGTGCAGGGCATCCTCTCCAGGGCCGGGTCCGCCGGGGAGATCTACCCGGTGCTGGAGGGCGTCGGACCAGCGACTGCCTCCGCCATTCTCGCGGAAGCCGCGGCTTCCGGCAGCGATCCCGGGAAGACGGCCCTTGTCCTGGCGGAAGCTCTCGAAACCCGCCGGTTCGAACCCTGGTCCGGTCCGTGGGGTCCGCTCCCGGTCAGGATGGGGCCGGGAGAACCTCTGGATGACCCCCTGTCCGCATTCGCGCCTGTTCTGTCGTCGGGGTCCGATTCCAGGCTCCGCGCGTTCCTCGCGAGGAACGAATCGGCCCGTGAGGAGGCGATGGGCAGGCTGACGGAGGTGAGAGCCCTTCTCGAGAGTCTTCCCGGTTCCGACACGCTCCGGCTCTGGGGCGGGATGCTGCTTGCCGCCGCTTCTGAGATTCCGAGAGGCGCAGCGTCGGTGACGCTGAACGACTGGGATGGAAACCCGCACACGATTCCTCTCCGGGCTTCGAGATCGGCCGTCGAGAACGCCGAACGCCTCTTCAGGAAGGCCGGCAACATAGATTCCGAAGCCGCCGCCCTGAAAAAGAGAGCGGAGGCTCTGGCCGCCAGATGCGGGATTCTTGCCAGGGAGGCCGAGGAGGCCGTCAGGACCGGTATCGTTCCGGATGACAGGGCCGTTCCGCGGCACGAGCGCGGGGAGGCCGGGCAGGAACCGGTGGAGCTCTCCGACGGATGGCTCTGCTGGATCGGCAGAAACTCCCGGAACAACGAGGAGGTGACCTTCCGCATCGGGCGGAGGGGGGACTGGTGGCTCCACGCCAGAGGCGTCCCGGGTCCGCACGTCGTCCTCCGCGGAAGGCCCGGCTCCGGCAACCCTCCGGCGGCGGTGCTCAGGCGCGCCGCGGAGCTGGCGGCGGAGGGGGCGGCATGCACTTCGGAGATCGTCCCGGTCGACTGGACCCAGGTGCAGCACGTCAGGAGGATGAAGGGCGGCCGGCCGGGAGAGGTCACCTATACGAGGGAGAGGACGATCTTCGTATGCCCCGGCGGTGACGGCCGCGGGAAGAGGATCAGAGGGAGGGGAAGAACCTATGACGCCAGGTGAGAAACAGCGGTACGGCGATGTTTTCAGGACGGCCTACCTGTTCCGGAATCTGCCGCCCGAGGATCTCTCCATCTTCATGGACTCCGCCGAACTCCGCTCCTTCGCCCGGGACGCAGCCATCATCGCAGAGGGAGCCGACGGGGGCGACCTGTTCCTGGTCCTCTCGGGCTGCGTGAGGATTACTAAGACCGTAGAGGACGCCGGAGACCATATCATCGGGTTCCTGCGCGCGGGCGACTTCTTCGGCGAGATGGCCCTGATAGACAACCTGCCCAGGAGCGCCAGCGTTTACGCGCATGAAAGGGCGGACCTCGCGGTGATCCACAGGCGCGACATCTCCAGGATCTTCGACGCAAGCCCGGCGACGGCCTGCAAGGTGATGCACGCCTTCGCGGAGATTCTCTCCTACAGACTCCGGGAGGCCAACGACAGGATGAGGGCCATGGTCCATCTGGAGCGTACCTTCTGATGACCATCCGCAGGGATCGCAGGGCCGTCCTGCTGGTGCTCGACGGAGTCGGCGCCGGTGCGCTGCCGGACGCGGCCCGGTACGGCGATGAAGGAGCCGACACCCTCGGCAATCTATCGCGCGCGGTGGGAGGTCTCCATCTGCCGGTGCTGGAAGGAATGGGACTGGGCAATCTGTTGCCCATCGAGGGCGTACCCCCGGCAGCCGCCCCCTCCGCATCCTGGGGAAGGCTGGCGGAGGTCTCGGCCGGAAAGGATTCGATCACCGGCCACTGGGAGATGATGGGGCTGATAAGCCATACGCCCTTCCCGACATACCCCTCGGGTTTCCCCGCCGGGATCATCGAGGCCTTCGAGAGGGGGACCGGCCGCCGCACGATAGGAAACAGGGCCGCCTCCGGCACGGAGATCATCGAGGAACTCTGCCTGGAGCATATCCGTCTCGGCGCCTTCATCGTGTACACCTCGTCGGACAGCGTCTTCCAGATCGCGGCACACGAGGGCGTGATCCCGGTCGAGGAGCTGTACGAGGCCTGCCGTACTGCACGGAGGCTGCTTCAGGGCCCGGACGCGGTGGCCAGGGTCATAGCGAGACCCTTCTCGGGCGAATGCGGCTCTCTCGTGAGAACGCCCCGGAGGAGGGACTTCTCCCTGGAGCCTCCCGGACCGACGCTGCTCGATCTTATGGAAAGCGCGGGAATCCCGCGCAGAGGCGTGGGGAAGATCGACGATCTGTTCGCGCACCGCGGGATCACCTCCGTCCACGTTCCGGACAACCGCGCCGGACTGGCCGAACTGGCATCCGTCCTTGCCCTGGGGGAGAGCGGTTTCGTCTTCGCGAACCTCGTCGATTTCGATTCGAAGTGGGGCCACAGGAACGACCCGGCCGGTTTCGCGCAGGGCCTCTCGGAAGTCGACGACGCCCTTCCCGGACTCATGTCGGCCCTGGGCGAGGGCGATCTCTTCATCATCACGGCGGACCACGGCAACGACCCGACCACGCCAGGCACCGATCACACCAGGGAGTACGCCCCGGTCCTCGCATGGTCCCCCGGAATCCCGGGAAGGCCCCTGGGCGACAGGCGCAGCTTCAGCGACATAGCCGCCACTCTGGCGCTCTTCTTCGGCCTGGAGGGCGACATCCCCGGGGATCCTTTCCCGGGTTTTGCATGACTGGAGGAGGCATGACCGACGGTATGAGAAAACTCGCCATCGATTCGATCCGCCTCTGCCACGCTCCCTACTCGGGATTCCGCGTCTCGGCCGTCCTGGAGGATTCTGAAGGCAGGCTGCACCCCGGCGTCAACATCGAGAACGCATCCTACGGGCTGACGCTCTGCGCGGAACGCTCCGCCCTCGCGGGCGCCGTCTCGCGGGGCGCCACCTCCTTCACGAGGATCATGGTACACTCCCCGGACGGGCCGGCACATCCGTGCGGGGCATGCCGCCAGGTGCTGGCGGAGTTCTGCGGGGATTCGTTCGAGGTGATCGTCCTGACTCCCGAAGGAACGACGGTGGAGACGACCCTGGGCACCCTGCTGCCTTCGGCGTTCAGGCTGAGGACCGATTCCCGCTGACCGGCGGGGTCATGCTGTCTTGACACGATAATCACCCCCGTCTATCCTCGAACTGCGAACAGGCGGCAGCGGTGCAGGTCGTGCGCTGCACGGGGGTTGTTTCTCTCCGGCTTACTTTGCAAGGGGGGTTTTATGAACAAGTACCTTGGTCTTGCTGCAGTTGCGGCGCTTGCCCTGGCGCTGGCGCCGGCGGCAGACGCAAACTGGTCCGAAAACTTCGATTCCTACTCGGTCGGCGGGCTGAGGGGACACGGCGGATGGGACACCTGGGACGGCGATCCCTCTACGGATGCCTTCGTCGTCACCGGATTCAACCGCAGCGCCCCACACTCTGTCCAGATCACCCCGACCACCGACATCCTCCACCCGTTCTCCGAGACGACCGGAGTCTGGACAATAACGGGATGGCAGTACATCCCCTCCAGCGCCTCGGGCAAGCAGTACTTCATCCTCCTCAACACCTACAATCACGGCGGCCCGTACGACTGGTCGCTCCAGGTAGAGTTCAACTCCACCCCCAGGCAGTTCAGGATCCTCTCGCCCGGCACTTACGTCGGCAACATCATCTACGACCAGTGGGTCGAGGTGAAGAACATCTTCGACCTGACGACCGGAATGCAGTCGTTCTACTACAACGGCTCCTTCTGCGAGTTGATCCCCTGGCAGATCTCCGGTGTGAACGAGTTCGCCGCCCTCGACCTCTTCTCCGACGGCGGAAGCGAGATCTACTGGGACGACTTCACGCTCCAGCTCACGGGCGACCTCGCTACGACCACCTGGGGCCAGATCAAGGCCAGTCTCTTCTAGAGCATCACGGACAGACCCGAGAGGAGCCGGGGCGACCCGGCTCCTATCTTTTCGGGTTATCCCGTCGTATGCGGCGCGGCGGCCGCGTCCTTGACACCGGGGAGGGCCACGGGTCAGCTTACGCGCCATCGAAAGGAGCACGGATGGACAAGACGATTCTGGAGATCGAGAAGGGCGAGGACCTGATCAAGGTTCTCCTGAAGGAGTTCAAGGGCCGGCAGTACGTGGATGCGAGGATCTTCTACATGTCCGAGACCGGCGAGTGGATGCCCACCAGGAAGGGGCTGAGCATGTCCCCCGAGATCGCGGGCCAGGTGGCCGGCGGGATAGCGAAGGCCCTCGAGGAACTGGGAGAGGCACCGGCGCCTGCCAGGAAGTCCGCCAGGAAGGCTCCCGCGGGGGAGGCTCCCGACTACTGACCGGGAGGAGTCCTCAGCCGCACTCCGAGTAGCCGCAGTTCAGCGCACAGGATACGCAGCCGGACTCGTACTTGAGCGGTCCGCCGCAGTTCGGGCAGGCTCCGGCGTGATTCTGGAGGTCATCCTCCACCTGGACGGATCCGGGGAGCGCCTCCGGACCGCCGACCGCCCCCTCCACCGTATCGGTGTGCTGCCCGCTGTGCCATTCCAGTGTGTTGCCGATGGCATCCGCGCAGGACAGGATCCTGTCCCCTCCCTGCCAGACGACGCGGTGACAGCTTATGCCCTTCAGCTCACGAACCACGGCCTCCAGGGGGATGTGGGACCGAAGGGCCAGAGAAACCAGCCTGCTGATCGCCTCCGCCTGAGATGCGGCGCATCCGCCCGCCTTGCCCATCTGGGTGAAGATCTCCACAGGACCGAATTCGTCCTCGTTGATCGTAACGTACAGTTTGCCGCAACCCGTCCTCACCCTCCTGGTGATCCCGTTCGTGACTTCGGGCCTCGGCCGCGGACCCTGGGGAACGGGCTGCACGGGAGCCGCCGGTTCGATGGAGACGACCCTCGATCCTGGGGCGGGACCGATGTTCAACACCTGGCTGTCCCTGCTCTTGTCGCGGTAGACCGTCACCCCCTTGCACCTCAGCCTGAACGCGAGCCCGTACACCTCCGCCACGTCGTCGAGCGTCGCGCTCTCGGGAAGGTTGACGGTCTTCGAGACGGCGTTGTCGGTGTACTTCTGGAAAGCGGCCTGCATCCTTACGTGGTAGGAAGGAGCCACGTCGTGCGAGGTGACGAAGACACGCTGTACGTCTTCCGGGACGCCGGGGACATCGCTGCAGCTCCCCTTCGCCGTGATGGCCGACAGCACTTCCGGAGTGTCGAAGCCCCTCCTTCTGGCGACCGCCTCGAAGGACGGCACCATCTCCAGCAGCTCGTCGCCCTGATCGAGGATGTTGCGCCGCTGGTAGGCCAGGGCGAATGCGGGTTCGATGCCGCTGGAGCAGTTCGCCAGGATGCTTATCGAGCCGGTGGGTGCGATCGTGGTGACCGTCGCGTTGCGCATGGGGGGAAGCCCCTGGCTCTCGAGAGCGCTTCCCCTGTAGTTGGGGAATGCGCCTCTCTCCCTCGCAAGATCCTCACTGGCCTTCCTGGCCCTGGTGTGGACGAAGGACATCAGCTTCTCGGCGAACCTCAGGGCCTCCTCGGAGTCGTAGGGGATGGTCATCTCGAACAGGGCGTCCGCGAAGCCCATGAGGCCCAGACCGATCTTCCTGTTGCCCTCGACCGTCTTCGCGATCTGAGGGAGAGGATAGTTGTTGACCTCGATCACGTCGTCGAGGAACCGGACCGCATCCCGAACCGTGCCCTCGAGCGCGTCCCAGTCGAGGACGCTCGATCCGTCCTGCGCCCGGGTCAGGTGGGCCGCCAGGTTTATCGAACCGAGGTTGCAGGCCTCGTAAGGCAGGAGGGGCTGCTCTCCGCACGGGTTCGTGGCTTCGATCGCCCCGATCCGGGGGGTCGGGTTGGCCTCGTTCATCCTGTCGATGAAGATGATCCCGGGTTCTCCGGAGGCCCATGCCGATTCCACGATCTTCCCGAAGATCTCCCTGGCGGGGAGCGACGCCGCCGGTTCGCCCGTCCTGGGGTTGCTGAGGGTGAACTCCGCGTCCCTCTCGAGGCAGTCCATGAATCTGTCGGTGATCGCCACCGAGAGGTTGAAGTTGTTGAGCTTCTGCATGTCGCGTTTCGCATCTATGAACTCGAGTATGTCGGGATGATCGACCGAGAGGACGGCCATGTTGGCGCCTCTCCGGACTCCGCCCTGCTTGATCGTCTCCGTGGCCTTGTCGAAGACGGACATGAAGGAGATCGGACCGCTGGAGATCCCCCTGGTGGAGAGGACCACGTCATCCTTGGGGCGTATGCGGGTGAAGGAGAAGCCGGTCCCTCCGCCGCTCTTGTGGATGAGGGCGGTGTTCTTCACGGTTTCGAAGATGCTCTCCATGTCGTCTTCCACAGGGAGGACGAAGCAGGCCGAGAGCTGACCCAGCTCCCTTCCGGCGTTCATCAGGGTGGGGGAGTTCGGCAGGAACTCGAGCCGCGCCATCATGTTGTAGAACCGCATCAGCCACCGTTCGGGGCCGTCGCCGTGGAACCGGGATTCGGCGGAGGCGACGCAGGAGGCGACACGCCAGAGCATCTCCCTGGGCGTTTCCAGAATCTCGCCGTCCGTCGAACGCCTCAGATAGCGCTTCCGGAGAACGACCTCGGCATTCCTGGAGAACCGCGGTTCCGCCGGCTCCTCCGGAACGGGCGCATCCGCCTCGGAAAAACCGCCGAAGAGATCCGGATAAACAGAAGAGGCTTCCCGCATCACTCCCCGCCGCAGGTAGGTTCGACTCCGGCATCGGGTGCCGCACCCGGCAAGCTAAGCCTGCGGTCCCTCCCTGTCAATATGCTGTGGCGGCCCCTTCGGGAAGGCACTACGGGTTGTGCAAGGGGCTGTTCGCGTTCATGTTGCCCTGCCGGACGAATAGGTGTAGAATAGGGTGGAATGACAACGACGACATCAGCGATGCAGGAAGGTCAGGGAGACCGCTTCGAGGTCGAGGTTCTGCAGTACCTCGACGGTCTCTACGGGTACGCCATACACCTCACCCGCAATCCCGAGGACGCTTCCGATCTCGTCCAGGAGACATACGCGAGAGCCTTCAAGGCGCGCTCCCAGTATCGTCTGGGAACAAACGCCCGCGCCTGGCTGTTCGCTATTCTCAGGAACACGTTCCTGAACGACCGCAGGTCCGCCTGCCGCTCGCCCCGCACCGTCTCGTGCGAATGGCTCGACGAGCTCGCAGGGGAGGACCAGGACGGATTCGAGTCCCCCAGATCCCCGGACCCTCAGAAATCCTTCATCGCCGGGCTGATGCGGGAGGACATCGAAAAGGCGCTGAACGAGCTTCCGGAGGAGTTCAGGAGTGCAGTGGTCCTCTGCGACGTGGAGGAGATGTCCTACTCGGAGATCTCCCAGATACTGGGCATTCCGATCGGTACCGTGAGGTCGAGAATCCACAGGGGTCGTGCGATTCTCAGGAAACTTCTGGTAGAGTGGCAGTCATCGATGGAGGGGTCTGGCGGTGAGGTGCTCAAGGGAGGCTAGCAATATCCAGGATTACATCTCGGGCGAGCTGTCCGAAGAAGGCCGGAGAAGACTCGAAAACCATCTGTCCGGCTGTGAATCCTGCAGAACCTGTGTCGACGGGATGCTCCTGTTCAGGTCCAGAATCAGGGATCTGATGAGGGTTTCCGCTCCCCCCGACCTGAGGGACCGCATCGCGATGATCAAGACCGGGAGCGGGCGCTAACCGTTGCCTCCGGGTTCGAGGTTCCGGTACGCGGCCATTGCCGCATGCATACTGTCGATACTGCTCGTGCCGGTGCTCTTCCGGCGTCCGGCCACCACGTACTCCACTCTTGCCGAGATCGGTCCGATAGCGTCGGACCTTGCCCCCTGGGGCGTCCCGGCCGCCGACGGAACGGTCCGCGGCGAATGGACCTTCTTCCCTTACAGGATCGCCACAGTCGTCATGCCTGACTCCTCTCTCCTGGCCGTGGTATCCGCCCCCGTGCCCCTCGAGCCGGGGCCTCCCGTGAATGGCGCCGTCTACAGGCGCCTCGGAGGTTCCGTCTATGCGCTGGCCCTTCCCGGCCCCGGGGGAGGCTCGGAGGCGGCGCTCCTTCTCTCCCGCGACGGAGGAGGGCCATGACGGGAAGCCGCCTCCGCGGAACGGCAGCGGCCGTGCTTTCCTCCGTCCTTCTCTCCCTTGTTCCTGTCTCCTGCGGAGGCGGGGAAGGCCAGGTGGACGAGGGGCCCGCGCCGATATCCCTGCCGGGCCGGCTCTCCGGTCCGGATGGAGCAGCCCTGGACGTCGGCCTCGACAGCGCCGTTCTGATCTACTCATGGATACCGCTGGACGGGTTCGCGGCGATCGATGCCGATCTCGCCGGGCTGCCGGCGCTCCAGGACTCCGGCCTGAGGCTCCTCCCGGTCCAGTTTTCGGTCGAGGACAGGAACATGGCTCAGGCCCACGTGAACGGCCTGGGCATCTTCCTCCCCGTCTATCTGGCCGATTCCTGTCTCGCTGCATCCATCCCCTTCGACGTCATGCCTGTCGCCGTCCTGTACCGCAGGGGCGCCCCGCCGGCCGTCGAATCCGGCTTCGGCTGCGCGGGCAGACTCCTCTCCAGATGACCCGGGGCGACATCTACTTCGCGGGCGACGTACACCTGGTCCCCGAACCCCTGCCGCACCCCGGCCGGGAGGCCTTCCTGGAATTCCTCGGGCGGCTTGCCGGCGAAGAGCCCGGCGAACTCTGGCTGACCGGCGACCTCTTCGATTTCTGGTTCGAGTACAGGAGCGCCATGCCCGCGGGATACGACCGCGCGCTGAAAGCCCTGTCCGTACTCGCCGAAAAGGGCTGGAGAACGGTCTTCCTCCCGGGCAACCACGACTGGTGGGTCGGCGGGCACTTCGAGAGGGCGACCGGCGTCAGGATAGACAGATCCCCCTTCGTCAGGACCGAGTGCTTCGGCATCAGAACCGTGATCGCCCACGGTGACGGCCTCGGAAGGGGAGACATAGGATACAGGCTCATCCGGCCCGTGCTCAGGGCGCGCCTGTCGAGCCTCCTCTTCCGGATGCTGCATCCGGACATCGGAGCGTCGATCGCCGGGCTGGCCTCGGGCACCAGCCGCAGAATCCTCCGCAGGGAAATCCTCGAGATCCCGCCCGGCCTCTCCGAATGGGTCTCGGACATGGTCGCGGGGGGGGCGGGCGCCGTGGTGACGAGCCACATACACACCGCGAGGATCGCGCCGGCAGGCCCGGGCGTGCACATCTCCACGGGGGACTGGATCACGACCTTCACCTGCGCGAGGATCGGCCCCGGGGGGCCGGAACTCCTGAACTTCCCTCCCGGGGGTTCTCGTTGACGGCGCCGCGCCCGGTCTCGATCTTCCAGTCCGGCACGGACGGCTTCATCCCGCCGGAAGGGGACGGAACGGCATGACCGACATCTCCGTGGTCGTCCCGGCCAGGGACGAGGAGAAAAGCATCGCCGCCCTCGTGGAGGAGACGGCGCAGGCTCTCGGATCGCTGCGCTGGGAGATGGTCATAGTGGACGACGGCAGCACGGACGGAACCTGGGAGGAGATACGCAGGGCCTCCACCGTCCATCCCGTCACGGGCATACGCTTCGGGCGGAATCAGGGCAAGGCGGCCGCGCTCTCGGCCGGTTTCGCCGCCGCCTCCGGCCGGCTGATCGCCACCATGGACGCCGACCTGCAGGACGATCCCGCCGAGATCCCCGCCCTTTCCGCCGAACTGGAGGAACGGGGTCTCGACCTTGTCAGCGGATGGAAGCGGAACAGGCTCGACCCGCTGTCCAAGCGGCTTCCCTCGAAGTTCTTCAACTCCGTGGTCCGGATGACGACCGGGCTCCCCCTGCACGATTTCAACTGCGGCCTGAAGCTGTACAGGGGCGAGGCTGCCCGACGGCTGGACCTGTACGGTGAGATGCACAGGTACACTCCTGTGCTCGTCTCTCAGCTCGGCTACCGGGTGGGCGAGAAGGCGGTGAACCACAGGCCGCGCAGGTTCGGCAGGAGCAAGTACGGCCTCGCACGCTTCTTCAGGGGTTATGCGGACCTTCTGACCGTGCTGTTCCTGCATCGCTACTCCTTCAGGCCTCTGCACTTCTTCGGCGGCATAGGCACCACGCTGTTCGCCGGCGGGCTCCTCGTCTCCGCCTATCTGTCCGTGCTGTGGCTGGGAGGGGAGTCGATCGGAAGACGCCCTCTGCTCCTGCTGGGAGTGTTCCTGATGATGATAGGCTTCCAGTTCGTCTCGCTCGGGCTGCTCGGGGAGATGGTGCTCAGGTTCATGCCCGGGAAGAAGCCCTTCAACATCGTGGAAACGATCCTCCCCGGGACCGCAGGGCCCCCGGACTGATGCGGCTCGCCCTCGCGGGCCCATTTCCCCCGTGGCGCGGGGGGATCGCACAGTTCTCGTTGAGGCTCGAGACGGCCCTGTCGGCTATCTGCGAAACCCGTCGCGTCACTTATTCGTACCTGTATCCTCCGATCCTCTTCCCTGGAACCTCGCAGCTCGATCCGGGGGCTACCGGCTCCCGCGAAGACCACAAGGCGGCCGACGCCTTCCTGCATTCCTGCAACCCCCTCGCCTGGCCCGGCTCCGCCCGGAGGATCGCCGCGATGTCGCCCGACTTCACGGTGGCGCAGTACTGGCACCCGTTCTTCGCCCCGGCGCTCATGCACGGCCTGCCCCGGAGCGTCCGCCGGGCGGCCGTGTGCCATAACGTCATGCCCCACGAGTCGTTCCCTCTCGCCGGATCGCTCGCGCGGCGCTTCCTCAGGAGCTGCGGGCTCCTGGTGGTCCACAGCGCGAGCGACGAGGAGGAGGCCGTCAGAATCGCACCCGGCTCCAGGATACTCCGCCTCTTCCACCCGATCTATGACCAGTACGTCGGACCCGAACGCTCCGTGAAGGAAGCGAGAGCGGAACTCGGGCTCGATCCGGACAGGCGGACAGTGCTCTTCTTCGGCCTGATCAGGCCCTACAAGGGGCTCGACGACCTGCTCGAAGCGGTTGCGATGCTCCCGGACGGAATCGACCTGCTCGTGGCCGGCGAATGCTACTCCGGCAGGGAGCGCCTTCTCGAACGGCTGGGCCGGGAGGATCTGTCCGGAAGGGTCAGGTGGATCGAAGGATTCATACCGGACTCCCGGGTGGACGCCGTCTTCAGGTCGGCCGACGCCGTGGCCCTGCCCTACCGGAGCGCGACCCAGAGCGGGGTTGCACAGATCGCGCTGTCCTTCCGCAAGCCCCTGGTGCTCACCCGCACGGGAGGGCTGCCCGAACTGGTGGAGGAGGGCAGGACGGGCTTCCTGGCGGAGCCCTGCGACCCCGCCGGACTTGCATCCGCCGTGGAGAAGGCCCTGTCGCTGGCCGGGGACGCATCGTCGCATACGGCCATCGCCGGCCTCGCCCGCCGCTTCAGTTGGGAGACCTATGCTTCTTCGCTGCTGGAGGCCCTGGGGTGAGAGTGTTCCTGGTCGGAGCCGGAGGGTTCATCGGCGGGGAGGCGGCCCGCGCCCTGGAAGCCGCAGGACACGAGGTGCTGCCCCACCGCAGGTCCGACTCCGGGGATCTCCTCCCCTCTTCGGTCCCGGAGAGCTTCGACGTCGCCGTCAACGCGGCCGGCAGGCTGGGCGTCCCGGGGATCTCCAGAGATGAGCTGAGGGCGGCCAACACCGGTCTTCCCGCCATGCTGGGCCACGAATGCGCTTCGCGGGGCGTCCCCATGATCCATCTCAGCACTCCGGGAGTGGCCGGCCTGATCGGTGGCTCCCGGGAGGACTCCCCTCCGGCCCCATGGGGCGCATACGAGGAATCGAAGGCGGAAGCCGAGAGCATCCTGCAATCCGTTCTGCCGCCGGAACTACTCACCATCCTCCGGCCGGACTTCGTATACGGCCCCGGAGACCGCCACAAGCTGAGCCTCTTCAGGCAGGTCCGCAGGGGCTGGTTCCCGCTGGTGGGCCTCGGTGGCGCGAAACTCAGGCCGACCTTCGCCGGCGATGTCTCCCGGGCGGTGCTCGCCTCCCTGCCGGGAGGCATTCTGGGGCCGGGCTTATGGAACATAGGCGGGCCGGAGGTCGTCAGCGTGGCGGAACTGGTAAGGGCCGTCGCCGCGGCCGAAGGGGTCAGGCTCGCGACCATACCCGTCCCCAGGGTAATCTTCGGAATCGCCCTCGCTCTCGGCCCGCTCGCTCCGCGGCAGCTCTCCCGGAGCCGCCTCCAGCTCTTCGGGAAGGATCACTGGGTCGACATCGCCAGGGCCTCCGACGCAGGCTTCCACCCGGAGACCGGGCTTGCGGACGGCCTCTCCAGGACGGTCTCCTGGTACAAGTCGGAGGGGCTGCTCTGAAACCCGCCTCCTGGAAGAGGCTTTTCGGCGTCCTGTCCGCCGTGCTGCTGGTCCTGGCCGTGGCGATCGCGGTCCGGCAGATCGCGCTTCGCTGGTCGGAGATAGGCGGCTCCTTCAGAAACGCCGGATGGGATCCGGACCCCGTCCGGCTGACGGTCTCCTCACTTCTTCTCTTCTGCGGACTCGCCATCAATCCTGCCGGCTGGATGCTGATCTCCAGGGATCTGGGCGCATCAACCCGCTGCAGCCGGCTTGCCGGAGCCTGGTTCGCCAGCCAGCTCGGCAGGTACATCCCCGGAAAGATCTGGCTCTTCGCCGGAAGGATAGGTTTCCTGAGGTCGGAGGGCCTCTCGCTCTCCAGGGCGGCTGCCGCCTCCGTCTGGGAGGTGCTCGTGAGCTTCGCCTCGGTCGGCCTGGTGGCCCTTCCGGCGGTCCTGCTGGCGGGCGGCGATCTTCCCGCCACACTCAGGACGGCTTCCGCGGCGGGGTCCGCCGCGCTGGTTCTGCTGCCCCTTCTCAGTCCGGTACAGAGGCTGGCGTTCAGGTTGAAGGGCGTGGAGGGGTTCACCGGCGTCAGGCTGTCCACTTCCCTCAGGGCCGTGGGGGCGTATTCAGCCGCCTGGACCATGAGAGGGGTGTCGATCTGGCTCTGGTTGGAGGGCCTCGGGCTCAGCACGAGGGGGTTGTGGTCGGCGGTCGCCGCCGCGCCTCTCTCCTGGCTCGCCGGGTATATTGTCGTGTTCGTTCCCGGCGGCATTGGAGTCCGCGAGGCCGCCACCGCCGCAATGTGCGACGGAGGCTCTGGTATTGCGCCCGTCATGGCGGCCGTATTCGGACAGACTCTGCTCATGGCGGTCTTCGAGGTCGTCACGGCCCTCGTCGCCTTCGGGCGCGAGGCTTCGAAGGGAGATCCGATTGGCCGGAAAGCCCTCTGACCGCTGCCTGGTCCTGCTGCTGGCCGCAGGGCTGGCTCTCGTCATCTACTGGCCGGTCTTCGTTTCGAACCGCCTCCCGGGCGGGGAGCTGAGCGACACCGTCCATCAGGGATACCCCTTCCTGTCCTACACCGCCTCGAGCCTTGCCGAGGGCCGTATTCCGCACTGGAACCCGTACATCTACTGCGGCATCCCATTCTTCTCCTCCTTCTCGGCGCCGGTGTTCTATCCCGTCCGCGGGCTACTTCTGCTGGCAGCCGGCCCGGAGGCGTCGGTGCGGTTCATCTGGCCTGTCCAGGCCTTCATCGCCGCGCTGTCGGCCTGGCTCTTCCTCGGATCCCTGGGAGTCTCCAGAGGCGGCAGGATGGTCGGAACGATCGCCTTCGCGGCAGGCGCCTGGGCCAACACCCTCTTCTACGCCGGACACACCAGCAAGATGGTGTCCTGGAGCTTTCTGCCGCTGCTCCTCTACGCCTGCGAGAGATGGTGGGGCACGCGGAGGGCGTGGTTCCTGTTCGTCGGAGGTTTCTGTCTCGGGATGCAGGCCCTCTCCAGCCATCCCCAGATGCTCCTCTACAGCGTCCTGGCGGCGACCGTCTGGCTGGCCTGGAGGTTCCTGGAGCGCCCCGGCGTGAGGAATGCGCTTGTCGCGGCCTCGGGCGTCGCCGCGATGACCCTGCTCGGGATGGGGCTCGGCGCAGTCCAGATGCTCCCGGGCTACAACTTTTCCAGAACCTCGACCCGGGGCGAGGATCTTTCGCTCTCGCAATCCGCAAGCTATTCGATGCCTCCCGAGGAGACCCTCGCGATGGCGTTCCCGCACCTGTTCGGATACCGGCACGGGTTCCCCGACAGCGAGGCGGGCGGCGGGCCCGTGTACTGGGGCAGGCTCGGCCTGCGGCTGTCCAGCGAGTTCACCGGAGTTTCGGTCCTGCTCCTGGCGGCGGTCGCCCTGCTGTCCCGCAGGACGCACAGGGGCATGGCGCTGGGTGCGGTGGCCCTGCTGGGCCTGCTGGTGTCCTGGGGGGGATACACCCCCCTTTACGGCATCCTCTACGACATCGTTCCGGTCTTCAGGAAGCTGAGGGCTCCGCACATGGCGGCGTTCCTCACGACTTCCGGAATATCGCTTCTCGCCGGCCCCGGCTTCGACTCCGTCGTATCCGGCGTGCGGGCCGGTCGCTGCTGGAAACCCATCGCCGCATGGGGCGCCCTCTGTCTCGTTCTGTTCGCCTTCTGCAGGCCCATCCTCTCCTCTGCCCAGGCCGGATGGTGGCGCAGGGCGGGAGCCTCTCCGTCAGCTTTCCCGGAGCTGGTCGACAGGAGGGTCGATCTGGCCTCCGGCGACTTCCTCAGAGCCGCTGCCGTCTCGGCATGCATGGCCGTCATAGTCTTCGCCGTCTCCCGGAAGAGGATCGGCCCGGGCTCCGCATGCCTCATGGTCTCGGCCGTCGCGGCCTTCGAACTCGTGCCCCTGGACAGGGACTTCCAGGTCTATCTGCCCCAGACGAGGATGGAAGACCTCCACCCGGAGCCGGAAGGGCTGCGGGAGGCGGTGGGCGGAGGGCGCATCTTCCCCGGTGGAAACCAGTTCGTCCCGTTCGGGATACGCTCCGTGACCGGCTATCATGCCGCCAGGACGCAGGCGGTCGACGCCATGCTGGCGGGCATCTCCTCCGGAGGTTTCACGGATGTCCGCTCCACTGCATTCACGGTGCTCGTCGACGGCGGCATGGTCGCCACCTACGACGATCTGGCCCGCAGGATCGCCTCCGACTCGACGGCCCCGGCCCTCCCGCCGGAGCTGACGGTTCCCATGCCGAGAGCCTTCATGCCCGGGGCGTGGGTTCAGGAGGGCGACCCTTCGGCCTTCGGACTTCCGCCGGAGGTGGTCAGCACGGTATCCGGAGATCCGGGCATCCCTCAACCGGTCGGCGGCCGCGGCTCTGCGGAGATAGCGCGTGACGCGCCCGAACTGGTGGAGATCGCCGTGGAATCAGGCGAGCCCGGCCTTCTGGTCCTCGCCGACACCTGGCATCCACGCTGGGCTGTCCGGGTCGACGGCGCGGAAACCCCGCTCCTGCGGGCCAACGGCTGGATGAGGGCCGTCGCCGTCCCGGCGGGCAGACATACCGTATGTTTTTCCTACGACACCTCCGACTTCTCCACCGGACTTCTCCTGTCTGCGGTCTCCGCCTTCCTGACGACCGTCGCGGCAGCCTTCGAGCTGGCGTCCAGGAGGCGCAGGAAGTCTGGCGCCAGTGCGGCATGACACCCTCAACCGTCTGGGAGCGTGGTTCGGCTTTGCGCTTCTGGCGGGGGGAATCCTCTGGTTCATCTTCGGCCTGTGGCCGTCCTGGAAGGGGGATGTCGGCACGCTGGTCCCGCGCCTGGACTTCTCCGGACGGTGGCCGCTGCTCGTCTCCTCGGTTCTCTCGGCCCTCGCCGGCCTCTACTTCGCCCCGGCCCCCTGGGTCAGGCTGATAGGCGCATCAGGCGCCGGAGTTCCGCGGACCGCGCTCCGCAGGAACTGGTTCATCACCCAGACAGGCTCATACATCCCCGGGCGTCTCTGGATGTTCCTCGGCAGGCTCGCCTTCCTCCGGTCGAGGGGAATGGGAACCGGCATCTCGCTGGTGTCGATGGCCTTCGAGAACATCTACCTGATGATCTCCGCCTGCCTGCTCTCGCTTGCGGTGATCCCGTTCTCCGGGGGAGCCGGGCTGCCTCCGGAGACCAGAGCCTACATCGCGGCGGCCTCCGCCGTCGTTCTGCTGGCCCTGGCGGCGCCGGGCATAAGAACCTTCCTGATCGAGAGGATGACCGGCCGCTTCGGCAGGGCCGCCGGCAGGTTGAGCATCCCCCGGATCGGAGTCATGGACGGTCTCTACATGATTTCTACGGGGATGCTGTCCTGGGCTCTGCGGGGTTTCTCGCTCTTCCTGTGGTTCGACTTCGCCGGCCTGGGGGCCGGAGACGGGTTCGCAATGCTCGCCGCCTGTATAATCGTGATGCCGGTTTCGTGGCTCGTATCCCTGGTCTGGGTGTTCGTTCCCGGCGGGATAGGGGTGAGGGAGTCCTTCCAGGGCCTTGTCCTGGCTCCCTTTGTGGGCGGCATCGCGGTGGCGGTCACCGTGTCCCTGTGTCACAGGCTTCTCCTGATGCTCGTAGAGGCGTTCTACGCCCTGGAGGCTGCATTGTCCGAAGCATTCTCGCGCAGGCTGTCACAGATTCCGAAGATGGCGGGGCTGGCCGTGTCCGCCTTCTTCGCGCTTCCGGCCCGGTACGGCCTGTGCAGGCCGCCCGCCCCGATCAACGTCACGTTCTCCGTCACGCGAAGGTGCCAGTCCAGATGCGGCACCTGCATGATCTGGAAGGCCCCGGAGCTGCCGGAACTGGATCTCGCCGCGATCGAAGCCATGTTCAGGTCGATCGGGAGAACCTTCTTCTTCAACATTTCCGGAGGCGAGCCATACCTCCGGAGCGACCTCCCCGGGATCGTGCGCCTGGCATGCCGGCACCTCCGCCCGGCCGTCATCCATGTACCCACGAACGCACTTATGCCCGGCAGGATCGAGGAGACGACGCGGGAGATGCTCGAGATCATCCGCCGCGAGTCTCCGGGCACGGCCCTGACCGTGAAGCCGTCATTCGACGGAATCGGGGCGAGGCATGACGAGATAAGAGGCGTGCCGGGCAACTTCGACAGGCTCCTCGACACGCTGGGAAGGCTCACAGCCCTCAGGAGGGAGTACCCCGGCCTCCATGTCGGAGTGGGGACCGTCATATCGAAGTTCAACTCCGGAGAGCTGCCGGAGGTGATCGAGTACGCCAGAGGCCTCGGAGTGGACACCTACATCAACGAGATCGCAGAGGAGCGGGAGGAGTTCTTCAACGTCGGCTCCAGGATCACGCCCGATCCCGCCACGTACGGGAACATAATGGAGGGCTTCCGCCGCGCGACGGTCGAAAAGATCAGGCACGCCCGGCTGCTCGGAAGGATCACCTCCGGGCTCAGGCTGGTGTACTACGACCTGGTTGTGAGGATCCTCCGCGAGAAGCGCCAGGTGATCCCCTGCTACGCCGGACTGCTCAACGTCCACATCAATGCGGACGGAGCCGTATGGCCCTGCGCCATCAGGGCCTATGCCGCCGAGATGGGCAGGGTCGGCCCGGAAGGCGATTTCGCTTCCGCATGGAACTCCCGGCGCGCCAGGGAGATTCGTCGTTCCATCCGCAGGGGCGAGTGCTGGTGTCCGCTGGCCAACCAGGCATACTCCAACATCCTGATGCACCCGCCCTCGCTGCTGAGGGCGGTCGTCGCAGGCCTCCGCAGATCAGGCGGGGGGAGGAGGAGGGAATGAAGCTGCTCAGGATGACGACGCACGAGTTCGTCAAGCTGGACGTGAGCTTGTGCTTCTGGCCGGTCGGAACCGTCGAGGCTCATGATGCAGGCCCCCTGGGGACCGACGTCATAGCCCCCGAGAAGCTGGCGGAGGATCTGGCGCCCGAATTCGGCGCCGTCCTGCTCCCGACCCTGCCCTTCGGGCTGGTCAACTCCCTGTCGGGGTATCCAGGCGGCATGTGGCTGCAGAGCGAGACCTACAGATCGATGATCGTGGAGCTGCTCGACTCGCTGTCCATCTCCGGCGTCGAGCGGGTGGTCGTTTTCAACGGCCACGGAGGCAACTCAAAAACCCTTTCGGAGGCCCTCTCCGAAGTCTGGAAGTCCTGCGGCGTGAAGACCGCACTGGTGGACTGGTGGGTGGTGGGGGACGACATCGCCCGCGAGGTGTTCGGCTCGTCTGCCGGACACGGCGGTTCAGACGAGCTGGCCCTCGTCCATGCCGCCATCCCGGACTTCGTGCCGGAATGGGACGGCTCGGGCTCCTGGCTCGACCGCGAGGGAGTCAGGACTTACCCGGTGCCGGTCTGCTCCATCCGCTACTCCGACGGCGAGGCGAAGCCGTTCTCCGCAGAGGCGGCATCCGTCTACTACGGGAGGCTCAGGGACAGGGTCCGCGGGATCGTCTCCGACATCCTCGAAGGGTGGAGCGCGGGCGGCAGGCCTGACGAGTGAGGGCCTGCGGGGCGGAATGCCCGGCGGGCGGCCTCCAGCCCGGTTCGTTCAATGGATCAGCGCAGTATCTCCACGAAACCCCGCCTGACCCTCACGATGCGGCTCGGGCCTGCGGCTTCGAGCACGCCTCCGTCGATACACAGGTCGGCCGCGTTCCGCACTGCCTCCTCGACTGATGCGAAGTCCAGCACGGCGGGATGATCGCGGGTGTTTGCGCTCGTGCTCACGAGGGGGTATCCGACCTCGCCGAGGATCGCCCTGGAAAGAGGGTCGGCGGGCACCCTGACCGCGATCGTCCCGTCAGGCGCGCACACCCAGCCGGGGGCGGACCTGCCGGCACGGAGGACCATGGTAAACGGGCCGGGCCAGCATTCCGCAGCCAGGGCCGATTCGTCCTCGTCCATCTCCGCGAGATCGTGCGCCATCCCGATGTCCAATGCCAGTACGATGAAGGGCCGGCCGGCGCCGTAACCCTTGATGGCGGCAAGGCGTCTGACGCTGTCCGGCCTCCCTGCACGGCAGGCGAGCCCATAGACGGTGTCCGAGGGGTAGAGGAGTATCCCGCCGGCGTGAAGCACATCGGCCGCATCCCCTGTCTGTACGGCGGAGAGGAAGGAGGGCTGGATGCGGATGATCCTTCCCGTTTTCACATCCTCCGCTTCGCCTTGAGCCTCCGTCCCAGTTCCGGGTCGGCCAGGGCCAGGATCTGCGCGGCTAGAAATCCCGCGTTCCTCGCTCCGTGCGAGCCTATGGCCACGGTGGCCACGGGGACGCCCTTCGGCATCATGACCGTGGACAGGAGCGCGTCCAGTCCGTTGAGCGGGCCGGCTTCGAGCGGCACTCCGATCACGGGCAGGATGGTGCGGGCGGCCACGGCGCCCGCCAGATGGGCCGCGAGCCCCGCTCCGGCCACGAGCACGCGAATGCCCGCGGCTTCAGCTCCCGCCGCATAGGCGGCGACTTCGTCCGGGTTCCGGTGGGCGGACATGACCCTGACGTCGCATTCGACCCCGAGATCCTCCAGGACGGCCCTGGCGAGGTCCATGACTTCCCTGTCGCTCTCGCTGCCCATGACTATCCCGACTCTGGCAGCCATCATCCTCCCTCGCGTCTCCCGCCTCCGGGCGGGTGCCGGCGCACGGGCGGCCGTCTAGACCGCTCCGATGTCCTCCCGCCAGAAGGCTCCTTCGAATGTAATCCCACGCACGGCTGCGTATGCCCTCTCCAGGGCCTCCCCCAGGCCGGCGCCGGTGCCGGTGACTCCGAGCACCCTGCCGCCCGCGGTTACGAGCCTGCCCTCCGACACGGCGGTGCCGGCATGGAATACCGTGACATCCCCGGCATTGTCGATCCCGTCGATCCTGAAGCCGCTCGCGTATGTGCCCGGATAACCTCCGGAGGCCATTACGACGCAGGCCGAGGCCCCGGGCAGAACTTCGATACCGGAGAAGTCCGGCTTACCCGTGGCGCAGGAGAGGAAGACCGCTCCTATGTCGCCCTCCAGCAGAGCCAGGACGGCCTGTGCCTCCGGATCGCCGAACCTGCAGTTGAATTCGAGTACGGACGGCCCCTCCGGCGCCAGGATCATGCCTGCGTAAAGCACGCCCCTGTAGTCGGCGCCCCGGCGGCGCAGCTCGCCCAGCACCGGCCGCACCACGTTCGAGAGCGCCCAGTCCTCGAAGCCGTCCGGGATGCCGGGCGCCGGGCAGACCGCGCCCATCCCGCCGGTGTTGGGGCCCCTGTCGCCGTCGTACGCTCTCTTGTGGTCCCGGCTGGGCGGCAGCACGAGAGCCTCGACGCCGGAACAGATCGCCATAATGCTCACCTCGCGGCCGCAGAGCCTCCGCTCTACGACCACCCTGCCTCCACCTCCGGGGAAGAGCCTGCCCAGGGCATCCTCGGCCCCGGCCTCTCCGTCCGGCAGGAACACGCCCTTCCCGGCCGCGAGGCCGTCATCCTTGAGAACCCATCCGTCCCATGAGCCGCCGGTCGCCTCGCGCACCTCCCCCGGGGTCGTGCAGAGCAGCCCCGGCGCCGTCCGAACCCCGGCGGAGGTCATCAGCTCCTTGGCGAACCACTTGCTGCCTTCTAGCCTGGCGCATGCGGCGGAAGGGCCGAAGCAGGGTATGCCGGAGGCCTCGAGGGCGTCCGCGATGCCTGCGACCAGCGGCGCCTCGGGGCCCGGTACGACAAGGTCAGCTCCCAGCCGGGAGGCGAGGGCCACGAGGCCCTGTATGTCATCGGCCTTGACTGGATGACATTCGCAGACCGCCGCCATGCCCGGGTTGCCCGGCGCGGCATGCAGATCGTGGCCTCCGCGGCGGGAGAGGGTATTTACGACGGCGTGCTCCCTGCCGCCGGAGCCTGCGACGAGGATTCTCACTCCGCCGGCTCCCTGAGCGGCGCGTAGGCGTGGCGCGCCTCGGGGAAGGCGCCGCTCCTCACTTCGGCGGCATACTCGGACAACGCCCTGCCGGCCTCCGCCCCGAGATCGGCATACTTCTTGAGGAACCTCGGCTCGAAGCCCCTCGTCATTCCCAGCATGTCGCCGACTACGAGTATCTGGCCGTCCGTGAACCTGCCCGCCCCGATTCCGATGGTCGGGATCGACAGGGCTGCGGTGACGTCCCTCGCGATCCCCTCGTCGACACTCTCGAGAACGACCGCAAAGGCACCGGCATCCTCGAGCGCCCTGGCCTCCGACATCACCCGACCGGCCTGGCCGGCCCCGACGGCCTTGTATCCGCCCGATGCACGGACGGACTGCGGAAGGAGGCCGACGTGCCCCATGACGGGTATTCCCGATGCGATGACGGCCGCAGTCCTAGCCAGAGGCATCGGCGCGCCGCCTTCGAGCTTGACCGCGTCGGCGCCCCCCTCGGCGACCAGCCGCACGGCGGAATCGACCGCCCTCTCGTCCGAGGCCTGATACGAACCGAACGGCATGTCGGCCACGACGAAGGTTTCCGGGGCGCCCTTCCTCACGGCTCTGACGTGCGGGAGCATCATATCCACCGTGACCCCCAGCGTGGTCTCCTCGCCGAGGACGGCCATGGCGATGGAATCACCGACCAGTATGAAGTCGATGCCCGCCTCCTGCTCCAGGAGTGCGGTCGGGTAGTCGTATGCCGTCAGGGATACGATCTTCCTGCCCTCGGCCTTCATCTTAGCGAAATCCGGAACGGTCCTCATGGTCACTCGACCCTTTCTGCAGCCGGAGCACCCCCGCCGGGGGCGTCCGGGAACAGCTTCCTGTAGACGATCAGGTAGGATACCAGCCCGTACACGAGCCCGGCGGCCACATCCACAACATAATGCTCGGCCCCGTAGACGATCTCGAAGCACAGGGCGGCGACGGGCAGGGCGACCCACCATGCGCGCCTCCCGAATTCGTGCAGCGAAATCAGGAGGGTCATGAACGGGAGTCCTGCATGCAGGGACGGCATGGCTCCGCGCGGGCTGGGCTGAAAGGCCCCCGACAGCCAGTCGCTGGTGAAGCTGCACAGGGCCATGTAGACGACCCTCTCGGCATGGTGGATGTCACCCTCCAGCCTGGCCATCCAGGGAGGCGTGAGTGGGAACAGGACATAGGTGAGGTATCCAGCCAGGGAGATCAACACCACCGCTGTGGACGCCCTCTTCATCGAGTCGCTGCCCCTGCGCCACAACAGGATGCCCGGCAGGAGGAACGGGAAGGCGAAGAGGGAGGCGTGGAGGACGGCGAAGACGTAGTCGTACCATGCGAAGCCCGGGGTCGGATGCAGGGCCTCCTGCAGCCAGACGGTCGGCAGGGTGCCGAAGATCCATTCCTCCAGGGCGATGATGCCGGATCCGTGGAAGCCGTCTGAACGCGTGGAGACGACCAGTCTGAGAGCCTGGTAGGAGAGGGTCAGCATGGCGTAGTAGAACCATCGCCTGATCCAGTCCGGGATCGCACGGGTCGCCAGGCCGGCGTAGAGGAGGGCGAGGATGGCGAGCTGCGCAGGCCATCTCGGGACCAGACGCAGGAAAGGGATCAGCGCCACGGCAATACTGTAGACCCCGCAGACAACCAGTATCGCCCGGTAGTACCGGTCGGTGACCGCCTCGAGGAGTTTACCTTTCAGATCGAACACCCATCCCGATGCTCCGGCCGAGCTGTCCGTCGGTTCTGCCATGTGAGCGAGGGGGGCCGAGGCATGACGAATGACGTCACGGTAGGGTTAGAGGACTTGAACGGCCTTCTGTCGTCGCTTCTGCTGCTCACCGAACCCAAGGGAGGGGATGGTTGCTGCATCGGCCAGCAGAAGGGCGCTGCCTCCATCGGTACCCAAAGCACTCGCAGGCTTCGGCCCCCCATCGAATACAGTAAGTCAACAATTTCGGAATGTCAAACCGGCGGAAGGATGCGCGGGGGTTCCCACGGCGGGCGGGCGGCTATAGAATGCCGGCAGACCGAACCATCGTCCCGGCACGCCGGGCAACAAGGAGGACCGATGCACAGGATTATCATGACCCTTGCCGCGGCGGCCGCCATGCTGCCGGGCGCATGCGGCGGACCGGGCGTGGTCGAGGACCCGGTGTCCGATGGCGCCCCCGCGCCCGACATCACCGATACGGATCTCGCCGCCCTTTCGGCCGGCAACGGGGAGTTCGCACTGGCCCTCTTCGGCAGGCTCTGCCTCGAGAGCGGCGACGGCAACGTGACGATCTCCCCCTACAGCATCTCGTCGGCCCTGGCCATGACCTGGGCGGGAGCCTCCGGAACGACCGCGGAGGAGATGGCTTCGGTACTCGGATTCGACATGGACCCTCCACTGGTCCACGCAGGCTTCCGCCGAATCTCTGAAATGCTCGGTCCCGAGGCTCGTGCGGAGTTGTGCGAGGGCGCCCCCGTCGAACTCGACGCGGCCAACGCCGTCTGGGCCGAGGCGGGTTTCCGGCTGCTCGATCCGTTCGTCGGGACAGTGACGGAGTGCTACGGGGCGGAGGCCAGGAACGTCGACTTCTCCGGTGATCCCGAAGCTCAGCGCCGGATCATCAACGGCTGGGTCGCCGAGAAGACGAACGGGCGCATCGAGGACCTGCTCGGCCCCGGATCGGTATCCTGCGCCACCAGGGTGATACTCACCAATGCAGTCTATTTCAAGGGGAGCTGGATCGAAGAGTTCGATCCCGACCAGACCTTCGACGGCGCATTCACCACTCTCGAAGGCGAGGAGAAGACGGTTCCCCTGATGCACAGGACCGCCGATACGGACTACTATGACGGCGAGGGCTACAGGGCCGTCTCGCTGCCTTACTCCGACGGAGCGGCCCGGATGGTGGCGATTCTCCCCGACCGCGACATAAGGGAGTTCGAGCAGCGTCTCGCCGTGGACGACCTGAAGGCGATGACAGCCGGCTTCGCCAGACGCGAGGTCTTCCTCGCCATGCCGAGATTCGAGTGCACTTCCTCCTACTCGCTCCCGCCCGTGCTGTCAGGCATGGGCATGCCCTCGGCCTTCGACCCCTTGGAGGCAGACTTCTCAGGCATGACGGGCGGGCGCGATCTGTTCGTGAGCGACGTGGTCCACAAGGCCTTCGTCAAGGTGGACGAGACCGGCACCGAGGCCGCGGCCGCCACCGGCGCCGCCATGGCCCTGACGGCGATGCCGCAGGAGCAGCCGGTGCAGTTTGTCCTGGACAGACCGTTCCTGTTCCTGATCATCGACGACCTGACGGGGACTGTGCTGTTCATGGGCAGGGTGGCCGACCCGGAGGTCTGACGCCCCGGGGTCGGGCTGGCGCCGTCGAAACGTTCAGCCGCCCCGGTCGATCCTGTCGATCCGCTCAAAGTATTCGGCGCGGCAGGCCTGCTCGACGCCCGACAGGACATCGAACGCGCCCCTGAAGTCGCCCCTGGCGACTGTAAAGACTCCGTGCCCGTGCACTATCGCCGCATCGCTCCCGGCGAGCGCGGAAGGCAGAGTGCGATAGAGACCGGTCGGTCCGGCGCCGATCTCGCCCGACACTATGGGGGCGCCTCCGGCGCGGCGGGCATGCGGGCATCGGATGTGGCACGAGCCCCTGCCCCCGCATGAGGGTCTCCCGCAGGCAAGCGACGAGATCACGGCGAACCTGGGGTGCCCGTGCAGTATGCCGTCCGCACCCGTGGCGCGAAGAGCCTCGACGTGGGCCATGTACTCGCTCGAAGCCGTGATCGGCGTGCACGAGGAGCCGTCGAGCGGGCAGGCGTCCGTGGCTCCGGCGAGTTCGTCCAGCGACGAGGCCGTCTGGCTTATGTAGAGAACCCCGTCCAGCAGCCAGGAGACGTTCCCGAAGTACGAGTCGACCAGCCCGGACTCCACCGTTCTCGCTCCCACCTCGGCGATCGCGGCCCTCACCGCGGCTTCGCTGCGGAACGGCCCCACCGAGAGCGCTCCCCCGCCGCCCGCGCCGAAGGGAGCGACGCCGGCTCCACTCCGCACCGCCTCGACGACACGCCTCCAGGCCTCCGGAGGTCTTCGGCCGGCTTCGAGGGCGTCGAGGTAGTCCGCCATGAATTTCACGAAGCAGGAGAAGCACACCGAGCTTGCCGAAACGAACGCCTGTTCGGGGCTCACGGAGCCCCATGCGGCGATGCGGGGCCCGGGGACGACCGCGCTCCTCCTCCGCCCCAGAAGCCCGGCGAGAATGCCCGCCTCCAGCCGCGGGGCGACGGGGATCTCGTGCAGGAAGGTGCGGTTCTCGCAGTCCGAGGGGCGGATCGCTCCTCCACTCTCCGGGGCGAGCAGCCCGATCATCGAACTCCATGGCTCGGACGGACGGAAGAGCAGGAGCGAGCCGACCGCGAGCCTCTCGAACACCTCCTCCAATATGGGTCTGGAGGAGTCGTCGCCCACCCATTCCACGGAATCGTCACGCCCGCCGAACAGGATGGAGCCCGGCACGGCGAGACCCGTCCACGCCAGCTTGTCCGCGTACTTCGAGAGCAGCTTCCTCAAGGCGTCATGCCCCCGAAGGGAGGCCGAGGGCCTGCGCCTTCTCCGGCAGCGGCGAGCCGTCCGGAGCCAGCCCTCTGATCCTGTAGTACCTGGCGCGCGCATCGAGGAACCCGTCCCTCGGTACGGGCGGCAGGCAGGGCCACGGGCCGGGCGTCCCGGGCTCCTCGAAGAACCTGGCGGGGAGATCGTCGTCGTCTGCGGTGAAGCCGCGGAGGCCGTTCATGATCCGGTCGCGGAAGGTCACCCTCTCGCCGAGATCGAGCAGGTCCTGGGCGGAGCGCTCGATCCCTGAGACGGCGGACAGGGCGCCGGCGAACTCCTCCAGAGTCGCGCCCAGGAGGCCTAACCTGCAGGCCCCGATCGAGTCCATGGCCGCGTTCGCGTCCTCCGCGATCTTGATGATGCGGGCCTTTCCGGCGAAGCTGAACCTGTCGGTGGCGACCGGTTTCCTGAGTATCTCGTGGCTGATCGGATAGGCCCGCATGTAGCAGCCTCCACTGGTGGCCACCGCGTAGGCCAGAGCCATCCCGCAGGCCCCCCGGGGGTCGCATGCGGGCAGCTCGAGGCCCTTCACCGTCATCGAGGAATCGGGGCGTCCGCGCATCTCCGCGTATCTCCGCGAACCCATGCCCAGGCCGCCTTCACGGCCGGCGCCGACGGCGCGGAGGAGATCGAGCATTTCGGAGGGAGCGAGGCGCCGCTCTTCGATCTCGGCGTGGCATGCCAGAGTCGAGCCCGCGCTTGTCGCGTCCATGCCCAGGCGCATGCAGATGTCGTCGGCCGTCAGAACCACGGAGATGTCATCGTTCTCGACGAGGGCGCTGAAGTGCGACATGGCCTCGAACCCGGGGACATGCACTCCGCCGCGTCCTGTCTGCCTGCACTTTATCGGGCAGCCCCCGCATCCGGCCCTCTTCGATCCGAGCAGCCTCGCATAGGCCGGGGCGTTCATGCCCGGCGCCGGCTCGAAGCTCGTGCGCCTGAAGTTGGCGGTCGGCATCATGCCGCGGGCGTGCATCAGGTCGTACAGGGCTCCGGTGCCCATGTTATGGAAGCCGAAGCCGCCCATCAGCACCGGGCTCGCCGAGAACAGCCTCGAGATGTCCGCGCAGGCCTCCGAAAGCCTTGCGGGATCCGCCACGCGCGGCCTTCCCGACCCTTTGACGGTGACGTACTTGAGGTTCCTCGACGCGAGACAGAGCCCCAGGCCGTTCCTTCCCGCGGCGTAGCGGCCGTCGACGACGATGTTCGCGTACAGAACGCCGTTGTCGGCCGCGGGGCCGGTCACGACGGAGGAGCCCCTGCCGCGGAGCAGCCTCGAGATCTCTGCCGTGTCCCGCCCCGCCAGCCCCCACGCATCCACAAGACGGGCCGAACCATCCTCTATCTCGAGCCCCGCGAGCCCGGGGCTTCTGCCCGTGATCACCACCGCGGCCAGGCCGGCGCACGCCATCCCGGACGCGAAGGAACCCCCGGCCGAGGCGTCACCCACCGTCCCGGTCAGCGGGGACATGCACATGGCGCACACCATTCCGGATGAAGGCGAGGGGGTGCCCGCCAGGGGGCCCGCCGCAAGCACGAACGGCATGGCGGGATCGTCCCAGGAGAGGGTGCAGAATGGGCGGATGAACGCGCCGGCCAGCCCCCTCCCGCCTGTCCAGACCTCCTCGAGGGCGGGATCGAGAGGAGTCCTCCGTATCGCGCCGGAAGTCAGGTCGGCGTAGAGGACTTCCCTGCCGGCCGTGCCTATGATGCCGTCATCCGCAGGAGATACCATGCCAGCGCCGCCAGGTTGGCGGCGACCGTGAGCCAGAACAGGACCAGGAACCCGGTCTTGCGGGTCTTGTGCGCAAACAGCCTCTGGGCGATCAGGGCTCCGGGCCATCCCCCGAGCAGGGCCAGCACGTGCAGGGTGTTCTCGGGCACCCTTCGGCCGCCCGACGGGGCCGCGGCCTTGTCGGCGGCGTAGACGGCGAAGGAGACGGCGCTCATGACGAGGTAGACCAGCGGGACCGCCCAGAAGGCCCGGTTATTCAGCGCCAGCCATGCCAGGAACACCAGGAAGGCGGCCGATGCTGCCATCAGAACAGTAGGCAGAACGCTTCTGCGCGAGGCGTGAGCCGCACGCCCCGCGCCTCCGCCCCTGCCGCCGGCCCGACGCCTGGCGAAAACCACGTCGTCGGCCCGCCTGCGGTCCTTGTCGTCCGTCGTGGGGATGTAGTCGACCGTCTCCCCGCCCCTGGGCCTCGCCTGGCCGGGGCGGAAGGCCTTGATGTGGACGAATACCCTGTCGCCTCCGCCCTCGGGGACGATGAAGCCGAATCCCCTGTTGTCGTTCCAGTCAACGATCTTTCCAAGCTTTCTCATGTCACTCCGACTCCGGTCCCGAAGGGCCCGGCCCTCCACTCATTCCTCCGACCCCGCCCTACCCCGGGATGACCCGGCGGAGAAGTAATCCGGCGACAACACCCAGAACCGCGCCCGTCACGGCGCATGTCCAATAGGCCCTTACCCCGAGGGGCGGGCCGGCGGCTCTCACGTTGTCCATGCTGCGGTACACCCACAGGAGTTTCCGTTCGGACCTCCGCCTCTGTATCCTCTCGACCGGAATCCACACCAGCGGGGCGATCCCCAGGATGATGAACAGGATCGCGCAGATGATAAACCCGGGGATCGGTTCTCCGCCGCCCGCCCCGGCGCAGGCGAAGCGATACCCGATCGTAAGGAATACTCCAGACCAGGCGAAGCGCAGGAGCCACGGCCACCTGAGCCTCTCCGAGAAGTATATGGAAGTCATGATCGATGCGGTGAAGAGAAGAACCGCCCCCGGCATCAGGAGCATGATCCATTCGGGAGCGGGACTCGCTATGACGTAGGGGCCTCCCGATGCGACCCATCCTCCCCTGGACAGCACGAACGCCGCACAGTGGTCGATCAGGGAGACGGAAAAGCCCATTCCGGCCGCAGACAACAGAATCCCTGCACAGTCGATGACCCTGGACCTCATGCGTTCCCCCTCCCGGCCCGGTCGGCGAACTCGGCGACCTTCGCCCTGATCCTCCTCAGCTCGCCGGTGCGTTGAAGATACGGCACTCCCGGCATGCCTGTCACAGCAGACTCGGGATACGGCCCCGGCGTGTATTCCCACACCCTCTCGAGAGGCCAGTTGCTGTCCAGGTAGCGGCACCTGTAACCGCCGCCCCCGAGCGGCTCCATCTCCGTCACCAGCAGCGAATGGGCGTCGATCCCGTGTATCTGCAGCTTCACGTAAGCGAGCCCGGCCCGGGAGGTCTCGGCGTGGATTCCGTCCAGGAGAGCACCGAGTCTTCTCCCGGACACCCTGTGCGATCCCGAAAGGCCGTCGATCCATGCAAACCTCAGCACGCCGTCCGAGATCTGCCTCCTTTCGAGGATCTTCTGGATTTCCTTGGCGTAATCGGCCGAGAAATCCCTGAGGCAGGAGTAGCCCGGAATCTCCACCACCCTGTCGGCGTTCATCAGCGATCTGATCGCCTTGCGTGCGGTGCGTGCATCCGGCTTCGGTTTCGAGGGCTCGAAGTACACGAGGTAGAGGGCGGCACGGGTGAACCTGGAGTGCCACCAGCACACCCCGTTGCGTAGAAGCCCGCCCGAGTTGCCGAACGCCAGGAGGTTGGGATTGGAGGCCGCCCCGGGCGGGTTGGCCGCGAGAGCCCGGGCGTAGCCGGGCGACACCGCCCTGGCGGCGTACTCCTCGCGGGACATCGCGGCGGGCTGCCATCCGGAGGCCCGGCCGGTCAAGCCTGCTCATCCTTTCCGCCGGTCGCGTCTACGGCATGATCACGCGACGGCCCGGCATCGGCCGGGCCGACCCAGACTCCGCAGCATAGGAGAGGAGGCCTGCGTTCTCCGGTTCCAGCTTCCATCCCGTTAGTCCCGCCCGACGGCTCTCTTCATATTACCCCGCACTGGACCCGCGCCTGTCTGAAACACAGGATTACCGAAAGACACGCGGCAATACTATACGGGAATCGCGCCGGACCCGCCGGGCGTCTCCGTGCAATGCAATGACCCCCGGAGGGGCGAGATGGCAGAGAACATCACATCGCAGAAGCAGGATTTCGCACAGTGGTACCAGGACGTGATCCGCGAAGCGGAGCTTGCGGACTCGTCGCCCGTGCGGGGATGCATGGTGATCCGCCCGTACGGCTACGCAATCTGGGAGAGAATCCAGGACAGCCTCGACGCGCGCTTCAAGGCGACGGGCCACGAGAACGCCTATTTCCCGATGTTCATCCCCCAGAGCTTCATCCAGAAGGAGGCGGAGCACGTCGAAGGCTTCGCCCCAGAACTCGCGATCGTGACCCACGGCGGCGGGAAGCAGCTCGAGGAGCCTCTCGTGGTGCGCCCCACCTCCGAGACGATCATCAACCACATGTTCTCGAAATGGATAGGCAGCTACCGCGATCTGCCCATGCTCCTCAACCAGTGGGCCAACGTGGTGAGATGGGAGATGCGCCCCAGGGCCTTCCTCAGGACCACGGAGTTCCTCTGGCAGGAGGGGCACACTGCTCACGCGACCGAGGCCGAGGCCCGCGCGGAAACCATGAGGATGCTCGGCGTCTACAGGGATTTTGCGCACGAGAACGCGGCCATACCGGTCATCCCGGGCAGGAAGACCGACAGGGAGAAGTTCGCCGGCGCAGTGGAGACGTACTCCATCGAGGCCATGATGGGGAACGGCTGGGCCCTCCAGTCGGGCACCAGCCACTATCTCGGCACCAACTTCGCAAAGGCCTTCAACACCCGGTATCTGGACGAGAACAACGAGCAGCAGTTCGTGCACCAGTCGAGCTGGGGCGTCTCCACCAGGCTGGTCGGAGCCGTGATAATGGTCCACGGCGACGATTCCGGGTTGAGGCTGCCGCCGGATCTCGCTCCCGTGCAGGTGGTACTGGTGCCGATACACAAGACGGATTCCGAGAGGGAGCAGGTCATGTCCGCAGCCTGCCGGATCCGCGACGAACTCGCGGGAGCTGGCGTCCGGGTCAGGCTTGACGACCGCACGACGGTCAGCCCCGGGTTCAAGTTCAACCACTGGGAGGTCAGGGGGGTTCCGCTGCGCTTCGAACTCGGCCCCCGCGACCTTGCCTCCCGCGTGGTCACGGGCAGCGCCAGGAACCGCCCGGGCAGGGACGCCAAGTTCACCATCGGCTTCGATTCGCTTCTCGCCGAAACGACGGCGAAGCTCCGCACGATCCAGGACGAACTCCTCGACGAGGCCCGATCCAGGCAGGACTCCATGACCTGGGAGGCGGCGACGTACGACGAGTTCAAAGCCCGCTTCGAGAGCGAATCCGGTTTCTGCCAGGTCTGGTGGAACGGCTCTTCCGAGGACGAGGAGCGCCTGCAGCAGGAGACCAAGGCCACGATCCGCTGCATCCCCCTCGACCAGGAGCCCGGGGAGGGCCCCTGCTTCATGACCGGCGGGAAGGCCGTGCACAGGGCGATAGTGGCGAGGGCGTACTAGATGGCTTCGAGGGCGGCAGGGCGATCGGGGCGCAGGAGACCTTCCGGATCACGCTACGGTTCCCGCAGGAGCCGGGGAGCCCGGACACCGGGATTGCTCGAGATCCTCGCCGCGGCGGTCCTCTGTACGGCGCTGGCGGCGGCCGTCACATGGCCGCTCGCCGTCCGTCCCGGAGCGGGCGCCCACGACCCGACCGACACCTTCTTCAACACATGGCTCATGGCCTGGAACCACGAGGCCCTGACCCATTTCGAGAATCCCCTGGCCCCACCCGTCTTCGAAGGCCAGCCGGATGCAGGCGGCAGGAACGACCTGCTCCTCACCCAGTCCCTCGCGGCGATGCCCCTCCGGTTCGCGGGCCTCTCCCCCCTCGCCGCCCACAACCTGATCCTGGTCGCCTCCCTGGCCTTCGCCGGGTTCGCCCTGTTCCTGCTTGCCGGACAGCTCGGAACGCCTGCGCCGGGCGCCCTTTTCGCCGCCGGGGCCTTCGTCTGCCTGCCCTTCTTCCAGAGCCACCTCTGGCACATCCAGCTCTTCTCCGCCGGCATCGCGGTCATGGCGCTCCGTCAGGCCATCCGCATCGCCCAGGGCGAGCGCGGCGCCCCGTGGCTCGGCGCGCTGGTGGCGCTCCAGTGCATGGCTTCGCTCTACTACGCCCTCTTCCTGGGCCTCGCACTGCTCCTCTTCCTGCCCTGGGCGGCGCGCAGCGGCGGCTGGAAGGCCCTCTTGCGCGTCTCGCTGTGGACACTGGCCGGATTCGCGGCGGTGATCCCCCTCCTCCTCACGCACTTCGGCCATGCGGCCAGGTGGCCCGTCGCCACGGTCGCCTCCACGGACGTGTCCGCCCTGGTCTCTCCATGGGAGAACAGCATGCTGCTGGGGAGATTCAGGCCTTCCACGACCCTGGGCGAGGTTGCCTTCTGGCCCGGTCTCGCAGTCGTGGCCGGAACCGCAGCCTGGCTTTTCAGGCGCAACAGGAAGGACAGGCTTCCCTTCGGCTGGTTTCTGGCCGCCCTGGCCCTGCTGTTCCTGGCGGTTTCCCTCGGCCCGACCCTCGTCCTGTTCGGGAAGCCCGTGGCTCCCGCACCCTGGAGGCTGCTGGCCGGCCTCCCGGCGTTCTCGTCGATAAGGCTGCCCTCCAGAGCGGCCTTCCTGTTCATCCTGCCCGCCATACTCGCCGCAGGCAGGGCCGTCTCCCGGAAGCCCGGCCTGGCCGCCCTCGGAATCGCCCTCTGTCTGGCCGAGGTGTGGCCGGGGCCAATGAACCTCGTCGACGCCGGGCTCGAACGATTCCACGGCTGGCTCGCAGCCCGGAGCTTCGCCCGCATTGCGATACTTCCGATGGAGGCCGATCTGGAATCCCCCGTCGCCGAATGCAGCAACCTGCTGGGTCAGACCGTTCACTTCACTCCGATGGTGAACGGCTACAGCACGAGTCTCCCCGAAGGCTACGCCCGGACGGCCGCCGTCCTGAACACGTGGCCTTCTCCGGAAGCTGACAGCCTCCTCGACGCTCTCGGCGTCGAATGCATCATCTGCAGGGGCTTCATCCCCCCGGAGGCCGACCCGGTATGGGGGACCGGGCCCAAAAAGCTCTGTGCCGTCGTCCTGGGAAGGAATCCGGCCGCGCCCTGAGCCGGCCTCCCCGGGCTGACAGCGGCGCGGGGCTTTCGTATCCTAGCGATCGAAGCAGGCTTTCCACCGGGAGGTCCGATGTGTCTTTCCTGATCACCGTCGTTTCGACCATCGCGGCGCTGCCGCTGCCTCCAGCCGGAGCCGCCGTTATGGACTTCGCCGCTACCGAGCGATGTCCGCTGGAGGCCCTGGAGCCTTCTTTCGTGACGATCGGCACGCCCCGCGCGGACAGGGGGGATTCGGACGTTCTCGTTTTCGTCTCCTCCGCGGTCGCCGCGCCTCTGGCCGGCAGGCTCGCGCGGTTCCAGGCCGACCTCGAGTCCGAGGGTTTCACCGTGACGATGGAGGAGGTGTCCGGCGGGACCGCGTCCGATCTGCGGAACCGGATAAGGAGCCACACGGGTGTCGACGGCGTGATAATGATCGGCTGGCTGCCCGCGGCCTGGTACGAGCTGGATGAATGGGAATGGGGAGGAGCGCACGAGGAGTTCCCGCTCGACCTCTACTTCATGGATATCGACGGCTACTGGGGGGATGCGGACGGCGACGGGCTATACGACTCCCACACGGGCGACGTCGATGCCGAGATCTGGGTCGGCCGCATAGACGCCCACGCCGTCGAATTCGGCGGCGAGGTCCGGATGCTGGCCGATTTCCTCGACAAGAACCATTTCTACAGGACAGGCGCGATGACGGTGCCGGCCAGGGCTCTCGCCTTCATCGACGACGACTGGAGTTATTACTACGGCAACTGCGGGCTGTCCTCCATCTACCCGACCGTGGACGTCTACAGCAACAGGAATCAGACCACCGCAGCCTTCTACCGCGACCGTCTCGCGTACGGCTACGAGTTCGTACACCTCATGTCCCACTCCTCGCCGTGGGGGCACACGTTCAAGACGACCTCGGGCTACTCCGGCACGGTGATGGCCCCAGAGATAGCCCAGATCAACCCGCAGACCGTGTTCATACAGCTCTTCGCCTGCTCCAACTGCCGCTGGACCGAGCCCAACTGCCTCGGCAACTGGTATCTCTTCGGCACGGACTACTGCCAGCTCGCCACGGGGTCGACCAAGACGGGCTCGATGCTCGATTTCGAGGTCTTCTACGAGCCCATCGGCGAAGGCGGCATCCCGGGCGAGTCCTTCAGGGACTGGATGAACCAGGTCGGCATCCACGACGAGGCATGGCACTACGGATGCGTTCTGCTGGGCGACCCCACGATAAGGCCGACGGGCTCCGGAACCACTGCCGCCATCCCGCCTTACGGCCCGGAACCCCGTGGGGGCGGCTCCTGGATCAGAGTCTCCTCCAGTCCGCATTCGGACTGCTACCCTTCGGTGGCCGGCAGCGCGGGAAATCTCTGGGTGGCCTGGATGACCAGCGGCTCCGCCCGTCTCGACATCGCGACGCGCCACTATGACGGAACCTCCTGGGGGCCCGTCACGGTCGTCGACCTGGACGAATACTGGGACGTCCAGCCGACTCTCGCGCTCGACGCCTCCGGCGAGCCCTGGCTGGCATGGTCCAGCTTCGAGGAGTCCAGCTACGGCTACGACATCGTGATCGCCCACGGAGCGGGCTTCGGCACGGTTACGACCCTCGTAGACGGCTCCGGATACGATGTCGATCCGTCCCTGTCCCTCGCGGGCGGGAGACTCTGGCTGGCCTGGCAGACATGGCGCAGGGGCGAGGGCGACATAATGATCAAAACCGTCGATACGACCTTCCCGGAGACCATCCTGTCCGGTCCAGCCGGCTTCGAGGACTTCTCGCCCACGAGCGCCGCGGACGAATCCGGGTATGTCCATGTCGCATGGGTCAGGAGCGACCACCAGGGCGACCGGATCATGTGGTCGCGGGGGAATGCGTCCGGGTTCTCCGCCCCGGTGGCGCTCACGGAAGAGGGCTGCTTCTCGCGCTCGCCGTCCCTCTCCTTTGCAGGAGGAGCGATGCGCCTGGTCTGGCAGGAGGGCGACGCCTCGGGCGTCGGCACCTCGATCAGGATCAGGTCATGGAACGGCGGCTCCTGGAGCGCTCCGGAAACCATCCATTCGACCGGCGCGGATGCGCCCTGCCTGCCTGTCGTCGGAACGTCCCCCACAGGCGCCCTGTTCACGGCCTGGCAGCAGGGCAGGGGCGCTTCGGCGAGGCTCCGGGCTTCCACGCTCACCGGCTCCGGATGGTCGACTCCAGGCCTGCTCATCGACATGGACGGGCCCGCATGGGCCCCCGCCCTCTGCCCGGGCGTCATAGCCTGGGCCGGCGACGAGACGGGCTCCGACTGGAACGTCTGGGTCTCCCTCGACGGCGGAGTGGGGATCGAGGGGCCCGCGGAACCGGCCCCGGCCGGACCCGCTCTTCTCGCGAACCCGGTGCGCGGCGCGGCGTGTCTCGTTCTGCCTCAGGGCTGGACGGGAGCGGACGTGGAGGTTCGCGACCTCGCGGGCAGGATCGTACGGAAGGTCCATGCAGAGGCCGACGGCGGCCTTGCGGAGTTCTCGTGCGAAGGTCTGCCCACCGGGACCTATCTCCTCGCAGTGACCTCCGGGGAGGAGACGACGGGCCTCAGGATGACGGTCATCCGCTAGCAGGTGGCATATGAACGAGGGGAGGGGTCGCCCCCTCCCCTCCTCTGTCTCCGTCGGGAGACCCGTCAGCCGGGCTCCGGCTGCTACTCCACCACTGAGGCGGTCGAACCCTCCACCGGAGTCCAGGGCTCGAATCTGACGCCTTCGATGTGCCTGGCCAGGAACTCCTCCATGCGGCCCGCGAAATCGAGGTTGTTGGCCTCCAGCGCAAAGCCGTGGCCCTCGTCGGCATAGAGTACATACTCGACTGCGGTTCCCGCCGTTCTGAGCGCTTCGACGAGCTGGTCGCTCTCGGCCTGCACCACGCGGGGGTCGTTGGCGCCCTGGATCACGAGGAGCGGAGTCCTGATCTCATCCGCGTGATTCATGGGCGACCTGTCCGCGAGCATATCGGCGTCCTCGTCGAGGCTGCCGATGCGCGCGTCCAGCAGAGCGTCCATCGGCCTCCAGTAGGCGGGCACGCTCTGCCGGAAGGTGATCAGGTTCGAGGGGCCGAACAGGTCCACGGCGGCGGCGTAGAGGTCGGGGGTGAACGCCACCCCGGCGAGCGTCGCGTATCCGCCGTAGGAGGCCCCGGCTATCACGAGCCTGCCGGGATCCGCATAGCCCTGCTCCACCGCCCACATGGCGGCGTCGGTGATGTCGTCCTGCATGGCGCCGCCCCACTCCCTGTTCGCCGCGTTGAGGAAGTCCCTGCCGAAGCCGCTGGAGCCCCGGAAGTTGACCTGCAGCACGGCGAAGCCACGATTGGCAAGGAGCTGCGTGATGGGATCGTAGCCGTAGTGGTCGCGTGCCCAAGGTCCGCCGTGTACGAACAGCACGGTCGGGAGCCCGGTGGTATCGACCCCGGCGGGCAGAGTGAGGTATGACGGAAGCATCAGCCCGTCGCGGGCCGGGATGAGAAGCGGCCGGACCTCGGCGAGTTCGTAGTCCTCCAGGGCGGGTATCGCGCTGAAGAGAAAGGCGGCGGTGCCCTCGGACCTGTCGTAGAGGTAGTAGTTGAGAGGGTTGTCGACGCTGGTGTAGCCTACGATCCATCTGTCGTCGGCATGGTCGGCGGATGTGATGAAGAAGTCTCCCTCGTGCACGGTCGCCAGATAGTCGTAGTCCGCCTGCAGGGAGGGATCGAGGATCTCGACCCTGGTGCGCAGGTGCGTGAACGAAACGGCGCGCGGCTCGACCGTCGACTCGTCGAAGAAGACCCTTCCGGCGTCGCAGAGAGGATCGGAGGCCAGAACGGTCTCCTCCCCGGTGGCGAAGTCGTACCTGACGAGCCTGGAAGTGTTTGAACCCAGCGTGCTGTTCAGATAGATCCCGGAGCCGTCACCCGTCATCCGGACGGGGTAGACCTGCTCCTCCACACCCCAGGAGAGGAACGGCGTCCACCCGCCCTCGGAATCCTTCTCCATCAGCATCTGTCCGCCCTCGCCGTCCATGGCGAAGGCGACCCTGACGACCATGTCCTCGTCCGGAATCCAGCCCAGGATGAAGCCGGGGTTGCTCTCGACGAGGGTCAGCGCGCCCGTGTTCAGATCCGCCTCGTAGGAGTCGAAGAGCATCGGGTTGTCGGCGTTCATCTCGATCAGGATCATGTCGGGGTTGTCGCGGTCCGTCGCCGATACGTATGCCTTCACGCCCTCGAACGGAGTGAGGTCGGTCACCTCTCCGGTGGCGACGTCCAGCCTGTAGACGTGCGTGTTCTCCTCGCCTGCCTGGTCCTGCATGTAGAGGATGTGGCGCCCGTTCTCGGCCCAGAAGTAGTTCGTGACGCCTCTTCCCTCGTCGAACGTGATCTGCCTGGGATCGCTGCCGTCCGCGTTCATCAGCCAGAGGTTCAGGACGCCCCCGGCGGGGGCGATGTAGGCGATCAGGCTGCCGTCCGGGGACAGCTCCGGGGCCAGGCGTTCCGGGTTTCCGAAGAGGACGTCCCGGGGGATCATGCCGGGCAGACCGGCGGATGCGGCCGATGTGACCATCAGGACCGCGGCGCTTACCAGCATCAGTCTCCTCACTTGATTCTTCCTCCGTGATGTGTGTCCCGGAAGTATATCCGGGCTGCCGGATTCGTAAAGCTCGGCGACGGACGATCCCGCCGCCGGCGGTTGGCTCTTCCGGAGTCCGTCCACGCCGCTGCGGGTTTCACATCCGCAGCGTGAAACGTATGTTCCGGCGGAGGCACGGAGATGACGGATCCGATCTTCGATTATACAAAAGGCAGGATCGTCGCAGACGGCGGGATCCCGGAGGGAGACCCGGCAGTGCCTGTCCGCCGGGCGTGCAATACGCCGGAGGGGGGTTGGCAATGTTTCCTGTACTGGTCACGCTGGCGTTTGCAGGCGGACTTCCGGAGCATCCGGAGGGGCTCGTCTGCTCCACGTTCTCGATAGCCGCGGTCGACACCGCCGCAGGCGAATGCGGAGTCGCGGTCGCTTCGAAAGTCCTGGCAGTCGGATACATCGTGCCGTGGGTCGAGTGCGGCGGCGGCGCCGTGGCCACTCAGGCCCTGGCGAACGTCTCGCTCGGGCCTTCGGGGCTTGAACTTCTCGCAGGCGGCCTTTCCGCCGGCGAGGCGCTCGAGATCCTCATATCGACCGACGAGGACTTCAAGGACAGGCAGGTCGGCATCGTCGACGCGGACGGCGGCTCGGCCACGTTCACCGGCTCCGACACCTACGCCTGGGCGGGAGGCGTGTCCGGGCCCGGATACGCCATACAGGGAAACATCCTGACCGGCCCCGAAGTGATTGCGGCGATGGAGGAAACCTTCCTCTCCACCGGGGGGCCCCTGTCGTACAGGCTCGTCCGGGCGCTCTCAGCCGGCGACTCGGCCGGGGGGGACAGCCGTGGGAGACAGTCGGCGGCGCTTCTGGTGCACAGGCCCGAAGGCGGCTACCAGGGCGTCGGTGATGCGCTGGTGGATATCCGGGTCGACGATCATGCCGACCCTGTGGGAGAGCTGGCCAGGATATACGCCCTGTGGGAGCCGGTCTTCGTCCTGCCTGTCTATGCCGACGCCGGAACGGAGTACGAGCTGGGCTTCCTCCCGGGCATGATGGACCGGGCCCTGACCCCGGGCGAACGGGATCCGCATATGCTGAACGCCTTCGCATGGACCCTGGCCGTGAGGGGAATCGAGCCGGAGACGGCTGTGGAACTCGCCATGGAGGCGCACATGCTCGCCCCCGACGACATGAACATCGTCGATACGCTGGCCGAGGCGCTCTATTCGGCCGGGAGATATGCCGAAGCGGTCACCTGGGAGGACGAGGCGCTCCGGCGGGAGCCGGACAACGATTGGTTCAGGGACCAGCTCGCAAAGTTCACGAAGGCGCTCGAATCGCTCGAGAGGGCTCCGATCGAGATCAGATGATGCCGGCCCGGCTACGGATTCCCTGGAGTCCCGCCGGGCGGCGCAATCCGGAGGTGGGAGCTTGAGTCCGCTCTTTTTTGCTGCCGCGGTCGATACCATCACAGCGCCCTGTCACGACGGGATCTATGTCCACGAATGGGGCGCGGTGGTCTACCGGCGCGACATCGTCGAGGCCGTGGGCGACGCCGGAGGGCCCTGGCGGGACTGTTCAGGCATGATGGCGGAGGCTCCGGTCATCTACATCTACGGACCCGAGTTCACGGGCGACATGACCGTGCGCTCGCAGGGACGGATAGTCAACGCGTACCCCGAGCCCGACGAGTCCTTCCGGATCGACGCCTCGGTAGCGGGCGGGGGCTCCGCGGTCAGGTGGAGTTCGATATCCACCCGGTGTCCCTATATCCCCGGGGAGTCCCGGATGCCCTCCGTGCCCGAGGAGAGAGTGGCGGGGTTCGACTGGGCCGCGCCCCTCTGGAGGCAGACGGGGTCCCTCGTCATCAATCGCGAGTCCGACTCCTTCTCCGATAAGTTCCTCTACTACGAGGTGGCCTTCGAGCCCGGGACGTTCCCGCTCCCGCTCCCGGGCGGCCTGAGCGATGGATACCTTCAGGCGGCGCCGATATCCGGCGAGGTGCTCGTGGTCTCCAGGTCCGGCATGGACCGGATGGGCCTCGGGCTGATCGACGCGGACGACCTCGACGAGCTGGGCGACGGCATCGGGATCACGGACGGGTATTCGTCCGAACTCGCTCTGAAGACCGTGACCGCGTGGGCGGAGAGTGAGCTCAAGGCGCCCGAGATACAAGCCATGTGGGCCACATGGGAGCCCTATGTCCTCCACGGCGACTGGGAGGGAACCTATCTGGTCGTCTTCCCTGCGCCGCAGGCGATGATACAGAGGATAAGCACCCTGGATCTGACGAGCGAATCCGGGCTGCCGGTGGAATACCACAGGTTCTTCCTGGGTCTCGTCCCGGTGGAGCCTCGGGATTGACGGGCCGGGGAGCAGGACTCCGGGGTCGTCAGGCCCGTCCGGCCATCCTTCCCGTCAGCCAGGCCCAGTAGAGGTTCCAACCCCCGACCGGACCGAAGGCGTCCAGAACCTCTCCGGCAAGGTGTAGCCCGGGGTGCAGCCTGCTTTCCATGCTCCCCGGATCGACCTCCTCCAGAGCGACGCCTCCTCCGGTGACCTCGGCTTCGTCCCATCCGCAGTGACCGCAGACAGGCAGGGGGAACCGGGTAAGAACCGCGAGGAGGGAAAGCCTCCCCGGCCTGTCCAGCTCTGCGAAACGGGCTTCCGGCCGTAAGCCCGCCCTCTCGAGGAGCAGCGCGGCCAGCCTCGACGGCAGATGCTCCCCCAGCGCTCCGAGGATTCTCCCCTTCCCCGACAACAGCGTCCTCTCCCACTCCGATGCATCCGGACGACCCCAGCGGACCAGGAGGGCGGCGGGCGCCTCCTCCGCCCCGGTGAAGGCGTGGGAGGCGTCCATCGTCACTGGGCCGCTGAAGCCGCGATGGGTGAAGAGGAGCGGGCCCTCCACGGTGAAGGGGCGTCCCTCGAACCGCGAGGATATCGCCGCATGTACGACGATGCCGGAGAGCCCGGCGAAACCGGCATCCTCGGACCGGAGCGGGACCAGGGCCGGATATGCCTGCCTGACCCTGTGGCCGAGCCTCGCAGCCATTGTGAAGCCCCACCCTCCGCTTCCGGTGCCCGGCCATGACCTGCCGCCCGTGGCGATCATCACACTCCTGGCGTCCACCGTTCCCCCTCCCTCCAGGCGGACCTTCCATCGGCCGCCGGAAGGCTCGATGTCGATCACGCGGGATCGGAACATGAAGACGGCCCCTGCATCCGAGGCGATCCGCACGAGAGTGCGCACCACGGAGGCAGCCCCGTCGGTCGTGGACGAGGCGAAGAGCTTGCCGGTCCCCTCCTCGGGTTCTGGCCTCACTCCGGCTTCCTCGAAGAACGAGCGTGCCAGCGAGGGGGACCATCTCCTGAGGATCTTGGCGAGGCTGTTCCTGGACGATGAGGTCACGTATGCGCCGGGATCGAAGTCGGCCGGCAGGATGTTGCACCGGCCGCCGCCCGTGAGGGAGAGCTTCGCCCCGGGCCTGTCGTTAAGATCGAGCACGACTGTGGACATACCGGCCCGAGCGCCGGTAGCGGCGGCCATGAGCCCCGAGGCGCCCGCGCCTATGATGGCGAGATCGAACGGGCCCTCCCGGGGGCTAATCACCCACCACTGCCACAGGAGCGTTGTGCGCGAGGGAGTAGTGGCCGCTGATTATGACCTGCTCGCCCTCGGACACCCCGTCCGTCACCGCGATCAGGCCCCTGCCGTACCCGGCCGTCGTTACGTCGCGCCAGTCCGCCCGACCGTCGGACACGACGAACACCATCTCGTCGCCGTCACGCACCAGGACAGCCTCCTCGGGGATGAGCAGGAGATCGGGCATCTCGGCCGTGACCACCTCGATCCTGGCTGTCGCGCCGGGCCTCAGACCCTCTACCGGGGGCAGGGCGACCGTGACCCTTCCCGAGCGGGTGGACGGATTTATTACCGGGGAGACTGCGGAAACCGTGCCTGCGATAGTGGTGTCTCCGAGGGACGGAACGGTCACGTAGGCCCTGGCCCCGACGATGCAGAGGGCCAGATCCCGCTCGTCCAGATCGATCTCGGCCTGCAGCGCATCTATGTCCACGACCGAGCCGAGCAGAGTTCCCGGGTACACCGTCATCCCCTCCCGGGCGAGGACTCCGGACACCACTCCGTCGAAGCCGGCGGTGAGGGCGGCGTTGCCGTACTGAGTCCTGGCACGCGCCAGGTCCGCCTCGGCCTGCAGCAGCCCGGTGGTGCTGCGGAGCATCTCGCTCCGTTCCTCGGTCATTTCGCCCTGGTAGTTCGAAGTCTCGAAGTCGTACACGGCCTGAGCCGACCTGTAGCGGCTCTGGGCGTTCTGAAGGTCGGCGGCCTGAGCGCCGGCGGCGATCCTGAAGACGGTCTGGCCCCTCGAAACCGGCACCCCCTCGCCCGAAGGCGCCAGCGCGACAAGGCCCTGGATCTGGGAAACCAGCTCCTGCGTCCTCGCGGAGCTGATCCTGCCGGTGGCCTCGACGACCTGGAACAGTGTATCCCTCGCGATGGTCACGGCCCCGACGGGGAGCGGAGACGGTTCGACGGCCCCGGCCTCCTCCTCCGCGGCCTTTCCGCAGGCGCAGGCCAGCATTGTCAGTAGAACCGGCACGAAGAGCCTTTTCATCCCGGTCATTCCCTCCTTGTCGTAAGCTGTATGAGCGATGGCAGGGCCACGAGCACGAGCAGGGTCGAAGTGGCCATTCCCGCCACCACTGTGAACGAAAGGGTGCTCCACAGGTCGTCGGAGCCGGCCACCGGCCAGATGACGAGCGGGAGCATTCCCACGACGGTCGTGAGACTCGTCTGCATCACCGGGCGGAGCCTTTCCTTCACGGCCAGGTCGAGCGACTCGCTGGTGCCCGTACCCCTGTTCCGGTGCCGGAGGAAGCAGTCCACCAGGAGGATCGAGTTGTTGACGGCGATTCCGACCAGGAACACGCTGCCCACGTAGGCCTGGGGGGTGAAGACCTTCCCGAAGGCCCAGAAGCCGATGACTACGCCTATCAGCGCCATGGGTATTACGGCGAGAACCCACAGCGGCGCCGTGAAGGACTCGTAGAGCACTGCGGTCACCGCAAAGACCGCGATGATCGCCATGAGGACCAGGAGGTTGAGGTCGGTGCCGGCATCCTCTTCCCGGAGCCATCTCGGCGCCCATGTCGTGTCCTCGTAGACCCTGTATCCGTCCGGAAGCTCCAGATTCTCGATCAGAGTACGCCTGAAACGGGCACCCATCCTCTCGGCCCCCATGAATGTGTAGGCGATGGTCCTCATGTACTCGCCCTGATCGCGGTCTATGTAGCCCTGGACGGTGGTCGTGTCCAGCTCGACAATATCCCCGAGCCTCACGGAACCGCCGCCGGCGGTCCTGATCCGGCTGTCGAAAACCTCCGCCATTCCCGGGTTGCGCTCCCCCGCGAGCCTGAGGCCGAGATCGAGCCGTTTGTCCCCTATCTGGATCCCGCCCCCGTAGCTGCCCGGCAGGCTGTAGCGGAATGCCGCTAGGAGCTGAACCGGGTTGAGCCCGAGGTCCGCAAGCTCGCGGCGGTCGAATTCGATGGAAAGCTGTGACCGGTCCGCCATCATCCGGTTCCAGTCGATGGCGACCTCCGCGATCCTGGGATGGCGTTCCATCAGGGAGGCGATCGACGAGGCGATGTTTCTGAGCCCCTCGTAGTCGTATCCCCGGAGTTCGATGGTCTGCATCATCCCCGCGGAAGACGTGCTGCGCCAGTACCCCTGCGGGCTGATGCCGCCGGCGTAGATGCCCTGGATGCCGCCGATCGTAGAGGCGTGGGCCATCACCTCGGCCTCGGTGTTCAGGGCGAGGCCGCTCGAAAGGGAGGATTCGGAGCAGATGGCGATGATGGTGGCCCTCTCCCCGGTAACGAAGGTCCGGGTCGATTCGATCCCGTCCCTCCCGACCAGGATCGCCTCGAATCCCCGCGTGGCCGTGTCCACCACGTCCTGCGGGGTCCCGGGGGGGAACTGCATCTGGACCACGATGTTCTCGCGCTCGAACGAGAACCCCCAGTACCGCCCCCTGTCCAGCTTCGTGAAGAAGACCCAGACGGAGAGCGCGATCAGCAGGATCACGAACGACATCGGGAGCCACGGCTTGTGATGGAGGCGGGTTATCGCCCGGGCCATCCCTACGTCCCACCTCCTCTCCCTCGTCCAGCTCCCGTCCCTCCAGTGGCCGGCGAGCGAGGGAACGAGAGTGAGGCAGACGAGGTAGGACGAGAGCAGCGTGGCGACCATCGTGAAGGCGAACGGCCTGTAGTAGAGCCTCAGAATCCCTTCGCTCGCGAGCAGCGGGACGAATGCGACGAGCGTCGTCAGGACGCCGCCCAGGATGGGCAGGGCCACTTCCTTCGCCCCCAGCCTGGCCGCCTCGATCGGATCCATGCCCTGCCGCCTGCGGAAGGCGATGGCATCCATCACCACCACCGCCCCGTCGACCAGGAGTCCGAAGGCCACTGCCAGGGCGCTCAGGGTCAGAACGTTTACGGTGTACCCGGCGAGATAGACCGCCGTTATGGAGAGGGCCGCCGAGAACAGGATCGAGCTGAGGATCAGCATGTTGCCCCGGATGCCCGGGTTGAGCAGGAGCAGGACGGCCATGATGGCGGCCAGGCATACGACGCCTCTCCACGAGAGGGCGGCCAGGTTCTTCCTGATCTGCTCGGTGCCGTCCTCGATGAGTTCCAGTTCGGCGCCCTCCGGGAGGTTCGCGCGGATGTCCTCCACCGCGGCCATTACCCTGTCGGCTACGCGGACCGCGTTGCTGCCTGGCACCCTGTCGACCTGGACCATCACCTGGTCCAGCCCGTTGTACCTGAAGACCGTGTGCTGGGTCTCGTCGAACAACTGGGAGATGTCGAGGGCCACATCGCCCAGCGTCACGAAGCGGCCGCCCCGGACGGCCACGACGAGTTTCGCCAGGTCGTCCAGATCGCGCGGGACCGTGGTCACGCGGAGCACGGCCGAGCGGCCGGTGGAATCGATTACGATGCCAGCGTTGCGATCGACGATGCCCGCCTCGAGGACGGACATCACCTCCGGCAGTGTCAGATCCAGTTCGCGGAGCGCCTGCGTATCTATGTCGATGACTACCTGTTCTGCTCCGAGGCCCTGCACGTCCACGACTCCGACCTCGTCGACCCTCTCCAGCGCGGGGACGATCTCTTCCTCCGCCAGCCTCTTCAGCTCCTGGGCATCCGCGCCGGCCAGCGTGAAAACGAGGAAGTCCTCGCTGTCCATCTCCTCGGGAAGCACAGGAGTGACGCTGGACTTCGAGACACCCGGAGGGAAGTGCTCCCACAGGAAGGAGATCCGCTCGGTCAGTTCCATGGATGCGACATCCATGTCCGTACCCTTCCGGAACGACACGGTAACGCTGCTGGAGCCGGCCTGGGAGCGGGAGGACACCTCCTCCACCCCCTCCACCTGTCTCGCCGCCTCCTCGATCGGTCTCGTGATCTCTTCGCAGACGGCCTCGGGGTTGGCTCCCGGCCATGTCGTAAACACGCTGAGCTTCGGCAGCTCGATATCCGGGGTGCCCTCGATGGGTATCCGGGTGTAGGAGACGACGGCGAGGATCAGCAGCGCGGCGTAGATGACCGCCGTGGCGCGCGGGCGCCGGAGAACGACATCGATCATCTCTCTCTGCCGTACACGAGCTTGAAGACCGCGGGGACCACGACGAGCGTGAGTATCGTCGCCACGGTCATACCTCCTATAACTGCGATCGCGAGCGGCTGGCGGAGGGTTCCGCCCGTTCCGAAGCCGACCGCCATGGGCAGGAGCCCGAGGATGGTCGTCACGCTCGTCATCAGGACCGGCCTGAGCCTGTCGCGCCCGGCGCCGACAATCGCCTCCTCGAGGGGCCGGCCGTCGCGCCTGAGCTGGTTGATGCGCTCCACCAGAAGGATGCCGTCGTTCACGACTATGCCGGAGAGGATCACCACGCCGATGCCGGAGAGGGCGTTCCAGCCCTGCCCGGTGAGGGCGAGGCCGGATATGACGCCGATGAGGCCCAGCGGGACTGTGAACATGATCACGAAGGGCCCTTTGAACGATTCGAACTGGGCGGCCATCAGGACGTAGACCAGGGCGGCGGCCAGGAGGGCGGCCAGAACGAGGCCCCTGGAGGTTCTGTCCATCTCCTCCACCTCGGGGCCCGTCCTGAGGGTGGCGGGAACGCGGGTTTCGAGCGACGCCGCATCCCGCGAGGCACGCGCGGACAGCCCGGCCAGATTGCTGGAGGACGCATTGATGGAGAGCGAAACGGCCCTGTTGCCCTGATAGTGCTCTATGTATCCCGGAAGCTGCCTTCTCTCGACTTTCACCAGCCTGTCGAGAGGGACCAGGATTCCAGCGGCTTGCGTCGACCTGGAGAGGATGTCGTCCAGGGGGATGCCCTCGCCCCGGTCCGAGAGGACCAGGACGTCCACGCGCTCGTCCTGCCTGTAGTAGGTCGTCGCGTCGAGCCCCCTCGCCATGCTTTCCACCCAGTCGGCCACTCCGGACGCGCTCATGCCGAGGAGGGTGATCAGCTCGGAGTCCAGACGAAGGAGTATCTCGGGCCTCCCCGGAAGGAATCCTATCTCAACCGAATGTACTCCCGGGTATCCGGCCATCTTGTCCGCGAGGGCACGGGCGGCGTCGAGATCGGCATCGAGGTTCTCCCCTTCGACGTATGCAGTGAAACCGCCGCCTCCGCCCAGTATCTCACCCAGCAGCGTCTCGTGAGGGGAGACATTGAGGTCGAATGAATGGCCGGCCGCCCAGACGGGCGGCATCGTTCCCATAGCCTCTGAGGCGCTGCCCGGATCCTCGTATGCGGCCGTGAGGAGGACATCGACGCCCTCCTTCGACCTGACGCCCGCCCGCCCGGAAACCGCGACCGCGCCGGAACGGGACGCCAGATCGCTCGCCCTGCCGGCGTAGAGGATCAGATCCTCGATCGGCGTGCCTTCCGGGGCCGAGAACGACAGATCCACCTGATCGACCGGGACGGACGGCAGGAGCTGCCTGGGGAGGAGAGCGCCCGGAATGAGGGCGAGCACGGCAAGCGCCGAGGTGAAGACCACGACCCTGCCCGGACGCCGGACGGCTCTGCGGGCCGCCCCGGCGTACCATTCCCGGAGCTTCTCCGTCGGATCAATCGACAGTACGGAGGGATACCTGGCAGCCAGCAGGGGGACCACCGTGACGGCGATGACGAGGCTCGCAAGGAGGGCGAAGCCCACGGCCAGGGCCTGGTCGCGGAAGAGCTGGCTCGTCACGCCTTCGAGATAGACCACGGGGAAGAAGACCACGAGCGTGGTGAGCGTGCTCGCGACGATCGCCCCGCCGACCTCGGAGGTGCCCTTGATGGCGGCCTCCATCGGCCCGTCTCCCCTCTCGCGCCGCTTGTGGATGGCTTCGAGGACGACTATCGAGTTGTCGACGAGGAGGCCGGTGCCGAGGGCCAGGCCGCCGAGGGACATGATGTTGAGTGTTATCCCGCTGAGGTAGAGGGCGAAGAGGGCGACGGCAATGCTGAGGGGGATCGATATCCCCATGACGATCGGGCTCCTCCATTCCCGTAGGAACAGGAAGAGCACCGCGAAGGCCAGGAATGATCCGATCAGCAGGGACTCGATCACCCCGTCGATGGACTCGGTGATGAACACGGCGTCGTTCTGCAGAAGCTCGATGCGGAGGTCGGGATAGTCGGCGCGCATCTCGTCCAGCACGGCGGAGACCCGCCTCGATATATCCACGGTATTGCCCCCGGACATCTTGCGTACCCGCAGGATGATGCACCTCTCGCCGTCCGCGGCGGCCCATTCCGTGACGGGCTTCTCCTCCAGCGAGACCTCCGCGATATCGCCCAGGACGATGGGCGTGGCGCCTCGGAAGCCTACTACTGTCGCCTCGACGTCCTCGAGACTCTCGAACTGGCCCTCGAGGGAGAGGTAGAACTCCTTCTGCCCCTCCCGGACCAGCCCGCCGGGGGTTCTCGCGTTGGCTCCTGCAAGGGCGTAAGCGACGGTTGAGGGGCTTATCCCCATCTCCTCCATGGCTCCGTCCCTGAGTCTGACGAATACCGCGGCATCCGCGCCGCCCTCCATCTCGCAGGCGGCTACGCCGTCGACCTGTTCGATGCGCGTTGTCATGACCCTGCGGACGAAGTCGGTGATCTCGGTCCAGTCGCCCTCCCTCGAAACGAGAATCTCCATGAACGGGCGTCTGGAGGGGTCGTATTCGACGATCGTCGGTCGGCCGGCCTGGTCGGGCAGCGACCATCCCGCGACGTCCAGCTTCTCGCGGACCTCGAGTCTGGCGTAGTCCATCCTGGTTCCCCAGCCGAACTCCAGAGTGATCCGGCTGCGGTCGCCGTAGGACCGGGACATGTAGCTCCTGAGGCCCCTCACGCCGGCGATGGACTGTTCGATGGGATCGGTCACCAGCCGCTCGACCTCGTATGGGCTGGAGAGGGGATAGGTGGTCTCTACGGTAAGCCGGGGATATTCGACGGCGGGCAGCAGCTCCACCGGCATCTTCAGGACCGCCACCGCCCCAAGCATCAGCGCGACGACGGAGAACACCGTAACGGCAACCGGCCTGCCGACTGCCGCATCGGTTATCCGCATCGGCGACCGTCTCTTCTTTTTGGGGGCTGCGGTATCATCGCTACTTCTTCCCCGAAACCAGAGAGATGATGGTATATGCAACTGCAACAGCTACAAGAGCCACACCCGCCCATCCTACGCCGTGATGGCCGGTGCCGAAACCCGCGGCGGCCAGCAATCCCCCGAGGATGCCGAACAGGAGGTCGAAGTTGACGATCTTCGCGGTCCGTCCGACCGGGTATTCGGCCGCGACCACGGCGCCGGACGCCGCGTTCACGAGCACTCTGTAGTCCCTGCCTCCGTATCCGTACACTATCTCCCACATGGGCAGATAGACGAGTTCGGTGCCCTGTACGGTTACGGTCGTGTCGCAGTCCGTTATCCTGGTGGCCTTGCCGGCTGCCTTTGCATCGTGCGATTGGACGATCCTGGCTCTTGCGGTCTCCTCCGCGCGTGCCTGCACGATCTGGCCGTTGACGATCTTCAGGCCGGAATCGGTGATTCCGTCGAGGGAGAAGGGCACCCTCCCCTCGAGGAGGTTGGCGTTCGGCGAGGTCTTCGAGCCCATGCCGAATGTGAAGAGGAATCTGCGCCAGTCGGGGAAGAGGCACTTCTGGCCGGGCTCCAGGAACTTCAGGCCCCAGTATTCCGCCTCGTTCTCGCGGGCGTAGACGGGCCAGGTGTAGTTCTCGCTGAAACGGCCGCTCGTGGGCTCCCAGTACTCCTCGGTCCGCTTCTGCTGACCGGACCCGACCGTGCGGGTCTTGCGGTTCATGCCGCGCCATGACGTCGAGGCGAAGGATTTGACGATCCAGTAGGGAAGAACGCGCCCGGAGACGGATCTGAGATCGGCGGCGTCGCCGAGGCCCGAAGGCTTCAGACGGCCCTCGGATAGCCAGGCGCGTGCGGTCTTCACCGCGGAGTTCTCGTCGAGCCTCGGCCTCATGATGGAATGCGACTGTATGGTCACGATCTGATCGAATCCGGCCAGCATGGTGGTGGAGCCGCAGTGCTCGCAGGTCAGGACGGATTCGCCCTCGACATATCCAATCGGGGCGCCGCAGTTGGAACAGTTCAGAGTCTTGTTCTCCGAAGGCACATTCGTCGTCTCGGCCATCGATCCCCTCCAGGTTGGCGCTTTCCGGCAAGATAAGCTGACCAGATCGTTTTTACAATCTGGACCAAACGCGAATCAGATCGTTTTTAAAATCTGGTCCAAACTCCGATCTGGAAAGCATGGCTGATTTCAACCATTGTTCCCACCCCCGAACAGGGCTGCGCCTCGTGCAACAGGTGGTTGCACTCCTGCCTCTGACTCCCATCCCTTCCGGACAGGGCTGCGCCGACATGCCTGATTCGTGACCTCCAGCACCGGAGATGTCTGCAGGATCATGCGTTTGCCAGGAGAACCGCACCGCCTTGCCTGAACAATGGAATTACATCTTCAGGACGGTGTTATGAGGCAGCAATCGGGGAGATAAAAGCAAGCGGGATCGGAAATTCGATGAGATATGCGCTTCCTGGTCCAGATGTTAAAAGCGATCTGGTGGGGAAGCAGGAGGGGCCGCGGTTGCCCGCGGCCCCTTCACCATGCAGCCGGATTACTAGAAGGACATCAGCCAGTTGAGGATGATGTCGGTGTAGCCGTCGGTGTTCTCGTCCTGGAAGCTGTAGTTGCGGATGCCGATCTGGACGGTGTTGTGGGAGCCCATGTGGAAGTTGGAGCAGAAGTCGATGGCGCCGCGGTTGTCCTCGGGATCGTCGGCACCATCAGCCACGATGGAGACGGGGCTGATCTGCTCGTAGCGGATCATGGGGGTGATGGCGGTGATCATGTCGCTCTGGAGGCCGAAAGTGGCTCCGCCGGCAACCGTCATGATCGTGTTGTCGTTGATTTCGAAACCCTCGACATCATCGGCGGGAAGGCCCAGCATCATGTACTCGCCTGCGAAGCGCAGGTCGATGGTCTCGGTGACGGGGTACTTGACCAGGCCATAGACGTCGATGCCTGTGCCGGTGGCGGTGTCATCAGTGCCGGAGTCTACGGTGTGCATGCCCAGGGCGGCGCCGATGGTGAGCCAATCGGTCGGCTTTACCGTGCCGTGGATCGTGAACTGCTTGTTGCTGTCCGTCTCCTCGGTTTCGACACCGTTGGTGTAGGCTACGTCGAGGGTGAACATGTCGAAGTCGCCCAGGAGCATCAGGCCGATGTCCCTCTTGCCGTAGAGGCCGAAGATATTGGCGCTGTCACTCAGCGCGGTGTGAAGAGGCCTGTCGGGGAACAGCATGGCGGTAGTGGACTCGAGGTAGCCCCAGCCGAACATCCTCTTGATCTGGCCGCCGCGGATGGAGAAGCCGTCGACCGGGGTCATGTTCAGGTAGGCATCCCCGAGAGTCACGCCGTTGTTGTGTGCGTTGAGACCCAGCGAGACCTTGGCGGACAGCATCTCGTTCAGGGTCGGAGTCCAGGCGATGTCGCCCTTGGCGGAGAAGCCCATGTCTGGATCTGCATCTTCCTCGCCCCAGACGTCGAGGCGGAAGATACCGTAGCCGTTGAACTTCCAGACGTCGGCGCCGCCGGTGGTGAACTCGGCAGCGAACGCGGAAACCGTTACAAGCGTGAGCAGCACTAGAGCGGTTCTCATCGATTTCCCCTCCGTGGGAAGATTTTCAGCTTACTCCACTGCATTGCAGAATGGAGTATAAACGAACATATAGCAAAGGACGCACAAAGGGCAAATCCAGGAGGACAAAGCTTGCACGCGGACGCCTTCTTCGCTGTTTCAGCCGCCATTCTGGGGCTTTGCATCGGCAGCTTCCTCAACGTGGTGGCCTGGAGGGCGCCTCTGGGCCAATCCGTAGTGGCCCCGCCCAGCGCCTGCCCGGCCTGCGGCCGGAGAATCCGCTGGTACGAGAACATACCGATCCTGAGCTGGATCATTCTGGGCGCGAGATGCGCAGGCTGCCGCGAAAGGATTTCCGTGCGCTACCCACTGGGCGAACTCGCCACCGGGCTCTGCTTCCTCGCGGCCGCGCTGCATTCCGGCCCCACGGCGGGCTTCATCCGCGAAGCCGTTTTCCTCAGCCTGCTCATCCTAACCGTCCAGACCGACCTCACGCACTGGCTCGTGCTCGACGAGGCCAGCATCGGTGGAACCGTCGCAGGGTTGATTCTCTCCCTCACACCGGGCGGAATCGGGATGGTGCGCTCCGTGGCAACCGCTGCAGGCGCCTTCCTTCTCTTCCTCGCGATCCGCCTCGTCAGCCTGCTCGTCCTCCGGAGGAGGCCGGACTACGTCCTCCCCCCCGAGGGCATGGAGGACGAGGAGGGATTCGACGGCGGCATGGGCTGGGGCGACATCAAGCTCGCGGCCTGCATAGGAGCGTTCCTGGGCCCCTGGCCGACCGCCGTCGCGGTATTCATCGCATTCGTGGCCGGAGCAGCGGTCGGTCTCTTTCTCATGGCTCTGGGCAGGCACGAGCGCCGCAGACCTATACCGTTCGGCCCGTTCCTCGCCCTCGGCGGGGCGATCGCCCTCTTCGCGGGCGATCCCATCGCCTCCGCCTATCTCTCCATCGCAGGCTTGCTGTGATCCGGAAATCAGATCGCTTTTACTATCTGGACCAAATTCCGGGCATGCGGCGTTGCGGCCTGGCCGGGAGCGCACGCTCAATATGTCTCAGCAGGAATCGATCCCTGTAGGATGATCTCCAGAGCAGCCCCCTTCGAACCCGCCCGCTGCGGCCCCCGCCAGAAGAAGCGCAACTCCTGCAAGACCATAGTCGTCAGGGAGGGCAGGGTGCTTTTCACGGTGAACCGCGATGACGAAGGCGAGTTCCTGATGCTGCCCGGCGGAGGCCAGCGGTTCGGCGAGACGCTGGAGGCGGCGGCCGGGAGGGAAACCCTCGAGGAGACCGGAGTTCGCGTGCACGTGCGCGATCTCGTTCTGGTGCGCGAGTACATCGGGGCGAACCACGAGTTCGCCGCAGGGGACAAGGATGCTCATCAGACGGAGTTCTTCTTCATGGCCGATCCAGCCGGGGACGATCCCGGAGATTCCCAGCCGACCGAGTTCGACCCCTGGCAGACAGGGTCGGCCTGGATCGACCCTGTGGAGCTGGGGTCGTTCAGGGTGTATCCTAAGTTCCTGCCTGCCATCCTTCCGCAGATAATCGCGGGGATCTACACCGGTCCGCTGAGCCTCGGCGACGTCAACTGACGGGCGAAGCCTGACGGGCAACGCCCGCCGGACAGGGCGGCCCAGCTTTCCGCGGAAGCCTCAGCGTGAAACCATGATGAGCTTCATGATGTCCGGACAGCAGAAGAGGGCCCGCTGGCCGCTTCCGGAGACGGCCACGTCCGACGGCTGCCCGTAGCTCCCGGTCTGGGCCTCTACCTCGCCGTCCATATCCACCACGGCGATTCCCGCTCCAGCCAGAACCACATACAGGTAGGCTCCGTCGGATGTGGCGGCCAGGCATTCCGGCCTCCCGGGCAGAGGCACCGAGTAATCGCGGAGCCCGGAGGAACGGGAGATGTGCCAGGCCTCGTAGAGTTCGTAGGGCGCGACGAACACTCCGCCTCCGGGTGCGGTGCAGATGTCCGCGACGGGGCACTGCACCTCCTGTTCGGCCAGCAGTTCGAAGCCGCTGGTCGAGAGCTTCTTCACCGTCGAGTCGGCGGAGTCGAAGACGTACAGAGCCGAGCCGTCCTCGTCGATGGCGGCAGCGCCGGGCGAATCCACGGAGGTGTCGGTGTTCGAGATCTCGTACCAGTTTCCCACCGTCGAGACGGTCGAAACCGAACCGTCGGTGCAGACCACGTAGATTACGGTGCCGTAAGGTTTTGTGAGCATGAACTCCGCGGGGGCCGAGAGGAGGACGGGGGTGTGCACCACATAGGTTCCCTCGCTGACGTAGAAGAGCTGAACGCCCGAGGCGGCGGCCGCATACCCACCCTCGGAGGATGCCGCGCAGCAGGAGAGATGGGCTCCCAGGTCGACGCAGTTCAGTACATAGCCCTGGCTGTAGTCCAGGAAGTAGAGACTGGAGCCGACGCAGGCGATCGCGCTGCCCGCGTCGTCCAGAAATGTGCAGGCATCCGGAACCTCGTTGCAGTCCACATCCTGGAGGAAGAAGAAGGGAAAGTCGATCGAGACCGGCGCGCCGGTACTTCCACACCCGGACATCAGAAGCGCGGTCGCTACCGCGCACGATAGTAGGAATCGCTTCATGTCGCGCCCTCCAGCAGGCTGCGCATCATCCTTGCGCCATCCACGGCCTGTGCGCCGTGGCAGTTGTTGAAGAAGAGGAAAACCTTCCCCGATCTGCCGGCAAGGTCCATAAGGCCGGGCAGCCACGATCTCAGCTCCTCCTCCGTGTATCCATAGTCATAGCGAAGAGTTCCGCCGCCCCACCAGTGCTTCGCGTTCCGCCCGTGGAACCTGGCGTATCCGAACGGAGATCCGCCGACGGGCGCCGGCGGCGGCAGGCCCGGCAGGGAGGGCAGGTCAACCGAGACGGGAGCGGCGCCAAGGCTCTCCAGGGCGGAGATCCCCTCGAGCCCGCCGGCGTACCAGGAATCGTTCCGGAGTTCCACGGCCAGGACGGTGGGGCTGCATCTGTCCACGAGTTCCCCTGCGTAACGGACCGCATCCTCCGTGAAGCGGAAGGAATAGGGGAACTGCGCCAGGAGTGCTTCGAGCCGCCCGGCCTCCCTGAATGGCCCGAGCATGTCCGTGAAGCTCCGCCAGTCGGTGTCGGAGGCATCCCTGCCGTGCGTCATCCCCGAATGCAGCTTGACGGTGAAGCCGAAGCCGGGCGGGGTGCGCCCGATCATAGATGCGGCCGCGGAGGGCTTCATGATGCGGTAGTAGGTACTGTTGATCTCTACGACGTCGAACTCGCGGGCGTAGAATCCCAGCATACCGGAACCGGATGCCCCGGCCGGGTAGAAGGGGCCTCTCCAGTCCTCGAAGCTGTAGCCGGACGTCCCGATACGGAAAGAGGGGCGCCCCGGGGCGCCCCTCTCGGGATGTTCCTCCTCTCCTCCGGTGGAGAAGAGATCAGGCTCAGAAAAGTGTCTTGATTTCAGCCCAGGTTCTCGATTGAGTGGAGATGATCGTGATGCTGTTGATCGCCCCAGGAGTCCCGTGGGACTCGTAGTGGCCGGGCCAGTCGGCGTCGGGAATGCCGCTGGCCTCGTCGACGCTGCTGTCCCAGTTGTCGGGATCGACGCTCGATCCACTGGCCAAGAGGCGCTCGAGCGACGCGCCGTCGCCGTCGCAGTCGGCGTAAGTGTTGTCGTCGCCGTAGTCGGAGCCCCAGTCGGTGGAGTCATCGTATCTGAGGGAATCGACGACGGTGTTGGAAGCGTCGAGCAGTACGACCTCGTCAGCGGTATTGCTGAGTCCGGACCCCCAGCTGCCGGTCCAGGCGATCAGCGGGATCGAGGAACCGTAGTGTGCCGTGAACGCGGTGGCGTTACGGGCGAAAACCATGTAGCCGTTGGCCGGGATGGTGGTGCCGGCGGGCACTACGGCACCGGAGCCGGAGTCGAGATCGGTCATCGTCCAGCCCGAGATGTCGACGGGAGACGAACCGTTGTTGAAGATTTCCACCCACTCGAAGTCGGCGTCGCTACCCAGCGCCGTGGAGGGGTTGAACATGATCTCGTTCACGACGACCCCGGCCGACGCCGGACCTGCAACCATGACCACCGATGCGAACAGAACCAGGCACTTACTCATCACGCAGCTCCCTCCTTGGGTACCGGTCACTCGCTTCAATGGCGGACGGCCGACAGAGCTCTGCAGCAAGTCACGGCCTTCTCGCCATACTTCCTCCTGACCATGTCCGCCGCCTGGTTGACCCCCCGCTCTCTTCCTCCGAAGAGTTCGAGCTGGAGGCACGACGCGGGCTGAAGATCCCCCAGTGCTATGCCCAGAAGCCTCACTGGCCCCCTCAGAACTTCGGCGGCCATTTCCTCTACGAGGTGGAATATAATCTGATCCTGGTCGGTGGGGCTCCCCAGCGTACGGGTTCTCGAGTGGTGGGAGAGATCGGGAAGTCTGTACTTCAGCGACACGGAACCACCCGCGAAGCCTTCGTCGCGGGCTCTGCGACCGACCTTCTGGGCGAGCAGGGCGAGGGCCGGGAGGTACTCGGACGGCAGGGTCACGTCACGGATGAAGGTGTGTTCGTGGCTTATGGACTTGGGTGCCTCCTCCTCGCAGAAGGGCCTTACCTCCCTGGGATCGATCCCGCGTGAGAGGAAGTAGAGGGCCTCTCCTGCGCTCCCCAGCATGAGCCTCAGCACGGGAAGCTGAAGCCGCCTCATATCCGCCACGGTGCCTATGCCGTAGCCCCGGAGGATGGAGGCTGTGCCCGGGCCGACGCCCCAGATGCTCTCCACGCCGAAGCCCAGGATGTCATCCGGCCCGAGCATTCGTATTCCCCTGGGCTTGGCCTTCTTCGAGGCCATCTTGGCCAGCAGCTTGTTCGGCCCGACGCCGACGCTGGCCCAGAGGCCCGTACGCTCCAGTATCCTGCGCTGGATGTCCATGGCGAGCCGGACCGGGTCGTGCGGGAGGCACGATGCATCGAGAAAGGCCTCGTCTATGCTGACCGGTTCGATCCTGTGGGTGATCTCGAGCAGGACGCCGAGGATGCGCTTAGTGTAGGAGGAGTACTTGTGCTGGTCGGCCTCCAGGACGGCGGCCCCCGGGGCGAGGCGCAGGGCCTGCAGGAGGGGCATTCCGGAACGCACACCGAGGGCCTTTGCCTCGTAGCTGCACGAGGAGACAACGCTTCGGAAGGCCGGGTTCCCCCCGACGATGACCGGCCTGCCGGCGAGCTCGGGCCTGCCCAGGATTTCCACGGAGGCGAAGTAGGCGTCCATGTCGATGTGGAGGATGGCGCGACCGGAGGGGGCGCCGGCGGGAGCGTCCGGCATCATGTCGAGCCGTATCCGTAGTCGAGCTGCCAGGTCATGCTGCCGGTGTCGAGATGGATCTCGTACGCATCGCCCGACATCGTGCTGACGGTGTAGTGGAGGTTCCGGTGCTCGCCTTCGCGGCTCTCCCAGGAGGAGGAGACGCGGGCGATCCGGTAGACGCGGCCGTTCCAGCGGAAGCGGCACGGCAGAACCGCACCGCCGCGGAACCAGCAGACGACTTCGACCTTTTCGAGTATCTCCTCGGTCACCCCGGACACCTCCGGGGAAATGATACAAACATCCGTTTGTGGGTCAAGTCCGGTGAAGTCCGGTGTCAGAGGGAAAAACGTCAAATACGCATCTGCGGGTTGTAAATATCTCCGAATTATACAGGATACGTAGCTTCACGCTAAGCATATCATTCAGGCTTTTTAGGTTCTTATACTGACTATTTTGTCGAACAAAGAGAGTTATATTCGGAATATAACTCTAAATCGGTGCGTTTTTGACGTTTTTTCCTCTGACACCGAACCAGGGGAGGGCGGCGAGGGGCACAAGTTCGTTCCAGATGCGGGCCTCTCCGTCGAAGTTGCCTGTTTTGAGCATTATCAGGAACATGATCGGGAAAAGGATCATGAGGCGCCGGAGCACCGCGGGCATCCTCCGCCAGGCGAACGGGACGAGGATCCACATCCCGCCGAACGTCAGCCACATCTTCGCGGCGTGCGGCTTCATCAGGATCATATCCCGGACGAAGGCCAGGTTCTCCGCGAGATGGTCCTCGTAGAGAACTGGAATACCACCGCAGAGCAGCGTGAAGATGCACGCCCGGATTCCCGCCCAGATCGCAAGAAGCAGCACGGCATGGAGAGCCCTGGCGATGAGGTCGCCCAGGCCCGACCTTCCGGTCTGCGCCGCCAGCACGAACGCAGGAACCAGCAGGACGATCGTCTCTCTGTTCAGGCAGCCGACGGCGAAGACCGCGTAGAACCAGCCTGTCCTCCCCTCCAGCAGCATGGCCAGACCCAGAGAGAAGAGCGCTATCGCCGGGAAGTCCTCCGGCATGAACACACCGCCGAGCAGGATGTAGTTGGCGGCCACGGGCACCAGGATGATGAGACAGTCCCGGGCCGGGTCGCGATCCGGCCAATCCGTGTGTGTGGAAACAGCGCCGACCAGCCTTCTGAAGGAGAGCAGCATCGCCATCACGGACAGGGAGGAAAGCACGTGGTAGATGGTGATGATGCCGGCGGACGGCAGGACGAGCGCCAGACCCCTGGCCGCCAGATGCACCAGTATCCTCGCCTGCACGAACCCGGGAGCCTGGAAGAGGAACCTCTCCTCGAGCAGGGGCAGCGCATGCCGGCCCGCAAGCGTCAGGAGGATAGAGGGGAGCAGGATGGAAACGGCGGCGTAGACTGCGGCGACGCCCCAGCGGATCCGCACCTTCCCGCTCATCTGATGACGATCCCGCCGTTCTCCCAGAATACCCCCCGCCCGTCCGGATCCGGCGGAGCATCCCGCACCACGCGGAGCCGGATACACTCCCCGGGGCGGAGGAACGCCATATAGAGCGGGACATTCTTCATCTCCTGCTCCTCTGCGGTCCCCTCCACGGGGCTCCATATCTCGTAACGTTCACCCGGCACGAACCGGTCCGAAACCGCCTCCAGCGACTCGAACACCTTCTCTGCAGAAAGCGTCGCCGCCGAATGTGCAATGCCCTCCTCCCGGAACTCCACGAACCAGACGGGGATCGTGAGGGCCAGGAAGGCCAGGGATGGAAGAGCCCTGCGGATTCCCTTCCCGTCGTCCGCGAACCTCCCGAGCATGGCGCATGCCACGGAGGCAGGCGCATAGACGTAATGGGCGCAGGGGATCCCCGCCACCGTCTGGAATCCGAACAGGGCCGCGACGCATCCCATCACCGCAGCCCCTGCCCATGCCGCCCGGTCCGATCTCAGGCGGTTCACGGCCATCGCCGCGGCGATGGCGAGCCAGACCGCGCCGACGGTCCAGCTCTCGAAGAATGCCGCCCCCGACGCCTGGAGCAGGATCACCAGGAGATGAAGAGGCATCGAAGCGGGCGGGTTGATCGACGAATAGCCGCCGATGCCGCCGAACACCACAAGGCGCGCCGCGAAATAAACGACGCCCACCAAGGCCGTGCCGACCGGGACGAGCCACAACCCGCCCGAGGCGCGCATGGGCCCCGGGTAGAGCAGCCAGAGCATGGGCACGGCGACCAGGCAGGCCATGCCCAGCTCCTTCGAGCCGAGAGCGAGCGCGGTTAAGAGCGCGGGCAGCAGAAGGGCCCGACGAGATGGCTGCGTCCCGGACGTGACCGGCCGGATAGTCTCCGTCACAGCCAGGAGACCGAACGCGGTCGCCAGGAGATCGTGCCTGCCGACTATCATCGTCACCGCGTTCTGCACCCCGGGATGGACGGCGAACAGGACGCCCGCCATCGATGCTCCGGCCCTTCCGGCCCCGATGGCTCTCGAAAGACGCATTACGAGCACGCAGCAGACGATGTGGATCAGGATGTTGTCCAGCCGGTATCCGGCCGGATTCCCCCTCCACAGGGGGTAGTCCAGCATGAAGGCGAGGCTGGTCACGGGCCTGAAGAAGCCGACCCTTTCGGCTCCCTCGAACCAGCTCCAGCTCTCCACCATGTATTCTGCGATCCCCATCCCCCCGCTGAGGGGAGCGAGGAAGCTCTTGAAATCCTGAGGATCGAAGAAGATGCCGATGAGCGGGCCGAAGGCGGCAGCCGCCAGGAGCGACGCGGCCAGAATCCCCAGCGCCGTCTCGATGCTGATCCGGGAACGGGTCATAGGCCTCCCCCGCGTTACAGACAGCGCACGATAACGAGAGCTTCACCGGTTTGGCAAACCCCTTCCCTCCGCACTTCCCGCTGCGGCATCTTCCGCTGGAGCCCCCCGGCAGGCTATTGTTGTCGATAACGCAATCGAAGGACGGTATTCCAAGGTGGTCTCCCGGGCAGCCCGTCACGATGTGGCGATAGTCGGACTCGGATATGTCGGAATTACTCTGGCCGCAGCCCTGGCCGATGCCGGCCTCCGGGTGCTCGGCATCGAGAGGAGGCGCGAGGTTGTCGACTCCGTCAACTCCGGCCGCAGCTACATATACGAACCCGGCATAGACGCGATACTGGCCCGCTGCGCCGGCGGCTCCCTCCACGCAGCCACCGGGTGGCCGGACGAGCTGCCGCCGGTCACGATCATCTGCGTCTCGACCCCGGCCGATCCGTCCACCGGCGCTCCGGATCTCTCGAACCTCAAGGACGCAGCCGCGCAGATCTCTCGGAGGATGCCGCCCGACGGTCTGGTCGTCGTCCGCTCCACGGTGCCGGTCGGCACCTCGCGGACCCTCGTTCTGGCGACCCTCCGCGGCAGGAATCCGGAGGCCTCCCTCGCATTCTGCCCGGAGCGGACGGTCCAGGGCGCCGCTCTGATGGAGCTGCGCAACCTTCCCCAGGTCATCGGGGCCGTCGACGATCGCAGCGCCGATCTGGCGGAGCGATTCTTCTCCCGGCTCACGGATTCCATCGTCCGCCTCTCCTCGCCTGAGGCGGCCGAGATGGTGAAGCTCGTCAACAACTGCCACACGGACCTGCTTTACGGTTTCGGCAACGAGGTGGCGCTCCTCGCCTCCACCCACGGCATAGACCCGCTGGAGGTGATCCGCGGGGCCAACGAAGGCTACACCGAACGCGCCGAGGGTCTCGCCGTCGTCCGTCCCAGGATCGCGAAACCCGGCTTCGTCGGAGGAGGATGCCTCTCCAAGGATCCGTACCTGCTCCTCGAATCGCTCGGCGACAGGGATCCCTCCCTCTCGCTGGTCCGCTGCGCCAGGAAACTCAACGAATCCATGCCCGGGACGGCCGCGGAGGACTTCATGCGAATGCTCGGCAGGATCACGGCCGATCCGGGTGCGGCCACAGTGCTGGCATGCGGCATGGCCTACAAGGGGATTCCGGAGACGGACGACCTGAGAGGCACTCCGGCGGCGCCCTTCATCTCCTCCATAGCCGGTCGTGTCGGGCGAATCCTTGGACACGACTACAGGGTGAGCCCGGAATGCACGGCCGGGCTTGGCGCGGAACCCGTCGCCATCCACGACGGGATCGCCGCCGCCGATGCCATCGTACTGCTGAACGACCATCCCGGTTACAGGCGGGACATCGCCGGAGCCCTGTCCACCCCCCCGGGGAGGAAGATCCTCGTCTACGACTGCTGGCGCATCCTGACGGACTCCGGTGTCCCTGAAACCGAGAACGTTCTCTACGCGGGCCTCTGCCATGAAGTCCGCTAGAGTCCTCCTGACCGGCGGAGCCGGTTTCATCGGCCTGGGGATGGTCCGCCGCCTGCTCGACAGCGGAGCTTCCGTGACCGTGGTGGACGACCTCAGCAGGGGCAGGCTCGACGACGACGCGGCCGCCGTCTTCTCCAGGCCGGGGATCGACTTCGTCCAGGCCGATCTGGCCGACCGCTCCTCCCTGGACGGGCTGGGCGCGGATTTCGAAACGATAGTGCACCTGGCCGCGGTTATCGGCATCCAGGCCGCCTCGCGCGAACCCGTGAGGGTTCTCCGCACGAACGCCCTCTCCGCCATAACCATCACCGACTTCTGGAGGAGATGCCGCGCCCGCATGGTTTTCGCCTCGACGAGCGAGGTCTACGGCGCGCTCCCGGTCTCCGCCGGAGTCCCCGTACCCACGCCGGAGGGAGTTCCCGTCGGGATAGCCGACCCGGGTATCCCCCGCTACTCCTATGCGGCCTCCAAGATCTTCGGGGAGGCCCTGGTGATGCAGTCGGCCGCATCCGAGGGCCTTCGCGCCCTGGTGGTGAGGCCGCACAACGTGTACGGCCCGAGGATGGGCTTCGACCACGTCATCCCCCAGATGTCGATCCGGGCGCTCCGCAGGGAGAATCCCTTCAGAGTCTTCGGTCCGGACGAGACACGCGCATTCTGCTACGTCGACGACTTCTGCGCCGCTGTCTCCATGCTGATGGAATCAGGCGCCGAAGGGATCTTCCACGTCGGGAACGACCGCGAGACCAGGATCGGCGATCTGGCGGAGATGATTCTTTCGCTCTCCGGCCACGCCGCCCCGATCGCAGGCATGCCCTCGCAGACGGGCTCCCCGGCCAGGAGGTGCCCGGACATCTCGAAACTCCGAGAAGCCACAGGGTTCTCCCCCTCGATCGCACTCGAGGAAGGCCTCGCGCGGACGTTCGCCTGGTACGACGCGTTCGCTGCCTGCAATCCTTCGATATTGGACATGGATGCGACCCCCTGACCCGCCCGTCGCCGACCGGCATCCCCAGCCCGATGCCGACTCCGCGGCACGGGGAACGGAACAGCTCCGTCCTCCGGCGGATTGCGCGGGAGACCACGCGCCCGCTCCGAAAGGAAGCCAGATGCTCCCTGCCATTTCAGTCGTGGTGCCGATGTACAACGAGGAGGAGAACGCGGAGAACGCCGTCCGCTCGCTCATGAGCGTGATGCCGTCGATCGCGTCGGACTACGAGATCCTGATCATCGAGAGCGGCAGCACGGACAGGACCGCCGAGATAGCCGACCTGCTGGCCAGAGAACACCATGCTGTGAGGGTCATCCACCAGATCAACCGTGAGGGCCTCGGCAGCGCCATCAGGCTGGGCTTCGCAAACGCCTCCAAGGAGATCATTCTCTACATCGACGGAGACGAGCCGTTCGAAATAGCCAGCCTTTCCGGAGCCGTCCCCCTGCTGGACGATTACGACGCCGTGATAGGCTTCAGGGTGGGGAAGCGCGAGAATTTCAAGCGGGCGCTCTTTTCCTGGGTCTACAACACCCTTGTCCAGCTCGTCTTCCGCCTGAACGTACACGACGTCAACTTCTCCATGAAGATGTTCCACAGGGAGATACTGAAAAAGCTCGACCTGAGGGCCAACGGGGTGTTCTACGACGCCGAGCTGGTCGCGGAGTTCAGGAGGAACGGGGTGAGCATCGGCCAGGCAGGCTTCGAGTACACCCCGCGCAAGGCCGGCCACTCCACTCTCGACAGGCCTTCGATAGTCATCAACACCCTCTACGAGATGGCCCGCTATATTCTGCGCAGGAAGCGCCGCCGCCCGGGCGGCCACAGGATGGTCTGAGAGCGGAGGTCGGGAAGTTGTCCGAGAGAAGAGTGGCCGTCATCCTTTGCGGAGGCAGGGGCACGAGGCTCGCGCCCTACACCGCCGCCCTGCCCAAGCCGCTCGTTCCAGTGGGCAACTATCCGATAATCGACATACTCGCCAGGCAGCTCGTCAACCACGGCTTCAGGGAGCTGGTCTTCTCCGTCGGGCATCTCGCCGAACTCATAGCGGCATATTTCTCCGACCACGAACTGAAGAGGAACGGAGTCGACTTCAGGTGGGTCCGGGAGAAGGCCCCCCTGGGAACTGCGGGATCCCTCACCCTGATCGAGGATCTGCCCGACAGGTTTCTCGCACTCAACGGCGACGTGCTGACCACCCTGGACTTCAGGAGGATGTTCGAGGAGCACTCACGCTCCGCCTCGCTCCTCACGATCGCCTCCCACAGAAAGACGGTCTCGCTGCCCCTCGGAGTCATAGATCACCGCGAAGGGCTCGTCACGAACTACTCCGAGAAGCCGGTTCTCGAATACGACGTAAGCATGGGCGTCTACGGGTACACCAGGGAGGCCGTGGACCTGATTCCGAGAGACACGAGGTTCGATCTCCCGGATCTCGTCCACAGGATGCTGACGGAAAGGCTCCCGGTCTCCGTGTTCCAGTCCGACGCGGCCTGGCTGGACATCGGCAACCCGGACGACTACTCCGAGGCGCAGAGGGTCTTCGAAGCCGATCCAGGGATCTATCTCCCATCCTGACCTGATGAAGATCCTCGTCACGGGCGCAGGCGGTTTTCTGGGCCGGCATCTCACCAGCGCGCTGGACGCAGCCGGATTCGAAACCCGGGGCCTCGACCTCCCCTCCACGAGCCACCATCCCCGGGAGGGCTTCATCCCCTGCGACCTCACCGACGCCGCCTCCACCCGGGCAGCTCTCCGGGGACTGAGTTTCGATGCGGTCGTCCATCTGGCCGCAGCTTCCAGGACGGCCCCGGAAGCCGTCGCCATGCGTGTTGCCGTCGAAGGCACCGCGAACCTGCTCGCGGCGCTGGGCGGGGACTTCGGCGGATTCGTTCTGGCCGGGTCTTCCGCCGTCTACGGGAGCGTTCCTGCGGGCGATCAGCCGGTCGTCGAGTCCCGTGCGCCCTCCCCCGCCGGTTTCTATGGAGCCGCGCATCTCTCGAGGGAGCGGGCGGTGCTCGATTCCCTCCAGGGGAGGGTTCCCGCCATCTGCATCTTCAGGATGTTCAACCTGGTCGGGCCCGGCCAGGAGCCTGTCATGCTGGTGCCGCAGGTGGCCCGGAAGCTGGCCCTCGCGGAGGTCGGCAGGCCGGAGCCGCCGCTCTTTACCGGCAGTCTGGAGCCGAAGAGGGACTACGTGGACGTCAGGGACGTCGCCGGCGCCTACGTTCGGTGGCTTTCTTCAGGCATTTCCGGAGTCCACTTCTTGAACATCTGCTCGGGCGCGTCCACGAGCGGACTGGATGTAGTCCGGGCGCTGTGCGTGCTGTTCGGACAACCCGCTCCGGACGCGGCCGGACTGCCCCGGGCGGAAGCCGGCGCGGTAATGGACCTGACGGGTGACGGCCGTGCGGCCCTCGACCTCCTGGGCTGGAGCGCCTCCACGCCCCTGGCGCTCAGCCTCGAGGACACAGCCCGGGACTGGCGGCGCCGGATCAGGGATCGGGAGAACCGGACCTGATCTCCGGACGCCTCCGCCCGCCCGCGTTCATCGCCTTCGCCGCCAGAACGCTCAGCTCGTAGAGGATGTAGAGAGGCACCGCCAGGAGAACCTGGGTCAGTGGGTCGTTCGGCGGAAGTATCGCGCCGAGGACAAGCAGGCCGATCACCACGTGCCTCCGGTATCTCCCGAGGGTGGACGGGTCGACTATCCCCAGCCGGGCCAGCAGCAGCACCACCAGCGGCAGCTCGAAGCAGAGGCCGAAGACCAGGACGAACTGTACGATGAACGACATGAAGTTGGAAAGCGTCCAGTTCCCCGTCACGATCCCGCTCTCGAAGCTCCTGAAGAGAGCGAGGGTCGGCTTCAGCAGCACCAGCAGGCTGAAGGCGGCCCCGCAGCAGAACAGCACGGCGGCCATCGCCAGCCCGGCCAGCAGCATCCTTCTCTCGGACGGATAGAGGCCCGGGGCCAGGAACCTCCAGGCCTGCCACGCGACAACCGGGGAAGCCGCCGCCAGCCCGGCCGCCATGGAGAGCTTTATGCTCGCCGTGATGGCTTCGTAGGGGGAAAGTGTCTGCAGGTCGCAGGGTGAGAGGGAGAGGACAAGCGACATGAGCCTGCCGCTGAACGCGAAGGCCGCCATGGCGCAGACCGCGACTGCGGCAAGGGATACGATCAGCCGCCTGCGGAACTCCTCCAGGTGGTCCCAGAAAGACCCCTCGGCGGCTCCCATCAGGAGATCTCTTCCAGCGCCCCCGCGACCAGCTCGCCCTCCGCATCGGGTGACAGCAGGGTCGGCCTGCAGTCACCCCAGCCGAACGGAAGTATCCATGTAGTGCCCTCGGGACAGGCCTTCTTGTCGCGCCTCAGAAACCTGCTCAGGCCGGTGATCCTCCTGGGGAGCCTGACGGGGAGGCCCAGCCCGCAGAGGCAGGACAGCACCTCCTCGGTGAACCCGGCCGGAGCCCCGAGCCTGCGGGCCATTATCGAGGAGGCGAGTATCCCGAGGGAGACGGCTTCGCCGTGGTTCAGCCCGAATCCCGTCGCGCTCTCCAGGGCGTGTCCCAGAGTATGGCCCAGGTTGAGCAGAATCCTGTCACTCTTCTCCTCGGGATCGGCTTCGACTATCCCGGCCTTGAAGGCGAGACACGCGGAGGCCGCCCTTCGGCTCCACTCCGTCCTCTCCCGCCCGGGCAGCGGCAGACCGCCCGCGATCTCCTGTAGCTCCGCGCTTCCACTGAGTATCGCGGTCTTCAGTATCTCGCCGCAGCCGCACCTGTACTCCCTCTCCGGGAGGGTGGTGAGGATCTCGGCGCAGATCCAGACGAGATCGGCCGGGTAGAAGGTGCCGGCCTGGTTGCGCACCCCGCCCACGTTCACCGCGGTCTTCCCTCCCAGGCAGGCGTCCACCTGGGCGAGCAGCGTGGTCGGAGCGAGGACGAGCCGCACCCCGCGCATCCAGGTGGATGCGGCGAAGGCTCCGACGTCGAGCACGATTCCGCCTCCGACGGCCAGAACAATGTCGTTCCTGGACACCCCGGCCCTGTGCAGTTCGGACCAGAGCGCCTGGAGAGTCCGGGGAGTCTTCAGCTTCTCCGAGGCCTCCATCACGAAGGTGCCCAGCAGCCTGTCGCCCACGCCGCGCAGGACGGCCTGGGAATGAAGGCTCATCACCCGGGCATCCGCAACCAGGAAAACCCTGCGGCTGCCGCAGTCGCGGCAGAAACCCCTCAGATCCCCGGCTGAAACTACGCGGGTCTCCTTGTCTGTTCTCCAGCCCAGGCGGAGGATCTCGCGCTCCACCTCAGTAGGGGCCCCAGACGAACCAGACGAACGCCGCGCCGAAGGTGACGGCGACGAGGGTGAAGGGCAGTCCGATGCTCACGAACTCGCGGAAGGAGACGGTATACCCGGCCTTGCGCAGCAGTGAGATGGACACGATGTTCGCCGACGCGCCGATGGGTGATATGTTCCCGCCCAGACAGGCGCCGATCAGCATCCCGAAGGACAGGAAGCGCCAGTCCGCAAGCCCCATGTCTATTGCGACCGAGTGCACCACCGGCAGCATCGCCGTCACGAAGGGCACGTTGTCGACGAAGGCGCTTATCACCATCGAGGCGGCGACGATGATCAGGTATGCGGACAGCGCTCCGCCGCCGGACAGGTCCGCTATGAGTCCTCCGAGCCAGTCTATCACGCCGTAGGTATCGAGCGCCCCTACCATGAAGAAGATGCCGGCCAGGAGGAGAACCGTGTCCAGATCGAAGCCCTTGATGATCTGCCACGAGTTCCGCACGGAACCCTCCTCGTCGGTGACTCTGGATCTGAGAAACGGCGGGAGTACGCCCCTGTGGCTCAGTGTGTGCCATACCAGTGCGACGAGGCCTCCCACGACGCAGATAATCCCGGACAGGAGTCCGGGCGTGAGTCTGGCCGGGAGTCCGGCCGAGCCCGAGAAGCTGGCCAGCGCGAGCCCCAGGATGGTCAGGACGAATATCACGACCGGCACCCAGCTCGTGACCTGTGTGGCGCCGTGCCATGCAACCACCCTGCGGTTCCTGCGGAAGATGCGCCACAGCACGAAGGCGGACGCCACCGCGCCGCACTGCACGGCGAAGAAGATTCCGAGCCTGCCGTCCATGAAGAAGAAGTCGTTGAACGTAAGCTTCTCGGCCGCAGCAAGGATCATGCTGGGCGGGTCTCCGACGAGTGTCGCCGTCCCCTGGAGGTTGCTGGAGATTGCGATGCCGATCAGGAGAGGAACGGGATTGGCCTCGAGCCTGCGGGCGAGTTCGAGGGCGACCGGGGCGAGAAGCATGACGGTGGCCACGTTCTCGACCCACATCGATATGGCTCCCGAGAGGAGGCAGAGCAGGAGCGACGCCCTTCCGAGCGTCCCGGAGACTGTGACCAGCTTCTCTGCGATCCATGCGGGAGCCTTGGTCTCCACGAGCACTTCGGCGATGAGCAGGATGCCGGAGAAGATCATGAGTATGCCGATGTCGATCCCGCGCAGGAGCGCCAACAGGTTGGGAGCCCCGCCCAGGACGGCGCACAGGATGCAGGCCGCTGCAGCGGCCGCCCAGACGGCGAAGCCCCTGAACCTGTCCGCCGACACCAGATAGACGTATGCGACGAGGAAAGCCGCGGAGAACACCCATGCCTGCAACAAGCCTCAGCCCCCCATGGTGAAGTTCGTGAGAGTAAGCGTACTGTCAGGCGTCGTCTTGCGGACGAGGCCGATATCCGGAGCGAGCCAGAGGGTCCTTTTGACTGTCAGTGTCTCGGGGTCGAAGCCTCCGGTCTGAACCCAGTTCACTACCCGCTCCTCCTGTTCGAGAATGTAGCACTCGTCCCAGCCTGCGAGGGAGCCGATGCCGGTGACGGTGGTTTCGCGGCGCCAGTCATGGCTGATCGTGACTCCCTGAGTCGTCACGAAGGTGGAAGCCGAGTCCACCCTCGAAGCTCCCACGCACAGCGGCCAGTCCAGATAGGTGACCCAGGCCTGGAACACGGGCACCTCGTATCCGTTGAAGATCACCCTGTGATCCTCATAATGGTCCAGCCGGCCCTGCTCGTTCGCCCAGTAGGAGTAGGCCGCACCTGTCTGTAGCCTGTAGCAGCTCCGCTCCCCGGTCACGGTCTGGTCCACGACGGTGGTGATGACGAACCCGCCGCCGTCGATGGCGTACTCCCACTGGGTGCCGATCGTGGTGACGGGGTAGTAGTCGGCGCCCAGGCGCATGAAGAGAGGATTGCTGCCGCACGCGGCAATCAGGATTACGGGGATCGGCAGAAGCCGTCTCATCGCAGGACCTCCCTGGAGACGCGGAAAACGAGGGCGAATCCGTCTGCCGACTCCCCGGAGGCCATGATCCCGCGGAAATCGAAGCCTGCGGCCCCCCTGAGGCCGGCTCCGAGGCCGAACTCCCAGCGGACTCCGGCCCTCCAGAACGGGTCCCAGGTCACGGGGTCCGAGCCGCCTCCCGCCTCGAGTCTGGATCTGGAACAGCCGGCGCCCACCTCGAGCCCGGGGCTGAAACTCCGGGCGCCCGGCCTGAGATGATACGCGGCGCTTACCTCGGGAGTCAGCACGGTAAGCGAGGCATCGCCGTCGTAGGCGTCCCCGTGCATGGTCAGGGCAAGCCCCGGCCCCGCTCCGAACGCTTCGCTGAACATCCATCTCCCGTATGCGCGCAGATCCAGTCCTGCACTGATGTTGTCCCCCCAGCCACCCGCCGGGAACACCGGGCCGAGCGACAGCCCGGCGGTGACGGACGCTGCGGAGGCGGCGCAGAGGACCGCAAGGAGAGCCAAAGTCAGCCTCAAGGAAACCTCCTCACCCTAGATGCACGGGGCTGCAAAAGCCCTGTCCTGATCGGCCACGAGTATCTGTCCGCAGAATCCGGGAACCGCCCGGGCCGCTTCGAGGGCCAGCGCAGGCCTGTTGTTCTCCTGGCTCAGATGCGCAAGTATTACGAATTCGAGGGCTTCATGGCGGACCGCCCCGAGCAGGTCACCTGCGGCCGAGTTCGACAGGTGCCCGTTCGAGGAGGCTATCCTCTGCTTCAACGGCCACGGGTATCTCCCGCCCCAGAGCATATCCTCGTCATGGTTGAATTCGAGAACGAGCCCTGTGCAGCCCGACAGGCTCTCCGCCACGAGATGGCTCCAGCAGCCGAGATCGGTGGCGATTCCGAGCCGCCCTCCATCCCACTCGATTACATATCCGCTCGGTTCGGCTGCGTCATGTGGCAGCAGGAAGCTGGTCACCACGAAGGGACCGGTCTCGACGGAACCTCCCGGCGCGAGTGTCCGGACGCACGGCACATCGCGGAGGCCGGGAGTCCCCCGTGCAGTCCCCGGGGTGCAGATCACCGGGACGCCCAGCCTTCTCGCGGTCACCCTCGCGCCCTTCACGTGGTCCGAATGCTCGTGGGTGAGGAAGATGGCCGACGGCTGGGGCATGGATGCGCCGGCCAGCTCGATCCTCCGCCTGATCTCCCGGCAGGACAGGCCCGCGTCGATCAGAACCGAGCAGCCGTCGTGCTCAACCAGCATGCAGTTGCCGTCGGAACCGCTCGCCAGCATGAGGAGCCTCAACGGGAGAACCTCGCCGTCATCTGGAACAGGCCGGGATCGAGAGGATGGAAGGGCCGTCCGGAGGATCCCCAGAAGGACTTCAGTGCGGAACAGTCGGCCGGATCGAACGTGTTCAGGCTGTAGACGCAGATTCCGCGGGCTCCGTTGTCCAGAGCGAGCGTGGCGCCGACGAGGGCCGACCGGAGGCTCTGGTTGAAGACCGCGACACCGTAGACCACCGATCCCGGGTCCGTCGAAGTAGTGGAGACAGCCAGTTCTCCCGCCCTGGATCGATTCGTGGTGTAGGCCATCGGGCAGACGAAATCGACCAGCCCCTCCTCCAGCCAGTTCCGCCAGTCGCAGGAATAGTCCCTCAGGGCGGAACCGGGATCGGCCATGACCGCGCAGGACAGCGTCACGTCCGGAGCTGCGCTCCTCAGAGCCGCCCTCACCGTGCGCACCGTCCCCGTCACGAGCGACGCCCTGTAGTCGAGCCAGGCATTCTCCATGCCCGATATGGAGGGTCTGGACCGGCCGGAGCCCTGGAAGAGGGTCACGGGATCGACTCCGGTCGAGAGGAAGAAGCCCGCCCGGGCTTCCGGCTCGAATCCGAAGGAGGCGTTCGGGTAGCGGATGTAGTCCAGGTGTATGCCGTCGATGTCATAATTAGACGCAAGTTCGGCGCAGATCGAAGCGAGCCGCGACCTGACCCCCGGAACCGCGGGCGAGAGGGTGGCGCCGACTATGCCCGCCGCTTCGCACTCCTGCCGCGAATAGGAGGCGGAAGAACGCCCGCCCAGGTCCGCCATGAACCAGTCGGGATGGGCCAGCAGGACGTGCGCCGGGTCCGCCGGAGGCGTCGGCGCCGACCAGGAGAGGAAGGCGTTCACCCACGCGTGGACCTCGAGGCCCAGCGGACGGGCCTGGAGCAGGACACGGGCGAGGGGATCGAAGGTGTCCAGGACATGAGCCTCGGGGATCAGGTCCGAGTGATACCAGGCCTCCCCCCTCCCCATGACCTGCACGATTATGCCGTTCGCGCCGGAGGCCGCCGCGAGGTTCACCAGACGGTCGATCCCATCGGTGGTTTCGAGGCCGTCGGCCGACATCCAGAAATACCTCGCCCCGGCGGGCTCTCCGGAGGCGGCCATCAGCAGGGCAAGAGCCAGGGCGGTCATCGAACGAAGCTCTGCGGGGAGGGGAACTCCTCCTTGAGAGGGCGGTCGAACAGCTCCTCTATTGCGGCCCGGGGAGCGACCCTGCCGTCCAGCACCATACCGACCGCGGAGGTAATGGGCATCTCCACCCCGGTGCGGGCCGCGAGCAGCAGGAGGGCTGCACAGGCTTCGACCCCTTCGGCCAGCCCCTCCGTGTAGGGCCGGCCTGTCGCGAGGCATTCGCCGCGGAGCCTGTTCCTGCTTTGCTCTGAGAAGAGGGTGGCCTCGTAGTCGCCGAGGTGCGCCAGGCCGTAGATGCTCCGCCAGTCGCCGCCGGTTGCCGATGCAAGCCTCGCGACCTCCACCGGGGCGCGGGCCATCAGGGCGCCCTTGAGTCCCTGCCAGCCCAGCCCGTCGAGTATGCCGGCCGCTATTCCAATGACGTTCTTCGCGGCGGCTCCGATCTCGCAGCCCGCCAGATCCCTGGACCTGTAGAGCCTCACGAGCCTGCTTCCGAGACGCTCGACGAGGAGGGCCGAGGCTGAGTCGTCCTCGGAGGCGATCAGCATGCAGGTGGGCTGCCCCGAGACGAGGAGTACGGGATGGCCGGGGCCGACCCAGGCCGACAGGCTGAGCGGTTCGATGCCGCTTCCGAGGAACACCTGCGACAGTCTCCTGCCGGTTCCGGTCTCGAGCCCCTTCATGCAGAGGATGACATGTGTGCGGCACAGGTCGCGTCCTGAAAGGAGGCCGCAGATTCCCGCCAGTTCGCGGGATGGTGTGGCTATGATCAGCAGATCCGTGTCGAGGGCTTCGTCGAGATCGTTCGTGAGGCGGACGCCGTCCGGAAGGACGAGGTATCTGTTGCGCCGTTCCCTCTCGAGCAGGGCGAAGGGTTCCGACCCGGCGGGTTCCCATCCGGTGACCTCGAGATCGAGACCGGCTCCGTACCAGAGATGGAAGCTGCCCCATCTGCCGCAGCCAAGGACGGACAATCTGTTCAGGCCGGGCAAATGGTCCTCCTCGGGATCGGGCGCATTGCTTTCTCGATACAGGATTCTACCCGGATGACCGACGCCGGGCAACGCCTGCCCGGGGGCGCGGCGGCCCGGCTTCCGCCCATTGTAGCGCCTCGTCCGGCCTAGTATGTTTGATTTCGTGTCGGATTCTTCATTTCCACAAGAGAGGAGGCACCTTGAGATCTCTTTTTCTTCTGATGGTGGTTACGGTTCTGGCGGTGGGCGGTTCGATATCCCCGAACCTCCGCCCCCTGCTTGCCGACGCTGGAGAGAACGACCTCCTGCCCGTTTTCGTCCTGGCCCGGGGTGGTCTGGACGGAGCCTGGGTCGCCTCGGCGACCGCAGGCATGTCCAGGGCCGACAGACAGGCCTTCGTCGTGGACGCTCTGAAGGACTACGCTGAAGTATCCCTGGCCGGAATAGTCGACGAGATCGAATCCCGGACCGGGGGCTCCAGCTCATCCCTCAAGACCCACTGGCTGGCCAACGCCGTCTACTGCGAGGCGACCCCGGAACTCATCGCGGCTCTCGCCTCGAGATCCGACGTGCTCCTCGTCGAGAGCGCGGCAGATCCCGAAGCCGGCCTCATCGAGCCGATCGACATGCGCCCGGCGACCCCTGACGAGCTCGACCGGGCGATCGTCTGGAGCGTAACCAAGATCAACGCCGACGACGTGTGGGCGCTCGGATACGACGGCACCGGCGTCATCGTAGGGGTCATCGACACCGGCGTCAACTACAACCACATCGACCTCGCGAACAACATGTGGAGCGACAGTCAAGGCCACTGCGGGTACGACTTCTACGACAACGACTGGGATCCCATGGACGACAACGACCATGGCACCCACTGCGCAGGTTCCATCGTCGGCGACGGCACCGGTGGAACCCAGACCGGCGTCGCCCCCGGCGCACAGTGCATGGCCCTCCGCATCAACTACTACTCCGGCGGCGAGAGTACCTGGATCGAAGCGATGGAATTCGGAGCGGATAACGGAGCGGCCGTCCTCTCCATGTCGCTCGGCTCTACGCACGGCAACATGACCCTGCGCACAGCCGAGGCCAACCTCCTGACCGCAGGCGTGTTCCACTCCGTCGCAGCCGCCAACAGCGGCCCCACCCCCGGATCGATACTCTCGAGCGGAGACGCGCCGCCGCCCTGGTTCCATCCCCAGCAGACGCAGCACGGCGGCCAGACCGCCGTCGTGACGGTGGGCGCCACTGACTCCAACGACACCGTGGCCTCCTTTTCCAGCCGCGGTCCCGTCACCTGGTGGTCGGACTACACCGTCTCCGCTCCGCTGATCGACCCCGACATCTCGGCACCCGGTGTCAACGTGGTAAGCACCGCCAGGACCGGCGGATACATGACCATGAGCGGCACCTCTATGGCGACCCCCCATGTCGCCGGCGTGGCCGCCCTGATGCTCGACGCCAACCCGAACCTGACCGTTGCGCAGATCGACCAGATAATGGAGCAGACGGCCCTGGATCTGCTTCCCACCGGCAAGGACAACGCCACGGGCTCCGGCCGCATCGATGCGCTGGCCGCAGTCCAGGCCGCCCTCCTGGTGAGAGTCGAGGAATCAGTAGGGCTGGTTCCCGCTCCCGGCGTGCTGATGAGCGCGATCAACCCGAATCCGGTCAGCGGTTCGGCGATGTTCCAGCTCTATACCGGCGAAGCCGGACGCGCCCGGATCGAGGTTTTCGATCTGACGGGCCGCATCGTGTCCGATATCCCTTCCGGCGACATCGCTTCGGGAACCCATTCCTTCATCTGGAACCTTCCCGAGGGCATGGGCAACGGCATCTACTTCATCCGCTCGACGGTGAACGGAGTTTCGGACACCGCCCGGATGACTGTCGTCAGATAGACTCGTCCAAGAGCGAGGGGCGCGGCTCCGGCCGCGCCCCTTTCTTTATCCCCCATCGCTCCGTGCGGCCCGTGAGGCCGCCTCAGCCCTCGCGGACAGCCTCCCGCTCCCGGTAGAGGCCGGTGGTCTTCCAGCGGCGGTGCGGCCACCAGTACAGGTCGGGGCGCCGCCTTATCATCTCTTCGAGGCGGCTCGTATAGAGCCGGGTCAGCTCGACCTCCGCCTGCTCCGCGGGAATGTCCCTGCGCGGCAGTATCGGCTCGGTGTAGACCGCCGTGTGGAACAGTCCGCGCTCGCGTATCATGAAGGTCGGATAGACGGGACAGCCCAGCTTCACGGCGATTGCCGCAGCCCCACGGGGAGTCGACGCCGGCATGCCGAAGAAATCCACGATGACTCCGGCGCGGCCGGCGTCCTGATCCGAGAGCCAGGCCACCACGCCCCTGTCCCGGATAGTCCTGAAGATTTCCCTCATCGCTCCGTCCCTGCTGATCAGGCCGATGCCGTGGACAGACCGGAGCCTGTTCACGAAGCCGTCCACGAGAGCGTTGTGCTGCCTGCCCACGAGGAAGCGTGTACTCACGCCGCCATAGCTCTGCAGCACGCCGAGCAGCTCCCAGTTGCCGTAGTGGAAGGCCAGGCCGATCCCGCCCTCCTCCCCGAGCCGCTTCATGATTTCCGGGTTCTCGACACGGACATGCTTCTCGATGTGCGATCGCCCGAGCCTCCGCTGCCTTGCGAACTCCACGGCGAACCTGCCGAAATTCGCGTAGGAACGGGCTCCGATCGCAGCCCTGTCGCGCCCGGACATCTCCGGGAACGCCAGCGAGAGGTTGATGAGGGAAACCTTCCGCCTGATCCCGAGCGCCCAGGCGGCGTGGCCCATCGCCGCCCCGCAGCACAGCGCCATGCGAAGCGGCATGAGGTCGAGGGCGAAGACCACGGCCCTCAGGGCGGAGTACTCGGCGAGATGCCGGAGGCTGTGCCGGGGCTTCTTCATGGGTTGCGCCTCCCCGGCGTGTCCTCCTCCACTAATGCAGGATCGCGATCCTGGCGGAGGCGGACGCGCCTCCCGCCTCCATCAGAACCAGGTAGACGCCCGCGGGCAGCTCCCCGCCGGGGCACCGCACGGTCGTAACGACACCGCCTTCGCACCAGCCGGACCACTCCCATACGAGACGGCCGTCGGGCGAATAGAGCCCCAGCCCGGCGATGCCGGATTCAGGGACTGAAAGCCCGAGGAGCGGGGCGCTGGAAGGGCTCTCCTCCACCGTGAGCGCAGGGCCCGCCACGGGTTCGTCGTCGTCGATGCCTATGGCGGGGACGTAGTGGATGCGCAGCGAGGTCATGAAACCCAGCAGCCTGCCCGTCGAGGAGGTCGGGAGACCGGCGTCCAGAGTGCGATTCGGGGTCGGGGGATAGAACGCCCCGGTGTTGATCGTCCTGCCGTTCTCGCCGAAATACCTGTACTCGATTATCAGATTGTGCGTCCCGTCGTATTCGAAGGGAGTATCGAACACCTGCCCGTTCCATCCCGGCGCGGTCCAGTCGATCGACAGCGTGTCCGTGGACCAGACCCTGACAGGCGTGAAGCCCGTGTAGTTGTCCTCGAAGGAGGTGGACAGCTCCCCGGCCGTCGTGTTGCACAGCAGTATCTCGGCGTTGTAGAAGTCCCCCTCGCTGAACGCGTCGTGAGTCCCGTAGAGACCCACCTCCGTGATCGAAGCCGCCCCGTTCATCTCATCCGACAGTACCAGAACCTGGTACCTTCTACCGAGGTCGGCTCAAGAACCGCAGTAGGGCCGGTTGGTGACCAGCGGCCCGCCCCCGCCCAGCTCGATGAAGTCGAGCAGGGCACAGAGCAGCGCCAGAAGCGCGGATCCGCTCATGCGACACCTCCCCCCGTGCTCGATCCGTCACGGCCCTTCACGTAGGCCGCTATGAGATCCCTCGTCGCCTTCAGGCCCTTCACGTGGGTCCTCTCCATTCCATGTGAAGCCGATACCCCGGGGCCTACGAGCGCCACCCGGACGTCATGCCCGGCCGCCAGGGCCGCGCCGCCGTCCGACGAGTAGAACGGGAACACGTCAAGCCTGAAGGGTATCCCTCCGTCGCGCGCCAGCTCGACGAGCCTGTTCCTCATCCCGAAGTCGTATGGTCCCCTGGAATCCTTCACGCATATGGACACCGCCGTCTCGATGCCGTCGACCTTCTCCCCGACCACTCCCATGTCGACGACGAGCATCCTCCGTACCGTCGGCGGTATCCCTGCGGAGGCGCCGTGCCCCACCTCCTCGAAATTGGTGAAGTAGAAGCAGACGCGCCCCGCATCCACGCCGCCGGGGCCGAGCGAGAGCATTGCGTCCGCCATCGCGGCGCAGCCGGCCTTGTCGTCCAGAAAGCGCGACTTGACGAATCCCGTGTCGGTAACCTCGTATCTCGGGTCGAAGCAGATGAAGTCCCCCGTCCCGATGCCGAGCGCCTCGACGTCCTTCCTGGTCTTCGCCTCCACGTCCGGGCGAAGGTGCATGTTCTCCGGCTTCCTCTCGATCGTGCCGGCCTCCCTGTTCACGTGGACGGCGGGGTTGTCCAGGAGCAGGGTGCCCCGGAAGGTTGCGCCCGTCGAGGTGAACACCGTCGCATACTCGGCCTCGAACGAGGGCAGCAGGGGGCTGCCGATGCAGGAGAACGAGAGGCTCCCGTCCGGCCTGATGCCGCTGACCATCGCCCCGAGAGTGTCCACGTGCCCCGCGACCATGAGTTCCGGCTCCTCCAGGCAGCCAGCGAGCAGCCCGCCCTTGTTGGTCAGCGAAGAGGCCAGCCCGGCTTCCGCGGCGGTCTCCTCGAGGAAGGCGATCGCCTCGCCGGTCATCCCGGACGGGGAAGGGATGGATTCGAGCTTCCGAAGTATCCCGAGCAGTCTTTCCATGTCCTCAGACTCCGTGCCGGCCCCCGCCGGCGCCTCCCGGACCTCCCGCCCGACGGCCGGGCGAGGACGGGCCGAAATGGTCGTATCCCGAATCGATGGCCTCTATCCCGTAACCTTCGTATGTGATCCGTATCCCCTCATGCTCCGAGCAACTGCCGATCCGGTGGAATCCGTACTCCGTGAAATCGCGGCCTTCGGGCGCACCGAACAGCAGTACGAAGTCCTCGCCGGCGGCGCAGGCCTCCAGCTCGCTGCCGCGCACGGCTTCGAACAGGGGGACCGAGGAGAGTTCGATGTCGCAGCCGAGGCCGCTCTCTCTGCACAGATGGGCGGCTTCGGAGAGGAGGCCGTCCGAGATGTCGATCGCACAGCGAACTCCTCTTCCGATCAGAATACCCGCCTCCCTGAACTGGGCCCGCGGCTTCAGGAAGGCCCTCAGCAGCTCCAGTTCCTCCTCAGGCACTTCGCGGGCGGGCTCCAGACCGGGGCCGTGCAATCCTCCGCAGGCCTCCATACGGGCGGACACGCCGAGCGCCCTCCCCAGCGGACCCGTCACCCAGAGGGCATCGCCCGCCGAGAGCGCCCCGCGCCTGAGCAGCCGTTCCGGGTTCCCGCCCTCGCCGACGGCGCAGAGCGTTATCACCAGGGTTTCCGACGCCACGGTCTCGCCTCCGGCGATTACGCAGTCGCCCCTGGACTGGAGTCCGCGGTAGAAACCGCAGAGCCAGCTCCATTCGAGCGTGCCGGGAGCCGCCAGCGACACGAGGACGTGGCCAGGGGAGGCTCCCATGGCGGCCAGATCGCTTAGCGCGGCTTCGAGAAGGCGCCGGCCGAGAACCTCGGGATCGCACCACCAGCGCAGGAAGTGACGGCCCTCCACGAAGCTGTCCACGGTGGCCACCGGGCAGGCGAGCCCTCCGAACACCGCGGCATCGTCGCCGACCAGCGAGAGCGAGGGGAACGCGGAGCGCAGCCGGGCTATGAAGCCTCTCTCGCCCATCGTGGAGAGGGTCTCGGTCAAGAAGGCAGCTCCGTCATCACTCGAGCACCACCCTGAGATCCTCCATACGGCGGGGGTCGCGCTTCTCCGGAGCGGTCATCACGGCGTTCCTCGATGCGTTCCGGCATCCGCATTCGAACTCGTGCGATGCGACGGCCTTCGAGGCGAGAGCCAGTATCCTGCCGGCGAGCGAGGTGTTGGCGGCCATGTTGGCCATGACCATCTCGACCGTAACCTCCTCTTCGCTCTCGTGCCAGGCGTCGTAGTCGGTCACGAGGGCCAGGGTGGCGTAGCAGATGTTGGCCTCGCGAGCGAGCTTGGCCTCGGGGACGGCGGTCATTCCGATAACGTCACAGGCCATCGCCCTGTAGACCCTGCTCTCCGCCCTGGTTGAGAAGGCCGGGCCCTCCATGCAGACATAGTCTCCGGTCGGATGAACGTTTCCGCCGGCCTCCGCGGCGCTCGACGCAAGTATTTCCCTCATGCAGGGGCAGTAGGGTTCGCCGAACGAGACGTGCGCCACGACGCCGTCGCCGAAGAAGGTGGACCTCCTGACGCCCTTGGTCCTGTCCCAGAGCTGGTCGGGGATGACGACGTCGCGGGGGGCGATCTTGTTCTTCAGGCTGCCGACGGCGGAGACGGAGATGATCCTGCGCACGCCGAGCGCCTTCATTGCGTATATGTTGGCTGCGTAAGGAACCTCCGAGGGGGACAGGACGTGACCGATCCCGTGCCTGGCCAGGAACGCGAGACCCAGTCCGTCCATGGAGGCAAGGACGATCGGAGACGACGGGGAGCCGTAGGGGGTGACGGACTCGATGGTATCCTCCGTTTCGACGCCTTCGAGCGCATAGAGCCCGCTGCCGCCTATTATTCCGATCCTCTCTCCCTTTTCCATTATCTTCCTCCAACTGGAATGAACGAGACCTCGAATATATCTAGTGCGGAGAGAGGTGGCGCCATCGACGGAGCACGCGGTCAGGGAGGCATTCCCGAAGTCGATGCAGGAGGGCTGACTTTCGCCGGCATGGGCGCCTGGCTCGGAGGAATGGGCCTCCCGCCGTGGAGGACGGGCCAGGTGTTCCGATGGATCCACGCCAGGCTCTCGGGCGGCTTCCATGAGATGTCCGACCTGCCTGCCGCTCTCAGGTCGTCTCTGTCGGAGTCCGCTCATATCTGGAGACCCGAACCGGTCCTGAGCGCCGTCTCCGACGACGGCGCCTCGAAGTTCGTCTTCCCGCTGCGCGACGGGCTCGCCATCGAAAGCGTCCTCCTGCCGGGCCCGGGGCGTGTGACGGCCTGCGTCTCCTCACAGGTGGGATGCCCGGTCGGCTGCGTCTTCTGCAAGACGGGCGGGACCGGTTTCATGCGGAA
>LKHC01000106.1 GCA_001618605.1 Candidatus Fermentibacter danicus
AACGCCAAGAACCGTCCGGTGACCTTCGAGTTCTGCCTGCTCGACGGGATCAACGATTCACCGGAGGAGGCCCGGGCCCTGGGAGACTTCACCCGGGGGATCCGGTGCAAGATCAACCTGATCCCCTGCAACGAGGTGGCGGGCACCGGCTTCTCCAGGCCCCCGGACAGGCGCGTGAGGGCGTTCCTCGACATACTCGCGGGCATGGGCAGGGAGACGACCGTCAGGAAATCCCTGGGCTCCACTGCGGGAGGAGCCTGCGGGCAGCTCGGGGCCTCCCTGGCGGACCGGGCTCCTAGGGGGTGAAGTGCAGCACCGCCACGGCCGACAGGCCGGACAGATCCTCCTCCCCTGCCAGCTCCCTGCCGCAGGGCATCCATTCCGGACGCAGGATCACGTCCATGAACGTCGCATCGCCCAGCCTGATTCTCGTTCCCAGTTCGATGCAGACGATTCCGCCCCCGGAGGACACCCCGTCCCCGTCGTCGTTCGCGGGCTCGTCCCAGGCGACGAAGCCTCCCGCGCCGAAACCGACGAAGGGCTCCAGACCCCTCTGCCCGGCATACCGGAGGTACAGGGGATACATCCTGTAACCGACCTGGAGAGGTATGCACGAGATCCCGTCCCAGNNGATGCAGGAGCCGAGCTCCATGGGTATCTGGAGCGCGGCCTCGAACATCGGACCTGACGAGAGACCGGTTTCAAAGTCCGTCCCGGTGGGGACCCAGGCGCCCCCTCCAAATCCAACCTCGAGGTCTCCCCGGTCGGGGGAGGCGCTCAGAAGAGCTGCGAGAAGGCAAAGGAACGACATTCCCACCTCCGTGTAAGCCGGATCTCGATGCCCTTCCGGGCCTCGACTCCGTTCCGGGCGCCGCGGGGAGACACCCCGGCGGACCGCCCGGGCGATATGGTACGCCGGAGCGGGGCCGGCGTCAAATGCAGACGCGCCGACGGGCGTCAGCCGTTGCGGTACTGGAGGAGATAGAGGTTGTAGTAGATGCCCCTGCGGGCGAGCAGCTCCTGGTGGCTGCCCCGCTCGACTATCCTGCCCTCGTCCAGGACCAGGATTTCGTCGGCCTTCTGGATGGTGCTCAGCCTGTGGGCGACTATGATGCTCGTCCTGCCCCTCATCAGTGTCTCGATCGCCTTCTGGACGAGCTGCTCGGTGGCGGGATCGACGCTGCTGGTGGCTTCGTCGAGGATGAGGATCTTCGGATCGTGGGCGAGCGCCCTGGCGAAGCAGATGAGCTGCTTCTGCCCGGTCGAGAGGGTGGCGCCCCTCTCGGCCATCACCTCGGAGTATCCCCCGGGAAGGTTCTCGATGAAGCCGTCGGCCTGGACCATCTCGGCGGCCTTCCTGACCGACTCCGTCCCTATCGGAGAACCCAGCCTGATGTTGTCCTCGATCGTCCTGCTGAAGATGAACGCATCCTGGAGGACGATGGCCATGTTGCGCCGGAGCGAGGCCATCGGCATCCGCCTCAGATCCGTCCCGTCCACCTTCACCGACCCGGACGAGGGATCGTAGAAGCGGCACAACAGGTTGATGATGGAGGTCTTTCCGGCCCCGGTCGGGCCGACTACGGCCACGCTCCTGCCGGGCTCCACGGTGAACGAGACGTCCCGCAGAACCTGCTTGCCCTCTACGTAGGAGAACGACACGGATTCGAACTCGACCCTCCCGGCCATCTCCGCAGGGGCTTCGGCGTCGGGGGCCTCCGTGACTTCCGGAGCCGTGTCCATCACCCCGAACACTCTTTCGGCCGAGGCCATCGCGCTCTGCATGATGTTGAACTTCTCGCTCATGTCCGCGATGGGCTGGAACATCTGTCTCACGTAGCTGATGAACGCCACCAGNNAGCGCGACGCCTGCGGAGGCGATTATCTCGATGGCCGGCCTGAAGACGCCGAAGATCACGAGCTGCCTCATGTTGGCGGCGAAGTAGTCCTCGTTGGTGCCGCTGTACCTTTCCCTGCGGGCCGATTCCCTCCTGAAGACCTGCACGACCTTGATGCCCGAGAGATCCTCGGCCAGACGGGAGTTGAGGGACGACAGCAGGCGCC
>LKHC01000107.1 GCA_001618605.1 Candidatus Fermentibacter danicus
AGGAAGAGTATCAGGGCCGTGCCGAAGAGAAGCAGCACGTCCTTGAACATGTTTACGAGCACGGCGGCGAACATCTCGTTCAACGCCTCGATGTCGTTGGTGACCCGGGTGACGAGCCTGCCGACGGCGTTGCGGTCGAAGAACGAGAGGGAGAGGTTCTGTATGTGGGAGAAGAGCGCCGACCGGAGGTCGTACATCGACCTCTGTCCGGCGATTTCGAGGGTGACGGCATGGCCGTAGCTGATCGCGAGGCCCAGCAGCACGACCGCCGCCGCGATCAGGGCAAGCCTCCTGATCCCGTCGCGGTCCGCTCCGCGTAAGCGAAGGAGTACGCCCGGAGGCACTTCGGAGATCGAAGTCTCGGGGATCAGCAGCTCCCCTCCGGCTGTCAGGGAGCCTTCAACCCTGTCCTGCTCGGGTATCGCATCCTCGGGGAACCTGTAGAAGGTCTGCGACCCAAGCCCGGGGTCCGACATCAGGGCGACCCTGTCAGAGGGGTCCAGAGACTCCAGGGAGGCCTTGCGCACCAGGACCATGCTTTCGTCGAGCCTCACGAAGTCGCCTTCGGCCGGCGACAGGGCCATCAGGGAGTCGCAGCCTCCCGGAGTGCCCTCGTAGATCTGGTAGAGCCGGGCGAGATAGCGGTCGATGCCGATCTTCGTGATGTAGGGGATGACGAGGTCCACGGCCGTGGAGACCACCATGAAGAGGAAGGCGAGGATGACCAGCCAGCGGTGGGGCTTAACGAAGGCGAGAAGCCTCTTCACCAGCCTGCCGTCGTAGGCCCTGCCCTCTATCAGGTCGGCATCCCATTGGCTATGACCGTTCATCCGGACTCTCGCCTCCTCCCCCGGAAGGCTGGCGCCTGACCTCCTCCTCGAGCTGCTGCATCCTGTAGAGATCCGCATAGGTGCCGCCCAGGCCGAGCAGCTCCTCGTGCGTGCCGGACTCGACCAGCCTGCCCTCGTCGAGGACGATGATCAGGTCGGCCCTCTTCACCGTGCTGATCCGGTGTGCGATGACGACGCCGGTCCTGTGGCCGAGACTCTCGAACAGGGTCGAGAGGATGGCCGCCTCCGTCTCGGTGTCCACGCTCGAAAGTGCGTCGTCGAGAACCAGGATGTCCGGATCGGTGGCCAGGGCGCGCGCTATGGCGATCCTCTGCTTCTGGCCGCCGGAGAGGGTGACGCCTCTCTCGCCCACCAGGGTGTCGTAACCCTCGGGGAAGGATTCGATCTCGGAGTGGATCTGCACCTCCCGGGCCAGATCCTCGATCCGCTCCCGGGGCATCCCTTCCGTTCCGAACGCGATGTTGTCCGCCACGCTCATGGCGAAGAGGAAGGTCTCCTGGGGGACGTAGGCGAAGCACCCGCGGAGAGATTCAAGCGACATGTCGCGGATGTCGGTCCCGCCGATCGATATCGTACCGGCGGGCGGATCGTAGAGGCGCATCATGAGTTCGACCAGCGTGGTCTTGCCCGATCCGGTGCGGCCGACTATCCCGAGGGTGGAGCCGCCGGGGAGACGGAACGAGACCCCGTCCAGCACGGGGACTTCGGTTCCCGGATAAGTGAAGCTGAGATCCCTGACCTCTATCGACGTGTCGGCCGGCGCGGGGCTGTCGCCTCCGACGATGTCCGGAGGGGTGGAGAAGAGCTTCTCCAGCCTGTCCATGCTGGCGGTGCCCCTCTGGAGGAGGTTGACCACCCATCCCACGGCCATCATCGGCCATATCAGCGTGTGGAGATAGCTCGAGAAGGCTACGAATTCGCCCAGCGAGACCTCGCCGGATATGACCATCGAGCCGCCCTCGCTCAGCAGGATCACCATGCTGGCCATGGCGAGGGCCCCGATCATCGGGTGGAATATGCCTCCGATCATGCCCAGCCTGATGTTCTGGTTGGCGCAGTCCATGGCCCTCTCGTCGAAGAACCTCTGTTCGGATGCCTCGTCGCCGTAGGCCTTCACGACCCTGATCCCCGAAAGGCTCTCCTGGACGCGCTCCGTGAGGGCGGAAAAGGATTCCTGAACGGATATGAACCGCCTGTGTACCAGCGAGCCGAAACGCAGCATCGCGAGAGCGAGCAGGGGCAGGGGCAGGAGCGTGAGAAGCGTCAGGCGGACGTTCATCACCATCATCACGGAGAGGCTGGCGATCGCCAGGATCAGCGAGTCGAATGCGGCGAGCGTCGCCATGCCGCAGGCCATCCTCACCGCCTGAAGATCGTTGGTGGCGTGCGCCATCAGATCTCCGACCTTCGTCCGGTCGTAGAACTGCGGCGAGAGCTTCTGCAGGTGGTCGTACAGATCCTGCCTGAGGTCCCGCTCGATCTTCTGGCTCGACCCGATGATGAAGAAGCGCCAGATGAACCTGCAGCCGCCCATCAGGATCGAGACGACCACGATCGCGACGCCGGCCAGTATCAGCCTCTCCTGAGTGGCCGAGCCCTGCGCGAGGTCGTCGACCACGTGCTGGGTGATCTTGGGGATGACCAACTGGAGCAG
>LKHC01000108.1 GCA_001618605.1 Candidatus Fermentibacter danicus
CCGTATCCGGATCATCTTGTGAGCCAGCCGCTCTCTACATAGTCGCGGATGCCCTCCTCGATCCCGAAGGCGGCCTCGAAGCCGATCCTTTCTGCGGCTTCCGCCGTGTCGCACCTGGTGTCGGACTGATAGTTGGCCCCGAAGGGGTTGGGGAAGTACTCGGGCTTCCTGTCGAGACCGAGTTCGGAGTTGAGGATCTCCACCAGCCTGTTGAAGGTGGTCGCGCGTCCCGAGGCGCAGTTCACGATGCAGCTCGCACCGGCCGCGGAAGCCAGAAGGTTCGCCCTGACGACATCCTTCACGTAGATGTAGTCGCGCTTCTGCTCCCCGAACTCGAACAGCCGGGGGTTCCCCGACATCATCTGCCTCGCGAGCTGGTAAATCATCGTGGCGCGCGTACCCTTGTGGTTCTCCCGGGGGCCGTAGACGTTGCAGTACCTCAGGCCGACGATTACCACGCCGGGATGTGCGGCGGCGAACGATGTGGCGTACTCCTCGAGCGCCTTCTTGGATTCGGCGTAAGGGGTATTGAGGTCGAAGGGGCCCTCCTCCCGGAACGGGGCGGCATTCCTTCCGTAGACGGCCGTCGAGGAGGCATAGACGATCCTCCTGCAGCCCCTCTCGACGACGTATTTGAACAGGGCGGCCGAGGATTCGACGTTCGCCCTGAACATCTCGGCCCTGTCCATGTTACGGGTGTTGTTGAGAGCGGCCTGGTGAAAGACGGCGTCGACCTCGCCGATCGCATCCCAGTCGATGCCCAGGAATCCGGGATTGAGGCACTTCCCCGTGAAACCCGGGAGCTGCTGCTCCGCCTCGTTGCCCGTGATCACGACATCATGGCCGGATGCAGCCAGTTCCAGGGCCAGGTTCGAGCCCACCAGCCCGGTCCCGCCGGTCACCAGACATCTCATGTAGACTCCACCTCCGGGATGCGCCCGGCTGCCGTGCCCGGGGCATGCCCGCGCACCGGGGCCGCCGTGGCGTCCGTCAGAAGAAGATCTTGGCCAGCTTCAGCGCACCCTGCGCCCATGGCGTCCTGTGGGTGAGACCCGATTTCCTGCCGAATCGGTCGCAGTTCTCTAGATACCATCTGTAGTTCCTCAGAAGCGCGTCCACATTCGAGAACTTCGGTTCGAACCCGAGAACCTTCCGGGCCTTGTCGATCGAGACGAACGACTCCTTGTCCACGGTTTCGTAGATCCATTTGTACAGAGGCGACAG
>LKHC01000109.1 GCA_001618605.1 Candidatus Fermentibacter danicus
CCCAGGACGGGGAATCCGTGTCCGTCCCGGGCCCACTCGTACAGGAGGGCGAAGACGCCCAGGCGTTCAGGCCCGATGAAGGACTTGGGCCGCAGTATGGGAACTGAGACATCGCCGCTGCGGAACTCCTCGCAGACCTTCTCGGCCGCGACCTTGGCCTCTCCGTACGGACCTACGCCGAACAGCCTGTCGGTCTCGAAGAGCGGGTGATGATCGGGGATTCCGTAGACGGCTGTGGTGGAGATGTGCACGATCCGCTTCACCCCGGCCTTCACCGATTCCTCCATAACGATCCTGGTGCCCTCGACGTCCGTGCTGTAGATGTCCTCCGGCTTGTAGAGCGGGAGTGCGGCGGCCGTGTGAACAACCACGTCCGCCCCTTCCAGGGCCTTCGCCACGTCCTCGCGGATGCGGATGTCTCCCCGGACGGCCCTTATCCTGTCCCTGCAGTCCTCGTAGTCGAACTCGACGAGGTCGAGCACGGTCACGTCGCACCCCTTCGCGAGGAGGTAGCGGACGAGGTTTATGCCGAGGAATCCTGCGCCCCCTGTTATCAGATATCTATCGGCCATTTTGCAAAGTCCTCCAATTGTCCGAAACACTGCGATGGTCCGCGTAATATGCGGACATCCGATGGTCGGAGGTTCAAGCAGTCGACGAACGCCGTCGCTGCCGACCACGGAGCTTCATCTGACCAGGATGGAGATCGCCGGGGCATCATATGCACGGCCCGCGCCACCGGACGCAAGGCAGGGCGTCCGCCTGCCGGGACTCCCCCGACCATGCAGGCGTCGGGCACCCGGTCGGGCAGCTCGACGGTCCGCATGAGCCGGCGCCGGACGGCAGTCGGGAATCCGGCCGTCATGAGTCGGGAAGCATGCCCGGAAGCCTGCGGCTTTCATGGACGGATTCCTCAGCGCTGAAGCAGTCCATTCACCCTGCGGGCATTCCAGGCCCTCCCGGCATACTGCCCGGTCTCCCAGTATCTGTTATCCGGCATGGTCAGCGTGAACGGCCTGATCCTCGTGATATCCGGTCCGCCTTCGGGACAGCAGTCGGGATCGGCATAGGCTCCTACGATCTCGCCTATGAAGAGGTCGTCGGTCGGAAATTCGACGGTCTGCACGAGCCGGCACTCCATCGAGACCGGGCATTCGCCGGCCATGGGAGCGCCCGTCTCCTCGCCGTACACGACGGTGAACAACCTCGACTTGTCTGTGTCCGCTCCGCTCACGATTCCGCAGTGATCGACCCTGTCCATCAGGCCGACCGGCGGGACGCCGACGCTGAAAGCCCTGGAGGTGCGGATTCCGCCGTTCGTGAAGTGCCCCCTGCCTATCGCGACCGCTATCATGGGCGGCCTGGAGTTGACCCTCGAAACCCATGCGACGGTCATGAAGTTGGCCCGGCCTCCAGCCTCCACGCCCACGAGCACCACAGGCATCGGGCAGGGGAACACGTTCCTGTCGATCCTGATCCAGCCCATCCTCGATCCACCTTTCATTCTCAGGCCGCGATCCCTGAAACCCTCCGGATCAACCGCCTCATAACGCTCGATATGGAAGCCGGCGCCCCGGCTCAGTCCGCGAAGACGGCTCCGTACAGCAGCCCGGAGGCCGCCGAGAAGATTATGACAAGCAGCACGAACGCCAGGGTGCGTCGGGTTCCCATGACACTCCTGACGACCAGGATGCTGGGAAGAGAGAGTGACGGCCCGGACAGGAGGATGGCGAGCGCGGATGCGCTGCCCATTCCCGATCTCATCAGGCCCTGCACGATCGGGACCTCTGTCAGGGTCGCGAAGTACATGAAGGCTCCCGCAACCGAGGCTGCCAGCACCGTCAGCGGCGAGTCGCCGGAGACGGCGGATTCGAGCCAACGGTATGGGATCAGTCCGGGCGCATCGGAGGTTCCCAGAAGGAACCCGGTGACCGCAACCCCGCCCAGCAGCAGCGGGATCACCTTCGTGGCAAGACCCAGGGTTTCGTCGAACCATTCCCGGAGCAGCCCTCCGCCACGGGCCAGTATGACGGAGAAGCCCACAAGGCCGGCCAGGAAGGCCGGCTTCGGATCGGAGGGGATCAGGATCGAGAGAGCGAGTACGGGGACAGCGGCGAGAAGCGGTTTCCACCAGCGTACCTCGAACCAGGCCACAAGCATGACAGACAGGGCCGCCGCGCAGGCCGCCACGATCCCCCACGAGGCGAACGCTGGCACGAAAGCGAGATTCTCCTCGCATGGGCAGCCTGATCTGGCAAAGATCATCACGCAGGCCACGGCCGCCATCACAGGCAGGGCCCTGCGGGCCGGCAGGCCTCCTTCCGGGAGTACGGCTGCGGTTCTTTCCGGCCGTGACCTGTCCGACCCGCCGAAGAGCAGGTTCATCGCCAGCCCGATGGCTATGCTGATGACGATCGCGCACACGACCCTGGCGAAACCCAGGCCCGGCCCGAGGATGCGGGTGGACATGACGAAGGCCAGGATGTTTATGGCCGGGCCCGCGAAGAGGAAGGTCGAGGCCGGCCCGATGCCGGCTCCCGCCGAGTAGATCCCCGCGAACATCGGCAGCACTGTGCAGGAGCAGACGGCCAGTACGGCTCCGGATACGGACGCTATGGCGTATGCCGCGAATCCCGGAGTTACAAGGCGTTTCATGATCGTCGAGCCTCTCAGGAGCGAGGCGATCGCCCCGGCGAGCAGCAGGGCCGGGAGGAGGCTCGTAACGATGTGGAGACGAGCGTATTCCTGCAGAAGGGATATCGAAGAACCAAGCGCCGCGAAGAACGCATGGCTGCGCAGGGGCGCGGCCCATAACGCCGCCACCAGGACGGCGAGGATGGCCAGCCGCTTCAGCTCATCCCGCATTGAAGCCTCTCANNGCCGTCCATCAAACTCGTCTGCTCCAGGCATCCCCGCCTCAGGCGCAGCAGGGGATCAGGCCACGGGATCAGTTGTTCAGCACGAAGACTATCTTGAGCGTAACCCTGTAGGCCTTGATCTTGCCGTTCTCGATATCGACCTGCTGGCTCTTCACCCAGGCCCCGCTGACGTTCTCGAGTGTCTTGTCGGCTCTTTCGATTCCCCTGGCGATAGCGTCCTCGAACCCCTTCTCCGAAGAGGCGATGATTTCAGTTACCTTGGCGATGGACATGACATCCTCCCTCGAAATTGATTACCGCCGAAAAAGCGGCACTCCGCCGCCCCGGCCGATTCTGAACATTGCACCCCCGGAAGCGAACCGCCAGAACGTGGAAGCAAGAGTCTCCTGTGGAGCGGACGGTTCGGCGGACGGCCCGGATCGAACGCAGGGCTTTCGGTACGCCCGGCGGACACAATAAGCACCTGGAGTCGAGAATACAGGGTTTCTGCAGATTATATCTCATATTAATTCTATAATATTAAACGTCGAGAGACGATCAAAATACATTGTTTGTTGGTGCGCTTATAGTTACCAATGCATCTCAATCATCTCAAGCCAGACGTGGGCCGGCGACTGAGCCACATGGAGACCCTCTCCGCCTCCGAATCGAGGTCTCCGAGGATACCGAGCAGCACCTCGTCCCCGGACGGTGGCGAATGCATCCCGGCATAGTCCGGGATCACCGCCGTCCCCCGCCTGTAATCCCTGGCCCTGCTCTCCGTTACAGCGGCCTTGATCGTCTCGATGAGGTCGAGATACTTCTCCATCATGAAACGCGGCGACTCGCCGGGGAACTCCACGGCGGAGATGGCGCACAGATTGCCGTTCCGGTCGAACTCGCAGGCCGGCGGCGGCTCCTCTCCCCGCTCGAGCCCGGCGAAGAGGCTGGACAGACCGACCCATCGCAGATAGAGCGTGTAGGCCTCGATACCCTTGATCCTGGCGGCCTCCGTCACGGTACACGGCCCGGTGCCGGGCAGATCGGCCGAAGTGTAGAAATCGGACTTCCCGGAGACGGCCGACAGCGTGGTTCTCGCCCGGTGCACCTGAAGCGCCGTTCCGGGGCTCACGAGACAGTCCATGTACTCGGTGCGCTTCGCGCAGAACCTCGACCTGAGCTTGACCGAATTTCTCAGAACCGAGAAGAAGTTGGACGCCAGAACCCAGCCGGGCATGAGGC
>LKHC01000110.1 GCA_001618605.1 Candidatus Fermentibacter danicus
CGGGCGAGCGTGCGGGCGAGGAGGGTCTTGCCGACCCCCGTGGGGCCGAGCAGGAGGATGTTGCTCTTCTCGATCTCGACGTCCGCATCCGGGTCCTCGGCGGCCCTGAGCCTCTTGTAGTGGTTGTACACCGCCACCGAGAGAACGCGCTTGGCCTTCTCCTGGCCGATGACCCACTCGTCGAGCCTTCTCTTGATCTCGTCCGGGGGCGGGATCGGCCGCTCGGATACGGGCGTCGCCCCGGAGGGCTCGACGGGCGCGCTGTCCTCTTCCAGGAGTTCCGCGCAGTAGCGTATGCACTCGTCGCAGATGCTGACTCCCGGCCCCTGGATTATCCGGGAGACCTGTCCTGCAGCCCTGTTGCAGAATGAACACCTGCCCGGCCTGGCCATCACTGCCTCTTGGAGTTCAGGATGTTGTCCACGAGCCCGTAGGAGACGGCTTCCGAGGCGTCCATCCAGAAGTTCCTGTCGGTATCGATCTCGATCTTCTCCAGCGGCTGGCCGGTGTGGTCGGCGAGTATCCGGTTCAGCTCGTGGCGGGTCTTGATGATCTCCCTGGCCTCGATCTCGATGTCGCTTGCCTGGCCCTGCACGCCGCCCATGGGCTGGTGCAGCATGACCCTCGCGTGCGGGAGGATGTTCCTCTTGCCGCGCGCACCGGCCGAGAGCAGCAGAGCCGCCATGCTGGCCGCGGAGCCGAGGCAGAATGTGGCGACGTCGGGCTTTATGAAGTTCATGGTGTCGTATATGGCCAGGCCGGACGAGACGATTCCGCCGGGGCTGTTGATGTACATGTTGATGTCGCGTTCGGGGTCCTCGCCGGCCAGGAAGAGGAGCTGGGCGACCACCACGCTGGCGCTCGCGTTCGTTATCACGTCGCCCACGAACACGATCCTCTCCTTGAGCAGCCGGGAGTAGATGTCGTAGGATCGCTCGGTATTGCCGACGCGTTCGACTACAAACGGGATTATCGACACAGTCCCGCTCCCTTCAGTCGGCGGCCGGGGCGGCCGGGGCGCAGATCCGCCAGGACCAGCCCTGGCCGCCTGCGCTTGCGGTGGTGGAGGGTTGCTCCTTCCGCTCCTCGACGGTCGCTTTCGACAGAATGTGTTCGAGTGTCATGCGGTTCCTGATCCTGTCGATCACCGACGACCTGGAGCCGCCGTTGGCCGTCTCCCTGTCGAGTTCCTCCGGAGAGGGGCCGAGGGATTCCTTCATCCCGATGGCTCTGAGGACGAGGAACTCCTTCACCTTCCTCTCGGAGATCTCGCGCAGGGCCTTGTCGGTGTTCTCGTCCCTCTCCCCTTCGAGATTCCTGGCGAAGTCCCCGGCCAGGTTGTCCACCATGTACGCAGGAGGCTCGAAATCCACTCTGGAGAGCAGGATGTCGAGAGCCTGCGTCTCGAGAGCCTCCCGCCTGTCTACCTTCCAGCGGGCCTCCGCCCTTTCCCTGATGGACGCCCTGAATTCGTCCATGGTCTGGAAACGGCCAGCCTTCCGGGCGAGTTCGTCGTCCAGAGCAGGCAGGACCGGCTCCCTGACCTCGATCACCTCGAAGTCGGTAGGCTTGCCGTTCTCCGCGCCCTCCACCGGCTTGTCGAACTCGATCCTGGCGGTGAATCCGTCGCCGGGAACCCTGTCCTTCAGCAGGTCGTCGAGGCCGGCGCCGAGATCTTCCATCCCGATCCTCAGAGCCATCTTCTCGGGCTCCCTGCCTTCGGACGGTCTGCCTGCCTGAACCAGGACCAGATCCTTGTCCCTGGAGGCCCTGTCGACCTTCTGATAGTCCACGAGCCGCCACTGGACGCTCTCCAGCGTCCTCTCGACGGCTTCGTCGGCGTCGAAGGCCGGCAGCGTGAGGGCGAGTCCGTCGTATCCCTCCGGGGCCTCGAGCTCGAAGAGAGTGAACTTCTGCTCGAAGACGTAATCCTCGTTCTCCGCCGGGAGGGCATCCCCGCCCGACTGATCCTTGCCGGACAGCACCCAGTCCTGCTCGTCGAGCATCGATGCGGCGAGGGACTCGCGCAGGCTCTCGGCCACCTCGGTCCTGATCAGGTTGCCGAACCGCTGTTCGAGCATGCTCCTCGGGATGTGTCCCGGCCGGAATCCGGGGATCTGGAGCTCCTTGTTGATCCTGGCTCTCACCTTGCCGAACAGGGCGTTCACCTCGCCCGCACCGGCGGTGAACCTGACGACCACACCGTCGCCGTCCCTGCTGATTATTTCGTAGCCCATTGCTCCCATTCCTGTTTGATGGTGCGAGAGGGGGGACTCGAACCCCCACAGGTTTCCCTACCAGATCCTAAATCTGGCGCGTCTGCCGGTTCCGCCACTCTCGCCTGAGCTGCTGATTCCTTATGGCAGACCTCGATTATCCGAAACCGGAGGGCTTCGGTCAAAGAGCGGACCGGCCCGGACGGGAGCGTCAGCCGCCGAGAGCGTCCCTAGCCAGGACGGCTTCCTCTGTTCCGGGATACTTTTCCACTATCAGTTCGAGCAGCCTCCGTCTGTCACCCGCGGCGCCGTGCGCACCGTATATCGCCGCGGCCCTGGACAGGGCGGCGGGGGCGCGTTCCGATCCGGGGAACATGATGGCGACGGCCACGAGTTCCTCGATGGCCCTGTGGGGCTGCGACATGCCCTCATGGCACAGGGCCGCGTAGTACAGCGCATCGTCGGCCAGCGGACCGTCCGGGTTGCGCGCCATCAGCGACATGAAGCCCTCGGATGCAGTCGCGAAGCTCCTCTGCTGGTACTGCATGTACGCCTCGTCGAATGTCACCTGTTCGCCGCGCCGGACGGTGTCCGAGGCGATCATGGCGGAACCCGTGGAGCCCATCCGTCCGATGAGCGTCTGCATTTCGGAGGTCAGCTCTCCGAGCTGCTCGACCAGTTCGACCGTCCTGCTTCCGGACTGGGCCTGGAGGCCTCTGAGGAGGTTCTCCTGCCTGGCCATGGCCGTGCCCATGGAGTCAAGCGTCGCCTCGACGCGCTCCTGGCCGGTCTCCATACGCTCCACACGGCCCGGCATGTCGATGAACCGCCCTCCCCAACATCCGCAGAAGACGGCGGCAGCGGCCAGGATCGATATCCTGAGCATCGGCCGCTACTCCGGGAGGGCCCGGAAGTGCGCCCTGCGGTTCTGCGCCATGGAGGCCTCGTCCGCGCCGGTCGAGAAGGGCCTCTCCTTGCCGTAGCTCACGTACTGGAGGCGGGTTGCGTCCACGCCGTAGTTGACGAGGAAGTCCCTCACCATGATCGCGCGGCGCTCGCCGAGAGCCAGGTTGTAGTCGATCGTGCCGCGCTCGTCGCAGTGCCCCTCTATGAGGATCTTGAAGCCCGGGTTGGACATGATGTAGGCCGCATCCTGCATCAGGGTCTCGGTGGCGGCCCGGGTCAGCTCGTTCGAGTCGTAATCGAAGAAAACGTCCCTGAGGTTGCCCTGATGGGTGTCGAGCCAGCTCAGGTCCGAGGTCAGGGTATCGGTCTCCCACACGCCGTAGTCGAGCGTGTCGGACGAGAAGACGATGGTGGAATCGCCATCGTCGCCGGTGTCCCGGCGGCACCCCGACGTGCCCGGTACGAGTACGGCCGCCATCACGATCACCGGCAGCAGAACGGACACCTTCCTCCAGTTCATATTCTCTCCTCTCAGTCGGTCGTCTGGCCCGCTCTCGCGGGGGACCAGGTCGGACAGTAGCATTCTCCCGATTCAGTGAGCCTCCTGACGGCGAGGCTGTTGAGTTCCAGAACGTAGATGGACCTGCGTCCGTCCATGTTGCTCGAGAAGGCGATGTGCCTTCCGGTCGGACCCCAGACGGGGTCCTCGTTCAGCGTGCCGCTGGATGTGACCTGCCTGACTTCGCTCCCATCGGCCCTGCAGACGAAGATCTGAATCGATCCTCCAGCCCTCGCGGCATAGGCGATCATGTCTCCCCGGGGCGACCAGGACGGGCTGTCGCAGTATCCATGAGCATAATTGAGCCTCGTCGTACCGGAGCCGGTGATGTCCATCACATAGATCTGCGGGGAGCCGGCGCGATCGCTGGTGAACGCAATCTGCTGCCCGGTCGGGGAGACCGTCGGGGAGGTGTCGATCGAGTTCCTGGCGGTAAGCCTGGTGACGGTGCCGGATGCGCACGAGTAGAGGAATATCTCGGCATTGCCGTCGGCCGTGGCCGAGAGCGCGATCCTCGAGCCGTCGGGCGTCCAGCAGGGTGTCGTGTTCAGGCCCTGCCTGGAGAGCAGCTTCCGCGCCCTGGCCCCGGCGATGTCGTACAGGAACAGATCGCCGTTGTCCGAGCGGAACGAGGTGAACGCAATGCTCGATCCGTCCGGGCTCCAGGCCGGTGTGGTGATGACGGAGGTGTCGCGTAGCAGTGCGGAATACCCCCTCGGGTCGAAGCCCCTCGCCGCCAGGGTGTATCCGTCGGAGGTCCTGACCACGAAGGCGATGCGCGTGCCGGCGATCCCCTGCTCTCCCGTGAGGATGAAGACGGCGTCGTCGGCGAGGGCGTGGACCATCGTGAAGAGATCGGAGGCGGGAGCCCGGTATTCGCGGGTCATCAGGGTCTCTCCTCCGGCGGTGATCTCGGCGGTAAGCCGGAGCCTCGATCCGGCGGACTCCACCCTGGCGGAGATGCGGGCATCGGCGCCGGAGGACGAGACGAGCAGGCCGGAGAAGTCGATGTCGGCCTTGAGCTGTTCGAGCGCCGGACGGGAATAGTCGCGGTCGCCCTCGACAGAGATCCTTACAGGCAGGCAATCCGATCCGATCGGCGTCATCGGCAGGAAGTCGCCTCCCAGCAGGGCGGAGAACAAGATCGGGCAGAATGCGGAAAGTACCGTCACTGCTATTCCTTTCGTCCTGTCACTGCTCTTCGGAGAGGCCCAGGAACTCTATTCTGAGGACGGCCGGAGAGGTCCTGCCGGGTGGGAAGGGCGGCATCTGCGCCATGGCCAGCGCGTGCTCCACGGCCCGGTCGAAGAGATCGACTCCGCTCTTGCGGAGGGTATCCACCAGCATGGAGCCGTCGGGCCTCACCGTGACCTCGATCCGGTAGCTCTGCTGCGGCACTGCGGAAGTGCGGAAATTGCGCCTTATGGCGGAAAAGACCCTGCCCTCGTATGTCGCCGGACCGGGGGCGCCTCCCCCCGCCTCTCCGGAGCCGCCGACGGACGCATAACCGCCTCCCTGGGAGCCGGGAGTATCGACTCTTTCCGCCTGAGTACGGTCCGGCTGAACGGGTTCCTCCTGCCTGTCCCGTTCGTCCTCCACGGGAGGGTCGATCCGGACAGGCTCCTCGATCACGGGGGATTCGATGTCCTCGGTCTGCACGGGTTCCTCGACTACATCCTCGGCTTCGTCGACCGGGTCCTGCGGCTCGACCTGAGCATGCGGCTCAACCCGATCCGTGACATCCGGGCGAACCGGCGGGGGGCCTGGCGTTCCCAGCGTGACCATTTCGACCATCACTGCGTCACCACCGCCCAGAGGAGGCGTGCTGCCGGAGAAACCCTGCATCAGGAGAGCGAGGAGTATCACCGCGGCATGCCCGGCGGAAGAGATCAGCAGAGAGCTTCTGTTCACCGTTCCACTCCGGCCACGGACTCCTGGACGAGACCTACGCTCTCGTAGCCGCCCCTGCGGAGTTCGGTGAGGGTTGCGGCCACCGCCTCGTACCTGGCGGACCCGTCCGCCCGGACGAACGCCTCCGTGCGACCGGACGAGACCGCAGCCTCGGCGAGAAGGGCGAGTTCGTTCATGGCGACGGGCTCCCCCGCCACATAGATGTTGCCCAGGGAGTCCACCTCGACCACGAGCGAGGTTCCCGGGTCGAGCCGCTGGATGATCCTGCCCTGATCGCTCGCGGGAGGGCGGATGTCGACGCTGCGGTGCATGACCGGACCCGCCAGCATGAACACGACGAGAAGGGTCATCGTGACGTCCACCAGGTTGGTCACGTTTATCGTCGAGAACTGGCTGTACCGGGTGGGCCTTATCACAGCGAACCCCGCCTGCAAACGTCGACGAGCTCGGAGAGGAATCTGTCCATGTCGCCGGCGAGAGAATTGATCCTTCCTACGACGAAGTTGTGGAAGATGTTGGCGGGTATGGCCGCGAGGAGACCGGCGACCGTAGTGGTGAGGGCGTTGGCCACCCCTGCCCCGATGACGCTGAGGTCCGCCGTTCCGTACTCCTTCATGCCGATGAAGCTAGTGAGTATGCCCCAGACCGTGCCGAGGAGGCCCAGCAGCGGGGAGATCGACGTCACCGTGGCCAGGAACCCGATGTTTCTCTCGCGTTCGGCGAGATCCTCTCCGGCCTCGCGCTCGAGCGAGGATCTGAGAAGACCGGCCTCGTCCGCGTCGAGCGATCCGGTTATGCCGGCATCAGACCTCCGCTGCAGGAAATGTCCGGCTTCGGCGTACATGCGCGCAAGCGGGCCTATCTCGCGGCTGCGGCTCCAGAAGTCGCCCCCGGGAGGTTTCCCCGTCGTCCTGAGAGCGTCCATGAAGAGCCTGGAGGAGCTGAGCACCTTCCTGAACTCCCTCAGCTTGGCGATGGCGACGGCCCACGACCCTACGGAGAGGATGAGTATCGTTATCAGGATCAGCGTCGTAACGAAGTCGGACTGGCCGAGGACCTCGATGACCTTTCCCATCATGCCTCCCGGGATGAAGCGGAGGCGACCGCCTCGATCTCGACGAGTGCGCCCAGCGGAAGGGCCCTGACGGCGAAGGCGGCCCTGGCCGGGAAGGGCTCCGCGAAATGAAGGGCATACCGGGCGTTCACCCGGGCGAAATCCCCCATGTCGGCCAGGAGGACCGTCGTCTTCACCACGTCGCGGGTGGACAGGCCGGCAGCCGAGAGGACGGCTTCGAGGTTGGCGAGAGCCCGGTCGGCCTGGGCCTCCACCCCTTCCTCCAGACGACCGGAGGACGGGTCGATGCCGAGCTGTCCAGAGACGAAGACGAATCCGCCGGCCAGTACGGCCTGGCTGTATGGACCGACCGGAGCGGGAGCCCTGTCCGTGCAAATACCTTCGGGTCTCAAATCTGGCCCTCCCTGGTGTACGGTTTTGTCAGAGGATTATACATACTCTGCGACAAAATTGTTCCGCGAGCGGCGTCATACCGCCCGTCCGCCGGCGGGCGCCCGGCGGCGGACGATTTCCAGAGAGGTCTTCATGCATTGCCGTATCCGGCCGGCGGAGCCCTCCGTCCCGCTGGAACGCCCTCCCGAACGGAGCCCGGGCATCTTTTCCCGATCCGGTGCGTGTGTTATGTTCGGTGGAGAAAGAGACACCTGGAAAGGCGGTACGACATGAAGAAGGACGACGTCTACGTCTGCGGCAAGTGCGGCATGGAGGTGACGGTCTCCAAGGCCTGCGGCTGCGGCGACCATTGCGCAACCTTCACCTGCTGCGGAGAGCAGATGCGGAAGAAGGAGCCCGGGAAGGGCTGCTGCTGCTGCGGGTGAACCGCTGAGGCCGTAACGGTCCGGGGCCGGGGCTCGAACGCTCCGGCCCCGTCTTTTTCGTGCGGCGTCAGGCGAACCGGGAGAAGAAACGCTTCACGGAAGCAGGGAACATCCGCCTGAGCCACTTCGGTGTGAGCGCGCCGAGCAGGCCCTTCCGCTTCAGGCCCCTCTCGTAGAGCCTCCTGTTGTACCCCTGGAGCCACCATCCATCCGCGTACGGGTCGAGGAGGGGGGCGTCCGTCCTCTCGAAGAAGGCCATGTTGTCGACGGTCCTGATGAGCCTCCACATGTCGCAGGCCTTCAGGATGCGGTACATCCTGCCTATCGAGGGGATGTGGATGTCGTCGACCAGCAGCAGCCCGCCCTTTCTGACGCGCGGGTAGAAATAGAAGTACTCGAGGTCGGGGAAGGGGTAGCCGTGGGGGCCGTCGATTAGAACGACGTCGTACTCGCCGTCGAAACTGTATGAGGGCAGGGTCTTCTGAGTCGGGCCCTCCACCAGTTCCACGACGGAGGGGTCGAGAAGGGAGGACTCCATCGCCGCGGAGATGCTTCTGTTGCCGGTGTCGAGAGCGAACACGGTGTGGCGGGGCGACAGCGACGAGAACAGCAGAGTGGTCTTTCCGGAGCCGGTCTCCGCGGTTCTGACGAGCGGGGAGAGTCTGACACATTCGTCCGCAATGGCTTTCAGGACGCGCTCCGAGGCCATACCGGCCAGGTGCCAGTCCTCCGGGAGAGCGGCCAGTTTCTCGAGTATCGCACGGGTCTCGATACCATGCATCGCGTCTACACCCTCCTTGGAAGAGCAGTAAGGTTTCACCCGATGAACCGGATACTAGCCCATGCGCTCCCCCCGGGCAAACGGCTGCAGGACCCGCAGGGCGGTCCGGAGGGGCCGGGGGAAGGGAAACACCCCGGGGATGACGACGGGCGTTCCGGGGAGGCGCATTCCCGTCTAGATCAGGGGAGCTAGCTTCACAAGCTCGGTGTCGATTTCCTTCACGAACGTCCAGGAGTCGGCGAGCGGATGGCGTACGATCCTCCTCGACACCTCGCCAACCATGCAGGGCGCCGCGCCCGAGCACAGGGCGTCCACCGCCGCCCAGCCGAGCTTCGAGGCGAGAACCCTGTCCGAGGTGGTCGGAGAGCCGCCTCTCTGGACATGGCCCAGCACCGTCACCTGGCTGTCTATCCCGTGAACAGTCTTCAGTTCGGAGGCGACCGCCCGGGCGCCGCCGTTCTCGTCGCCTTCGGCGCAGATGATGATGCTGGACCTCCGGCCGTTCAGAATGCGCTCGGTTATGAGCGCGGCCAGCGCCGAGACGTCCGTGGGCGTCTCCGGGAGGAGGATGGCTTCGGCGCCGGAACCCACGCCCACCTCGAGCGCTATGAAACCCGCGCTGCGCCCCATGACCTCGACGATGAAGACCCTCTCGTGGGAGGCCGCCGTATCCTTTATCCGGTCCACCGAGTCGAGGGCGGTGTTGACGGCAGTGTCGTAGCCGATCGTGTAATCGGTTCCCCAGACGTCGTTGTCGATCGTTGCGGGTACGCCGACAACCGCAATGCCCTGCTCGCGGGCGATCGCGTCAGCCCCCCGGAAACTCCCGTTGCCTCCTATGACTATCAGGCCGTCGATGCTCCTGTCGCGCAGATTCCGGGCGGCTTCCGCCCTTCCTTCGACCGTCTGGAAGGCTTCGCTCCGGGCCGAGAAAAGGATCGATCCGCCTCTCTGGATGATGTTGCTGACATCGCCCGTGGAGAACTCTCTGAATTCGCCCTCTATGAGTCCCCTGTAACCGTGAAGGACGCCGGATGCGGAAAGGCCGTGGTGAAGAGCGCTCCTCACCACGGCCCTTATGCATGCGTTCATTCCGGGTGCGTCGCCGCCGCTGGCCAGGACGGCAATACGCTTCATGTGGACCTCAGTCCTTCTGCTCTCTGGATTCCTTCAGAGGGCTCCTGGTCTCCCTGCGGTCCTTCTTCTCCTTCCTGGATTCCTTCTCGGAGGGCTTGAAGGCCACCGGGGAGTCCACGAACTCGATTATCACGGCTTCGCCGGCGTCGCCTGCACGCGGCCCGAGCTTCATGAGCCTGGTATAGCCGCCGGGCCTCTGCGCGTACCTGGGGCCGAGTTCGTTGAACACCTTCCTGACGGCTTCCGCCCCGTAGACGTGACGGGCCACCATGCGTCTCGCGTGGACGGTATCCGTCCTGCCCCTTGTGACGATCTTCTCCACCATGCTGCGGGCGGCGCGGGCCTTGGCCTCGCTCGTTACGACCCTTTCATGGATGATGACGGAAGTGACGAGGTTCCTGAGGAGTTTTACCCTCTCCTCCGGCTTCCTTCCCAGCTTGGGCGTAGTCTTCCTGTGTCGCATAGGTCTCCTAGTTTCATCTTTCCGAAAGCCCGAGGTCGTACTGCGCCAGCAGCTCCTCGAGTATCTTGAGGGAGGCCGGGCCGAGGTTCTTCACGGAGAGAAGCTCGGCCCTGGTCTTCGATGAGAGCCGGCCGAGCGTGTCTATCCCGGCGGTTGCGAGTATCGCCGCCAGGCGCGGAGCGATGGCGGTCTCGCCGAGGGGGAGGTTCGAATAATTCTCCTCGCCGCCGTCATCCTCTTCCGATTCCGACCCGGAGGCGACGGACCTGCCGCCGAGGATCATCTCGAAGTGCTTCAGGAGTATGTCGCAGGCGGAGTCCATCGCTTCCCGGGGACCGATGGTCCCGTCCGTCTGGATCTCCATAGAGAGCTTGTCGTAGTCGGTCCGGTCGCCGACACGCGCGCTCTCCACCTCGAAGTTCACCTTCCGCACGGGACCGAACCAGGAATCGAGCAGGATGTCGCCGATCTCCTTGCCGCGGCCCAGATCGTGCCAGTCCTCGGCGGTGACGTATCCCTTGCCGCGCTCCACGATGAGTTCGATGTGGAGCCTGGAGCCCTGCCCGACCTCCGCGACGGGGAGGTCTCCGTTCAGGATGTGCAGGAAGGAGTCGCCCTTGAAGTCGGACGCCTTTGCGCTCGCGGGCCCCTTCATGTCCAGAACGAGCTTGCCCGGCCCGGTTCCGTCGTGCCTTATGTCGAGGGACTTGATGTTCAGGACGATGTCGGGCACGTCCTGATAGACGCCGGGGAGCGGGGTGAACTCGTGGCTGGCCCCGGTGATCCTCGCCACCACGGGCGCGGCACCCTCCAGCGATGAAAGGAGCACTCGCCTCAGGGCGGTGCCAAGGGTACGGCCGAAACCGCGTTCGAGAGGGGTTACGACGATCCTGCCGTACGTGTCGGTCAGGCTGTCCTCGTCCCACTCGATGCGATCCGGAAGATGAAGGCTCCTGTACTCCATGTGTTCCCCCCGACCGGAAAACAGCTTCTTTTAGCGCCCCGTCAAGACGATGCGGGGCTGCAGCGTCCGAACAGCGACCCTACATGTGGCGCCGCTTGGTCTGGCGGCAGCCGTTGTGGGGGATCATCGTGATGTCCTTGATGCCGGTGACTTCCAGCCCTGAGGATTGAAGGGCGCGAACCGCCGACTCGCGGCCGGCTCCCGGTCCTCTGACCCAGATCTCCACCTTGCGGAGTCCGGACTCGACAGCCCGCTCGGCCGCCTGAACAGCCGCCTGGGAGGCGGCGAAGGCCGTCCCCTTCCGGGTACCCTTCACGCCGGTGGTTCCTCCGCTGGACCAGGTTATCACGTTCCCCCGGAGGTCCGTGATCGTGATCATCGTGTTGTTGAAGGAAGACTTCACATGAGCGATGCCGTTGACATCGGTGACCTTCGTGATCTTCCTGGCGGTCGAGCGGCCTCTGGCCTGAGACTGAGACTTGGGCAACGCGTGCTCCTCCTTCTAACGCTTTTTCATGTGGCCGATGCGCGGCCCTTTTCTGGTACGGGCGTTCGTGTGAGTCCTCTGACCCCTCACGGGAAGGCCCCTGCGGTGCCGCAGGCCGCGATAGCAACTGATGTCCATCAGGCGCTTCCTGTTCATGGCTATCTCGGCTCTGAGGGCCCCCTCGACCTTGTATTCCGCGTCGATGAGCTTCCTGAGGACAGCCACCTCGTCCTCGGTGAGCTCGTCGGTCTTCTTCTCAGGAGGAATGTCGGTGCGGGAGAGGATCTCCCTGGCCGAAGTCAGCCCGATGCCGTAGATGTACGGAAGGGCGTAGAGCACCATCTTGTTCCTGGGAAGATCCACACCTGCAATCCTTGCCACCGTTGACCTCCGAAAACCGGCGGATCGCCGCTAACCCTGACGCTGCTTGTGCTTGGGATTACGCGGGCAGATCACGAGAACCTTGCCCTGGCGGCGCACTATGCGGCAGTAGTCGCAGATCCGCTTGACAGAACTCCGAACCTTCATTCGTGTATCCTCACTTGTAGCGATAGGTGATCCGGCCCCGCGCCAGATCGTAGGGACACAGCTCCACCGTGACCCTGTCGCCGACCAGGATCCTGATGTAGTTCATCCTCATCTTGCCGGAAACGTGGCAGAGGACTACGTGCCCTTCCGGCTTGTCGAGCCTGACCCTGCACATGTTGTTCGGAAGGGTCTCATCGACCGTGCCGTCGACAACTACACCCTGGTCCTTGGCCACTTGCAAACCTCTTTCAGCGAACCCGCGTAGAATGCGAAGTATCGCAAATGCCAATCAGGCAGTCAACACCAGCGGTTCCCCATCCGTCACCACGACCGTCTGTTCGGCGTGCGCAGACAGGCTGCCGTCCTCGGTGACGATGGTCCATCCGTCTTCGAGCATCCGCACCCTCCAGCCGCCCTGGTTGACCATCGGCTCGATGGCCAGGGCCATGCCCTGCTTCAGGAGAATGCCGGTGCCCCTCCTGCCGTAGTTGGGCACCTGGGGCTCCTCGTGGAGCCTCTTTCCGATCCCGTGGCCGACCAGATCCCTGACTACGCTGTACCCGGCCTGCTCGACCCTCTGCTGGACCACGGCGCCTATGTCCCCTGTGCGGTTCCCGGGGCGTGCCGCGTCGATGCCGAGTTGCAGTGCTTCATAGGTCACGTCGACGAGCCTGGACGAATCGGGGTGCGCAGGCGATCCGCCCACGAAGAAACTGTCCGCGGCGTCACCGTGATAACCGTTCTTGACCACTCCGACATCCAGACTCACGAGATCCCCGCAGGCGAGCGGTGCGTTCCCCGGAATGCCGTGCACCACCACGCAATTGACCGAGATGCACACGGACGCGGGATATCCCCTGTATCCGAGGAAGGACGGAATCCCGCCCTCGCTGCGTATCAGGCGCAGAGCGAGGTCGTCCAGCTCGGCGGTGGTGACGCCTGGAACTGCCGCCTGCCTCAGCTCCCGCAGGACGAGGCGGACTATCCTGCCGCTCTCCTGCATCTTCCTGATCTGGGAGGAGGACATCACGCCCATGTCTTCAACGCTTCCTCGAGCTTCGACCAGACTTCCTCCACTCCCATGTTCCCGTCGACCGTGCAAAGCCTGTCGCCGAAGTAGGACAGCAGCGGGCCGGTGGCCCTGTGGTACTCCTGGAAGCGCCTCCTGATCACTGTGGGTTCGTCGTCCGGACGGCGATCGAGAGCGTTCCCGCAGACCGGGCAGGCTCCGCCGGGGGCGCGCACGGGCCCGCAGGAGGGACAGTCGTACCTGCCGCACAGCCTCTTCAGGACCTCCTCCTCGCTCACGTCGAGGAAGACGGCTCCGTCCAGCGGCAGCGACCGATCGAGAAACGAATCGAGGCTGCGCGCCTGGGCCAGGGTTCGAGGGTAGCCGTCGAGGATGAACCCGCCTTCGCCCCCGATGCGGGAGAACACCACCCGGTCGACCGTCCCGTCCGCGACGAGAAGACCGGCCTTCACGGTTTCCTCGATCTCCCTGCCCAGAACCGTACCCTTCGCGATCTCCTCGCGGAAGATCGCGCCCGTCGAAAGGTGGGCCAGGCCGAAACGGGCAGCCGCCCGCGCAGCCTGGGTGCCCTTCCCGGCTCCGGGAGGTCCGAGCAGAGAGATCCTCATGCTACCTGCGTCCCCTTATCCTGCCCTTGGACAGGAAGCCATCGTAGTGCCTCATGAGGAGGTGGGTCTCGATCTGCCTGAGCGTTTCGAGAGCCACGCCCACCACGATCAGCAGGCTGGTGCCGCCGAAGGCGAAGTCGATGTTGGCGGTTCTGGCCATGAGCATGGGCAGGATCGCGATGAGCGCGAGGAAGAGCGATCCGGGCAGCGTGACCCTTATCAGGACGCGCTCGATGTAGCTGGACGTGCTCTTCCCGGGCTTCCTTCCGGGGATGAACCCGCCGTACTTCTTCATGTTGTCGGCCAGATCCTGCGGGTTGAAGACTATCGCCGTGTACACATAGGTGAAGAGGATGATGAGCGCCGCATAGACGATCATGTAGAGCGCGCTCGTGGGAGAGAAGACCCTGTTCACCGTCTCGACTATGCCGCTGTTCGGGAAGAACATGGCGATGCTCGCAGGGAACATCAGGAACGACTGCGCGAAGATGATGGGGATCACCCCGGCGGTGTTCAGCCTCAGCGGGATGTGGGTGCTCTGCCCGCCGTAGACCTTGCGGCCGCGCACCTGCCGGGCGTAGGTGACCGGAATCTTCCTCTGGGCCTCTGTCATCAGCACGACGAAGGCCACCACCGCGAACATGAACACCGCCAGGAAGATCACGGTGACGAGGGAGGTCTGCTGAAGGACGAATACGTCCCTGTACAGGCCGGCGAGCCCGTCGGGGATTCTGCCCACGATGCCCGCGAAGATTATCAGGCTTATCCCGTTGCCGATGCCGCGCTCGGTGATCCTCTCCCCGAGCCACATCACGAAGATGGTCCCCGTGATCAGAGTGAGCACGGTCTGGATCGTGAAGGCGAACCCCGGATGCGGAACGACTCCGGGCGCCTGGGCGTTCAGGCCGACTATGTACTGGGAGATGCCGAGCCCTTGGATAAGCCCAAGTCCTACCGTCGAGTACCTAGTGATCTCCGTCATCTTCTGGCGGCCGGCCTCGCCCTCCTTCTTGAGCTTTTCGAAGTAGGGCATCACCGAGGTCAGAAGCTGGATGATGATCGAGGCGGAGATGTAGGGCATTATGCCCAGGGCGAAGATGCTGGCCCTGCTGAGGGCTCCTCCGACGAAGAGGTCGTAGATCCCCATCATGTTGCCGGACATCCCCCGGAAGGCTTCCTCCAGGGCGTTCACGTCGATCCCCGGGACCGGTATGAACCCGCCGACACGGTAGACGGCAAGCAGGAGGAGCGTGTAGACGATCTTCTTCCTCAGCTCGGGAATCTTCAGAATGTTCTCGAATCCCCGCATCAGTCGAGCACCTCTACTGCTCCGCCGGCCTGTCGTATGGCGCCGGCCGCCGTGGAGCTGAACGCATGGGCGCACACCGTGAGCCTGGTCGAAAGCGCGCCCGTCCCGAGTATCTTCACGGGTCTGAGCCTGCTGGAGATGAGACCGGCGTCCCTCAGTTCATCCGGCGTAACCACGGTGTCCTCGGGGAACCTGGAGAGATCGCCCACGTTGACGACCTGGAACACCGAGGCGAACCTCGCGTTGTTGAAGCCTCTGTGGCTCAGCCTGCGCTGCAGCGGAAGCTGCCCTCCCTCGAACCAGGGATGTACGCGGCCCCTGGCGCGCTGACCCTTGTGGCCCTTGCCGGCCGTTCCGCCGTTGCCCGTTCCGTCGCCGCATCCGCGACGCCTGGGCCTGCGGGTCGCGCCGACCGCAGGCCTGAGGTTCTGCAGCCGTCTCATTCCTTCACCTCCTCGACTTCGACGAGGTGCCGGACCCTGAAGATCATCCCGCGGATCTCGGGTCTGTCCTCATGTATGACCGTCTGATTCATCCTGCGAAGACCCAGCGCCTCCAGCGTCCGCTTCTGGACGAGCTGACGGTGGATGCCGCTCCTGATCTTTGTGATGGCAAGCTTCTTCTCAGCCATCGGTACGCTTCCTCCGCTGGATCATTCCCCTGCGGGCGGTGCTGATCCTGTCGATGGTTCCCAGATCCCTCAGGCCGGCCAGCGTGGCCTTGACGACGTTGTGAGGGTTGTGCGTCCCCTGGGTCTTCGTGAGAACGTCGCGGATGCCGGCGCATTCCATTATCGCACGCACCGTGGAGCCGGCTATCACTCCGGTGCCGGGGCTGGCGGGCCTCAGGAGAACCCTGCCCGCGCCATACTCGCCGATGATGTCGTGAGTCAGGGTTCTGCCGTCGACCAGGGGGACCTCGATCATGTCCTTCTTGGCTTCCTCGGTCGCCTTGCGGATCGCCTCCGGAAGCTCGGTCGCCTTGCCGAGGCCGACTCCGACCCTTCCCCTGCCGTCGCCGACGGCCACGAGGGCGTTGAAGCCGAATCTCCTGCCGCCCTTGATGACCTTTGCGACACGGTTGACGGAGATCAGCCTGTCCATCATCTCGAGCTCGGGTTCGACCTGGGGGGTCTTGTCGAGCTTCTCTTCCATAGCCTCTGGTCTGTTACTCACTGGATTCCCCCATCAGAACCTGAGACCGCCCTCGCGGGCCTTCTCGGCAAGAGCCTTGACTCTTCCATGGAACGGATGCCCGCCACGGTCGAAAACCACTGCTTCTATCCCGATCTCGAGGGCTCTGCGGGCCACGATCAGCCCCAGCCTCTCCGCCTGCTCGGTCTTGGTTCCGGTGCGGTCGCCGTCGAAGTAGTCTGCCGCGGAAGTCACGCTGAGGAGCGTCTTCCCGGTGGAATCGTCGACGATGTTGGCGACCATGTGCCTGTTGGTGCGGTGCACGCACAGCCTGGGGCGCTCTGTGGTCCCCGAGATCTTCCTGCGCACGCGGAGGTGACGCCGCTTTAGTTTCTGAGAGCTCGTGAGTCCGGCCATGTCCCCTCCTTCCTACTTTGTGGTCTTCGCGGCCTTGCGCCGCACTACCTGATCAGAATACCTGAACCCGATCATGTTGTAGGGCTCCACCGGCCTGAGCCTGTAGAGCACCGATGCGAACGATCCGGTCAGCTCGCGGCTGGCGCCGGTGATCGTGAGGGTGAAGGTGTTCTGGCCCTGGGCGAGCTTGACCTCGATCCCTGACGGGATGTCCATGAGAACCTTGTGCGAGAGGCCGATCTGCATCTCGAGGATCTTCCCGTTCACTTCTCCCTGGAAGCCCTTGCCGTTCACGATCAGAGTGATCGTGTGGCCTTCGCTGACGCCCTTCACCTTGTTGGCCAGATGGGCCCTGGTGACCCCGTGCATTCTCCTGAGCTCCGTGGTCTCCCCGGAGCGGTCGAGGGAGAGGAGCCCACCCTCGAGGGTGGCGGATATGCCGTCGGGGAGGACATGGGATGTTTCGCCCCTGGAGCCCTTGACCTTCACCATCCTGCCGTCCAGAGCCACACTGACTCCGGCGGGGATGGCAATCGGCAGCTTTCCTATGCGTGACATCGGATCCCTCCTACCAGACGTGCAGCAGCACTTCGCCGCCGACGCCTTCCCTGCGGGCTTCCGAATCCGTCAGGATGCCCTTGGGGGTGGAAAGGACCGCTACGCCCCGCCCTGCCATCACGCGCTGGATTTCGGCCACACCGCGGTAGACCCTGCAGCCCGGCGTGGATATCCTCTTCATCCCGACTATCAGCGACTTGCCGTTCTGATAGGCGAGATAGACCCTGAGGATGCCCTGCCTGTTGTCCTCGAGCCGGCGGTAGCCCTTGATGAAGCCGCGCTTGTAGAGGACGTTGGCTATCGCCGCCTTCATGTTCGACGCGGGGATGTCCACCATCACGTGCCCCGCCATGGAGGCGTTGCGTATTCTGGTGAGCATGTCGGAGATGGGATCGGTCATCGACATCTTCCACCCCCTACCAACTGGCCTTGCGGACGCCGGGTATCAGGCCCCTGTTGGCCATGTCCCTGAAGCAAATGCGGCAGATGCCGAACTTGCGCAGAAAGGCCCTGGGGCGACCGCACAGCGCGCAACGGTTGTACTTGCGCACGCCGAACCGCGGAGTGCGCTTCTGCTTTTCTACCAGACACTTTTTGGCCAACTTTGCCCCCTACCTGGCCGAGCCGGACCTGCGGAAAGGCAGTCCGAGGAGCCTCAGAAGCTCGAGGCCCTCCTCGTCCGTCCGGGCGCTTGTAACCAGAGTTATGTTCATTCCTCTGAACTTGTCGATCTTGTCGACATCTATCTCCGGGAAGATCGCCTGCTCCTCGATGCCGAAGTTGTAGTTGCCCCTGCCGTCGAAACCCTTCGGAGAAAGCCCCCTGAAGTCTCTGACCTGGGGCAGCGAGAAGTTGGCCAGCCTGTCCAGGAACTCCCACATCGTATTGCCCCGCAGGGTGACGAACACGCCGATCGGCATGCCCTCGCGGAGCCTGAAGGCGGCTATCGACCGGCGGGCCTTCGAGACCACCGGCTTCTGGCCGGTTATCTTGCCGAGCTGCTCCGACGCGTTCGTGATGTTGTTCGCGTTCTCGATGGCTTCCTTCCCGAGGCCCATGTTGACCACGATCTTCACGAGGCGCGGTATCTGATGGGGGTTCGCGAAGCCGAACCTCTCACGCAGACTGGGCGAGATCTCCTCCCGGTACAGCTTCTTGAGTCTGGGCATTTCCGTCATTTCACCACCAGACCCTTACAGTGTCTCGCCGCAGGACTTGCAGACCCTGCGGGCCTTGCCGTCCGCGTCGCGCTTCCGGCTCAGGCCGGCGCTCTCTCCGCATCCGGGGCACACCACTCTGAGGTTGGACGCGTGGACCGGGGCTTCCTTCTCCACGATTCCTCCCTGCGGGTTCTTCTGGTTCGGCCTGGTATGCTTCTTGACGAAGTTCACGCCCTCGACCAGAACCCTGTCCTTGTCGGGAAGAACCTTCAGCACCTTCCCCTTCTTCCCTCTGTCGTCCCCGGTCGATACGAGGACCTTGTCCCCCTTGCGTATCTGCATCTAGATCACCTCCGGGGCCAGCGACACGATCTTCATGAACCTGGCCCGGAGCTCCCTGCCCACCGGTCCGAAGATGCGGGTGGCGACAGGCTGCATGGCGTCGTCGATTATCACGGCGGCATTGTCGTCGAAGCGCACCGAGGAACCGTCTTTCCTGTTCAGCTCCTTCTTAACCCTCACCACGACTGCCTTCCGGACCTCACCCTTCTTCACCGTGCCGGCCGGCGCGGACTCCTTCACGGTAACGATTATCACGTCGCCTATCGTTGCGTACCTGCGCCCCGTTCCGCCGAGGACCTTTATGCAGAGAACCTCGCGGGCACCGGAGTTGTCGGCGACGTTGAGCCTGGTCTCCTGTTGGATCATACCGACATCCTCCTACCGGGCCTTCTCCACTATTTCGAGGAGACGCCAGCGCTTCAGCCTGGAGAGGGGCCGGGTCTCGGCGATGCGGACCACGTCCCCGGCGCCGCACTGGCCGTCCTCGTCGTGTGCGTAGTAGCGGCGCGTCTGGCGGAACCTCTTCTTGTAGACGGGGTGGGCCTTGAGAGTGACCACCTCGACGATCACCGTCTTCTCCATCTTTCCGGCGGAAACAACAGTGCCCCTGACAACCTGCCTGTCTCCGGTTCTGGACTGTGACATCTACTGCACCTCACTTCCCGCCGGTTTCGCCGGTCAGGCCGAGTTCCTTCTCGCGGAGAACGGTCAGCGCCCTTGCGAGTTCGTGCCTTGCCAGCCTTATCCTGACAGGATTGTCCACCTGCCCGGCGGACTTGCGGAATCGCAGGTTGAAGATCTCCTGCCTCAGTTCCCGGGTGTGCCCGGTCAGCTCATCGACGGTCATGGACCGCATCTCTGAAGATTTCACTGTGCGGCCCCCCTGTCCCTCTCCACGAACCTGGTCAGGAGCGGCAGCTTGTGTCCTGCGAGACGCATGGCCTCCCTGGCGACGGACACTTCCACGCCTTCGATCTCGAACATCACTCTTCCGGGCTTTATCACCGCGACCCAGTGGTCGACGGCGCCCTTGCCCTTGCCCATGCGGGTCTCGAGCGGAAGCGACGTGATGGGCTTGTCGGGGAAGATCCGTATCCAGATCTTGCCGCCGCGCTTCACGTGCCTCGTCATGGCGACTCTGGCCGCCTCGATCTGAGCGCTCGTGATGTGGCCGGGCTCTATGGCCTGGAGCCCGTACTCCCCGAAGGAGACGGCGGTCCCGCCCTTTGCGCGGCCTCTCAGACGGCCCTTCTGCTGCTTGCGGTACTTCGTCCTCTTAGGCATCAACATGGGGCATCACCCGCTACTCGGCCGGGCCGGTCTGGCCCGGATAGTCGTGGATCTCGCCGTTGTAGATCCAAACCTTCACGCCGATGACTCCGTAGGTGGTCCTCGCTATGGAACGGGCGAAGTCCACGTCGGCCCTCAGCGTGTGAAGAGGCACACGCCCCTCGTGATAGGTGTTGGTCCTGGACATCTCGGCCCCACCGAGCCGGCCGGAACAGCACACCTTGATGCCTTCCGCCCCGGCCTTCATGGAGTCGGATATGGCTCTCTTCATGGCGCGCCTGATCGAGATGCGGCTCTCGACCTGTCTGGCGATGGAGTCGGCCACGAGGCTGGCGTTGCGCTCGGGGTGCCTTATCTCCTCGACCTTCGTCCTCACGGTCTTGCCGGTGTAGATCTTCAGCTCCCGGGTGAGCAGATCGATCATGCTCCCCCTGGCTCCGATCACAAGACCTGCGCGCGCGGTATGGATGGTGACCTGGACTTCCTGGGGCTTGCGCTCGATCTCGATCTTGGAGATCTGTGCCTTCTCCAGACGCTTCATGATGTACTGGCGAAGCATGGCGTCTTCCTTGAGGTACTCGGGGTAGCGCTTCCCACGAGCGAACCAGACCGAGTTCCATCCGCGGATGATGCCGAGTCTCAGGCCGACTGGATTGGTCTTCTGCCCCATATCAGCCCTCTTTCTTCTCCTGGGAGCCCACGCTGACCGTGAGGGAGATGTGGCAGAGCCTCTGCCTCACCCTGTTGGCCCTGCCGCGGGCCCGGGGCCTTATCCTCTTCACGATCGGTCCGTTGTCTATCGTTATGTGCGACACTGTAAGTTCGTCGATGTCCAGCCTCGCGCCCTCCGCCCTGTTGACGGCGTTGGCAACGGCGGAGTCCAGCGTCTTCTCTATCTCCCTCGACGCGTTCTTCGGAACGGTCATGAGGATGGAGAGAGCCTGGTTCACCGACTTGCCGCGGATGAGATCCGCCACCTGCCTCGCCTTCCGGGGAGGCACCCTCACGAACTTGGCCCTTGCGGAAGCTTCCATCTCGACCTCCCGGTCCTACTTCTTCTTCTCGCGGTGGCCGCGGAACGTACGGGAGGGAGAGAACTCCCCGAGTTTGTGGCCGACCATGTTTTCGACTACATAGACGGGCACGAACTTGCGCCCGTTGTGAACTGCGAACGTATGCCCGACGAACTCAGGCGGGATCGTCGACCGGCGCGCCCAGGTCCTTATGACCTTCTTGTCGCCTTCTCCGGCCATGGCGAGAACCTTACGCAACAGCCCGGCATCGACATACGGGCCCTTCTTGATCGAGCGGGACACTGCTACCTCCTCCCGCCTGTCGGCCTGCGCCTGGTTATGAGCTTGTCGGAAGGCTTGTGCTTCCTCGTGCGCAGACCCTTGGAGAGCTGTCCCCAGGGCGAGCATGGATGGCGGCCTCCGCTGGACTTACCTTCTCCTCCGCCCATCGGGTGATCGATGGGGTTCATCGCGACGCCTCTGACGCCGGGTCTGATGCCGAGCCAGCGGGAGCGGCCGGCCTTGCCGATCCTGGTGTTGGAGTGCTCGGCGTTGCCGATGGTTCCTATCGTGGCCATGCAGGTCAGGGGAACCATCCTCATCTCACGGGAGGGCATCCTGAGGGTGGCCATCCCGCTCTCCCGGGCCAGGAGCTGTACGCCGGCGCCGGCGCTTCGGGCGATCTGTCCGCCGTAACCGGGCCTGAGTTCGACATTGTGGATGATCGTTCCCAGGGGAATCCTGCCGAGGGGAAGATGATTGCCGACCTCGGGAGGGGCTTCGGCCCCGGACAGAACGGTCTGACCTACGGACAGGCCTTCGGGGGCGAGGATGTAGCGCTTCTCGCCGTCGGGGTAGACGATGAGGGCGATGCGCGCCGAGCGGTTGGGATCGTACTCGATGGCCCTCACCGAACCCGGTATGCCGAACTTGTTGCGCTTGAAGTCTATCTTCCTGTAGCGCCTCTTGTGACCGCCGCCCTGGTGCCGGCAGGTCACGCGGCCGTGGTTGTTCCTCCCGGCCTTGCTCTTCAGGGGCTCCATGAGCGACTTCTCTCCGCCCGTGCGGGTGATCTCAGAGAAGTCGGGCAGTATCGTGAATCTGCTCCCGGGGGTTACGGGCTTGAGCTTCCTGGTTCCCATGCCTACACCCCCTCGAAGAACTCGACCGTCTGGCCGGCCGCCAGGGTCACTATTGCCTTCTTCCAAGAGGGCCTCCTGCCGAGGTTCCTCCCGAGGCGCTTCTTCTTGCCCTGCATGTTCATCGTGTGAACCGCGAGGACGTTGACGCCGAACACTTCCTCGACCGCGCGTGCGATCTCGTGCTTCGTGACTGTCCTGGGAACGCGGAAGCTGTACATGTTGTGATCCTCGCGCTGCCGGGTCGACTTCTCAGTGACCAGCGGCGTAAGGATCAGGTGCCTTGCGTCCATCATATCACCCTCTCCTTGAGGAGATCGACGGCCGTTTCGGAGAGGAGTACGACCTCGGAGTTCACCAGTGTGGAGAGACTGACGCTCCTGGCGTTGACCGCAATGGCCCTGGGGATGTTCCTCACCGCACGGATGACGGTGTCGTCGGCATCGTTTACCAGGACCACGGTTCTCCGGCCGTTGCAGCCGTTGTTGGAGAGCATCTCCGCCATTTCGCGGGTCTTGCCTGTGGAGACGAGATCGCGCAGGAGCCTGAGGTTGCCCTCGGACAGGCGCTCGCTGAGGATGCCGGCTACGGCCTTCCTCCTCACCTTGCGGTTGATCTTGAGGGACCAGGTGCGCGGATGCGGGCCATGAGCCACGCCGCCGCCCACCCAGATCGGCGAGCGGAAGCTGCCGGCCCTGGCGTGACCCGTGTGCTTCTGCTTCCAGGGCTTGGCCCCGGAGAGGCGTACCTCGCCGCGGCGCTTCGTGCTTGCGGTGCCGGCGCGGGAGTTGAGCATCTCCGCCCTGGTGACCTCCCAGAGAACGTGCGTCGAGACGCTGACTCCGAAGATCTCCTCGGGGAGATCCACGGTGCCGACCTCTTCGCCCTTCATGTTGTAGACTCTGGCTTCAGGCATCTTATCTGCCACCTCCCCTCTTCTTGCTGACGAGGAGGTAGGTGTTGCGCGACCCCGGCACGGCGCCCTTGAGAAGCAGGAGATTGTTCTCGAGATCGACCCTTACCACCTCGAGGTTCTTCACCGTGGTCTTCTCGCCGCCGGTCCTGCCGGGCATGCGCCTGTTCTTTCTCACCTCTCCGGGTGTCGTGTGCTGTCCGATCGACCCGGGCACCCTCTTGGACTTGCATCCGTGGGCGTTGTCGCCGCCCGCGAATCCGTGGCGCTTTACGCACCCCTGGAATCCCTTTCCCTTGGTGAGGCCGGTTACGTCGACCCTCTCGCCGGGCAGGAATATCGACAGGTCGATGAATTCACCCGGGGCCACCTGTCTGTCGGCCGGCACCGGCACTTCCTTGAGGCAGGCGACCGGGGGGGCCCCGGCCTTGTCCAGATGCCCGATCTCGGGTCTGGTCAGCCTGCTCTTCCTCTGCTGCCTGTAGCCGATCTGGATAGCCTCGTAGCCGTCGGTTTCCAGGGTCTTCACCTGGACAACCGGGCACGGGCGGGCTTCCAGAACGGTGACCGGCAGTACCTTCCCGTCATCGCGGAAGATACGGGTCATGCCCACCTTGCGAGCCATGAGACCGCTCATCGGTTCTTCTCTCCCGTCGCTGAAGTCCCCTATCGGCGGAGGGACAAGCGTTTCTGTTCTGCACGGGCCGTCTTGCTGCCGCCTTCGCTTCGACGGACCTCTGACACTCTTAGCCCGGCTGTGCCGGACCAGTCAGTAGGCGGCCGGAATGCCTCCCGGCTACCTCACCTCGACGTCGACCCCTGCGGGGACGTCGAGCTGTCGCAACACTTCGGTGGTCTGCTCACCGGGATCCTCGATCTCGATGAGCCTGGAATGGATCTTCATCTCGAACTGCTCGCGCGACTTCTTGTCCACGTGCGGACTGCGGAGGACCGTGAAGAGAGTCCTCTTCGTGGGAAGCGGTATCGGCCCCGCCACGGTGGCTCCCGTCTGCTTGACGCCGCGCACGATGCTCTGGGCCGACCTGTCGAGGAGTCGATGGTCGTAGGCCCTCAGTCTGATCCTCAGTTTGGCTCCGTTCACTCTCGCTCCCCCGGAATACGAAAACCTGCCCCGCGCCCGCCGGCGCGGATTCCATGACCGGAGACGGTCGGCTGGAGGCCGATCACTGCCGGCACGAGATGCCCATCCTCGTCATGAGCGCCTGTGCCGCTGCCGGCGGCACTTCGGCGTATTCGAGGAGCTGCATTGAATATCCTGCGCGACCTTGAGTCAGGGAACGCAGGGCGGTAGTATAGCCAAAAAGTTCGGCAAGGGGTACCCTCGCGGAAAGGGCCGTGGATTCCGCGCCGGGATCCATCGAGGTGACTCTTCCACGCCTCGAACCCAGGTCTCCTATGACATCGCCCACGTAGTCGGACGGCGAGAGGATGTCCAGCTTCATTACCGGCTCCCTGAGTATGGGGGAGGCGGACTGGAGCGCGGAGCGGATCGCCGTTGCGGCGGCGGACGAGTATCCCAGTTCGCTGGAATCCGTCTCGTGAAGCCTGATGGACAGAATCCTGACGATGACGCCGTCCACGGGGAAACCTGCGAGCGGACCCCCTCCCGTCGAGCCTGTGACACCCGCCTTCACCGCCTCGATGAAGGGTTCGGGCACGGCGGGCGAGAAGTCGGGAATCTCGAACTCCACTCCGCTCTCGGACGGAACGATCGAGAGCTTCACGTGTCCGAAGTGCCTCTTTCCGCCGATCTCCCTCTCGAAGACGGACTCCGCCTCGGCCGGCCTGGAGATGCCCTCGCGGTACGAAACCTGCGGCTTCCCGGTCTTCACCGAGAGACGGTGCTCGCGCCGCAGCCTGTCCACCACCACCTCGAGATGCAGCTCGCCCATGCCCCTTATCAGGATCTGGCCGGTATCCTCGTCCGGACGGACCTGGAGCGTGGGATCCTCGCCACTCAGGTCGGAGAGGGCCTGTTCGAGAGCCTTCTCGTCCCTCGTGCTCTCCGGCTCGATGGCCATCTGAATCACCGGCTCCGGGAACTTCATCGACTCCAGGGAGAAGGGGTTGTCCATGTCCGTCAGCGTGTCGCCGGTCGCCGCGTTGCGCAGGCCGACGGCGGCGATGTCCCCCGCCGCGATCTCCTCCAGATGGGTCCTCTTGTCCGCGTGCATGCGGACGAGCCTCGCAAGACGCTCCCTCTTGCCGGTCCTGTTGTTGAGGACGGTATCCCCGTCGGCTGCGAAACCCGAGTAGACCCTCATGTAGGCCAGGCGGCCGAGATGATCGTCGCTCTGGATCTTGAACACGAGGGCCGTGAAGGGATCCTCGTCCGTCCTCTCGCGTGTTCCCGGCCCGTCGCCGGGGATGGTCCCCTCGACCGGCGGGAGGTCCACCGGCGAGGGCAGCCAGTCCACGATCGCATCGAGCAGGGGCTGGACGCCGATGTTCTTCAGGGCCGCGCCGCAGAGAACCGGAGTGAATCTGCCCTCCAGGGTTCCCCGGCGGATGAGACTCCTCACCTCGGGCTCCTCCAGCGTGCCGGACAGGTAGCGTTCGAGTGCGCCGTCGTCCATTTCCGCCGCCGCGGACCAGACGTCCTCCCTGGCCTTCTCGTACGCCTGGATCATGTCGGAGGGAATCTCCGACCTGATGATCGATCCACCCTGGTCATCCTGCTGGAAGACGAGCGCCCTGCCCTCGAGTACGCTGACTATGCCCGAGAATGTCGTCGAATTTCCTATGGGCAGCATTACAGGCAGCGGGTTTGCACCCAGCCGTTCGCGCATCATGGAAAGAACCCTGTCGAAGTCCGCCCCGGAACGGTCCAGCTTGTTGACGAAGGCCAGCCTGGGAATCGAATACCTGTCGGCCTGGCGCCAGACCGTCTCGGACTGGGGCTCGACGCCGCCTACCGCACAGAAGACGGCCACCGCCCCGTCGAGGATTCTGAGCGAGCGCTCGACCTCGACGGTGAAATCCACGTGTCCGGGAGTGTCGATGATGTTAATCTGAAAGCCGCGCCAGTGGCATGTGGTCGCGGCGGAAGTGATGGTGATGCCGCGCTCGCGCTCCTGGGGCATCCAGTCCATGGTGGCCGTGCCGTAGTCCACGTCGCCCATCCTGTGGACCCGGCCCGTGTAGAAGAGGATCCTCTCCGTAACGGTCGTCTTTCCGGCATCGATGTGGGCCATGATGCCGATGTTCCGGATGAGTTCCGGATCAGGCCTGTTCATGTCCCACCTTCCGAAGAACCGGCATAATCCCGGCCTCGTGCGGGCCGGAGCCGTCTGCAATATTGCGGGGACCCCCCGGGCTTCCGCCCGGGAGGGTTACCAGCGGTAGTGGGCGAAGGCCTTGTTGGCCTCGGCCATCTTGTGGGTCTCGTCCTTCTTCTTCACGCTTCCGGCGTTCTCGCCCCTTGCGGCGTCCATTATCTCGCCGGAAAGCTTCTCGGCCATGGAATGCCCCTTGCGGGACCTGGAGTACTGGATGATCCAGCGGATCGCGAGGGCGTCCCGCTCGGAGGGCTTTACCTCCATCGGGACCTGGTAGGTGGAGCCGCCGACCCTCCGCGACTTGACCTTCAGCACGGGCCGGACGTTGTTCATGGCCCTGTTGAAGACCCCGAGCCCATCCTGGCCCGTCTTCTCCTCGATGATGTCCATCGAGCCGTAGAATATCCTCTCGGCAACGGGCCTCCTGCCCTCGGACATCAGCGCGTTGATGAACTTGGACACGAGGGTGTTCCCGTATCGCCTGTCGGGCGCCGGCTCCCTCTTCTTCGGTATCGTGCGCCTCGGCATTTCAGACGCCTCCTGACGTTTTCATCGGTTTGTCTCCCTACGAAGGTTTCTTGGCTCCGTACTTGGATCTGCTCTGGCGCCTGCCCTCGACTCCCGAGGTGTCCTCGACACCCCGGATGATGTGGTAGCGGACGCCCGGGAGGTCCTTCACCCTGCCGCCCCTGACGAGGACGACCGAGTGCTCGTTCAGATTGTGGCCTTCTCCCGGAATGTAGCAGGTCACTTCGTATCCGTTGCGGAGCCTGACTCTTGCAACTTTCCTGAGCGCCGAGTTGGGCTTCTTGGGGGTGCTGGTGTACACCCTGGTGCAGATGCCCTTCTTCTGAGGGCAGCCGGTGAGCGCCGGCGCCTTGGTCTTCGATACGGGTTTGGACCGTCCGAAACGGACGAGCTGGTTGATGGTCGGCAACTATACTCCTTTCTGCGCCGGCTTCCGGCCAACCCGGTCCGGCAGTTCGGAAGCCCGTACTCTAGGCGTCCATATCGTCTTCGTCAACATCCTCATCCTCCGGAGGCCCGGGAAGCGCCGATCCGTCGGACAGGGTAAGCTCCACGGGTGCGTAGGCCCTCACGCCCGTACCGGCGGGGATAAGGTGACCGGCGATCACGTTCTCCTTCAGACCCCTCAGATTGTCGACCTTGCCCTCGACAGCCGCGTCGGCGAGGACCGTGTTGGTCTCCTGGAAGGCGGCGGCCGACAGGAAGCTGTCCGTCGCGAGGGAAGCCCTGGTGATGCCGAGGAGCTGGACGTCGCTCGTCGCCGGCCTCCTGCCCTCCCTGGCGGCCAGGTCGTTCTCGCGGTTGAGAATCAGCCTGTCCACCTGGGAGCCTTCGAGGAACCTGGTGTCGCCCGGATCCTCGATGCGGGCCTTGGAGATCATCTGCCTTATGACGATGCCGATGTGCTTGTCGTTTATCTTGACGCCCTGCAGCCTGTAGACCTCCTGGACCTGGTTCAGCAGGTACTCCTCCACCGCTTCCGAACCCTTGATCTTGAGGATGTCGTGGGGATCGAACGGACCCTCGGTCAGCTTGTCCCCCGCCTCGACACGGTCGCCTTCGCGGACCCTGATATGCCTGGTGGCGGAGACCTTGAGGCTGGATTCCTGCCCCTGGTCGCCCCGGATCGTGATCGTCCTTATGCCCGCCTTGATCGGGCTGAGAGACACGACTCCGCTGATCTCGGCGATCGAGGCGGCGTCTCCCGGCCTCCTGGCCTCGAACAGCTCGTCGACCCTGGGCAGGCCGCCGGTGATGTCCCTGCGCTGACCCAGCTTCTTCTCGATCCTGGCGATGTGCACGCCGCTCTTTATCCGGCTGGCGTCGTTGACCCTCAGATGCGCCCCCGTCGGTATGGCGTACATGCCCTGGATCTGATCGTGCAGGAATTCGTCCACCGGGTCGGTCAGCTTCTCGCGCTGCCTGCTCCGCCCCGCCGCCGTCTTGAGCATCCTCTGGGAGAAGGAGGCGAGGAGTATGTACCTGCTCTCCGACGCAACGTCGAGGATTCTCTTCACGAGGCCCCGGGTGGCTGCCTGGACGCGGTCCAGACCCCCCATGGCCATCACGAATGCGGAATCCTTCGACAGATCCGCCAGAAGCGCGATGATGTCGTTTTCGACCTGCTCGTTCTTGCGGGTGACGCCCTCGGAGATGCCTGCGAGGAGTTGGCGCGCCTTCGCAGCCTTCTTCTTCGACTTCCCGGCCGGACCCTCGAGCAGGGCCTCGATGGCCGTGACGAAGGAGCCGTAGGGACCGGACGCCGCCTTTCTGGGGTCCACCTTCACGAAGGGCACGCCGAAGTCCGCCGATCTCTGCTCGATCTCGTCCACGAGGTTGTCGGGCCGGAGCGCGCTGACGTCGGAGTAGGTGAAGATGACCTTTCCGGAGCCGGTAGCGGTCATCTCGCGCACGAACTCCTCGAACCTGTGGAGTTCCTCGTCGCGCCGCCTGGGCTTGCCCGAGAGAACCGCCACATGGTCTTCGAGGATGTAGATGTGGGGGTGGAGGGTCTTGCTGCGGTCCTCCACGATGACCATCTGCTTGCGCTGCTCGCTGTCGAGCTCTTCCTGGAGGGTTATCTCCTCCTCGATGTCGATGTAGTGGGCGGTGCCGGTCTGCTCGGCGACTATGGGGATGATGAACGGGTCGCTCCTGCAGATCAGGTCGTCCTTGGCGACCTGCTGGCCGTCCTCGACGTAGAGGATCGAGCCCACGACTATGTCGTAGGAGGAGAGCACGTCGCCGATGTTGTCGAGGATGTCGATCTGACCGTTCCTCGTGGCGATGTTCTGCAGGGCGCCGACCTCGTCCTCGCCGCAGACGATGTACATGTTGCGGAAACTGACTGTACCGGTATGGCGCGCCTTGACCTCGTTGTCCTTGGCTTCGCGCCCGGCCACGCCGCCGGTATGGAAGGTGCGCAGCGTGAGCTGCGTGCCGGGCTCGCCGATGCTCTGCGCGGCCGTCACGCCGACCGACTCGCCTACCGTCACCATCCTGTTCCTGGAGAGATCCCATCCGTAGCACTTTGCGCAGAGGCCCCTCATGGCTTCGCAGGTCAGAGTGCTCCTTATCCTGACGGCCTCGATGCCGTGGTCCTCTATCCTGGTGGCCAGTTCGGCCGTGATCTCCTCGCCGGCCTCGCAGATGATCTCGTCGGTGACCGGGTCGAACACGTCCTCCGCCGTCACCCTGCCGAGGATCCGGTCGCCGAGGGGCTCTATGATCTCCTCTCCCTCCTTGAGGGGGGTGACCGTGCGCCCGCGGATGGTTCCGCAGTCCATCGTGGTGATGACGACGTCCTGGCAGACGTCGACGAGCCTCCTGGTCAGGTAGCCGGCGTCGGCCGTCTTCAGGGCGGTGTCGGCCAGGCCCTTGCGCGACCCGTGCGTGGAGATGGAGTACTCGATGACCGACAGGCCCTCCTTGAGGGAGGATATGATCGGCGTTTCGATCGTCTCGCCGATCTCTCCCGACAGCCTCTTGCGGGGCTTGGCCATGAGACCCCTCATCCCGGCGAGCTGCTTGACCTGATCCCAGCTTCCCCTCGCGCCCGAGTTGGCCATCATGAAGATCGGGTTCAGGCCGTGCATCTGGGCCTCCAGGGTCGTCCTCATGGCGTTCTTCACGTCTTCCGTGGCCTGCGTCCAGAGGTCGATGATCCTGTTGTAGCGCTCGGCCTCGGTGAGTTCGCCCCTCCGGGCCCGCTGCTCGACGTCGAGGATGGAGGCCCGGGTATGGTCGATGATCTCCTTCTTCTCGTGCGGGATCGTCATGTCGTCCATGCCGACGGTTATCCCCGCCATGGTCGCGTAGTGGAAGCCGAGGGACTTCAGGTTGTCCAGAAAGACGGCGGTCCTTACGGATCCCTGGTGTTCGAAGCATCTGGAGACCAGGGCGGCGAGCCCCTTCTTCCCGAAGGTCTTCTCGTGCTTGATCTGGGCGTTGGCCATGATGAAGCCCATTTCCTCGGGAACGATCTCGTTGAAGATCACCTGGCCGACGGTGGTGAAGTCCTTCCAGAAGGCGGGCGACCTGGATCCGCCCTTCTGATCCTTCTCCGCGAGGCGGTTGATCCCCCTGATCTTGATCTTCGCGTGCAGGGAGACCTTGCCCGCGTCGTATGCGCCTCTGACTTCATCGATGGAGGAGAAGACCATGCCCTCGCCCTTCTCGCTGGGGATGGGCTTGGTGAGGTAGTAGACGCCGATGACCATGTCGTGGCTCGGCGTCGCTATGGGTTCTCCGCTGGAGGGCTTGAGGATGTTGCGGGAACCGAGCATCAGTATTCTGGTCTCGACCTGGGCCTCGGAGGACAGCGGAACGTGAACGGCCATCTGATCGCCGTCGAAGTCCGCGTTGAAAGCGGCGCAGGCAAGGGGATGGAGTCTTATCGCGAGGCCTTCGACGAGCACCGGTTCGAAGGCCTGGATGCCGAGCCTGTGGAGCGTCGGCGCCCTGTTCAGCATCACGGGATGGTTCTGGATTACTCTCTCGAGTACGGCCCAGACATCCTCGTCCTTCTCCTCGCCGCGCTTGGCGACCATCCGCTCCACGCGCTTGGTGGCCATCTTCACGCCTTCGTCGCTCATCTCGGCGAGGCCGGCGATGACGAAGGGCTTGAACAGCTCGAGAGCCATGGTCTTGGGCAGGCCGCACTGGTGGAACTTCAGTTCGGGACCGACGACGATGACGCTCCTGCCGGAGTAGTCGACGCGCTTGCCGAGGAGGTTCTGGCGGAAGCGGCCGCGCTTGCCCTTCAGGAGGTCGGAGAGGCTGCGGAGAGGCCTCATGCCGGCGCCCTTCACGGGCTTCCTGCGCGAGCTGTTGTCCAGAACGGCATCGACAGCCTCCTGGAGCATCCGCTTCTCGTTCCTGAGAATCACCTCGGGCGCCTCCAGGTCGAGCAGGCGGCGCAGCCTGTTGTTCCTGTTGATCACCCTGCGGTAGAGATCGTTCAGGTCGCTGGAGGCGAACCTTCCGCCGTCCAGCGGAACCAGCGGCCGGAGATCGGGAGGCAGGACGGGGAGTACCCTGAGGATCATCCATTCGGGCTTGTTGTCGTTGCGGGAGAGCCTGAAGGATTCTATCTCCTTGAGCCTCTTGATGTTCTTCTGGCGCCGCGCCGCCGTGGTCTCGTTGGCGATGCTGGTGCGCAGCGATGCGGCGAGTTCGTCGAGGTCGAGCCTGGAGAGCAGCAGTTCGATGGCCTCCGCTCCCATGCGGACCTTGAACACGTCGCCGTAGGTCTCCAGCGCAAGCCTGTACTGCTCGTCCGAGAGGACGGTGCCGACAGCAAGGGAAGGGTGCTCGGACTCCGTCACCAGGTAGGACTCGTAGTAGATGACCCTCTCGAGATCAGTGGTCGTGGTGTCGAGGAGCTTCGAAATCTTCCTGGTCTTGAAGTACCAGATGTGGGTGACGGGCACGGCGAGTTCGATGTGTCCCATCCTCTCGCGCCTGACGCGGGAATGGGTCACCTCGACGCCGCATCTGTCGCACTTCACGCCGCGGTAGCGTATCCTCTTGTACTTGCCGCAACTGCACTCCCAGTCCTTGACGGGTCCGAAGATCCTCTCACAGAAGAGACCGTCCGGTTCCGGCTTGTAGGACCGGTAGTTGATCGTCTCTGCCTTCGTCACCTCTCCCTCGGACCAGCTCTTGATCTTGTCCGGTGAGGCCAGGCTTATCTTTATCCCGCGGAAGTTCGCCGGGAACGCCTTCGCGTCCCGAAGGGAGATCGTCTCGAGCATCGCTACTTCTCCTCCTCGGTGACGAGCTCTACATCGAGGGCCAGGCTCCTCATCTCGTTCAGCAGGACGTTGAACGATTCGGGGACTCCAGGGTCCGGAATGTTCTCGTTGTTCACTATCGCACTGTACGCCCTGGACCGGCCTTCCGCGTCGTCCGACTTGATGGTGAGCATCTCGCGGAGAGTGTATGCCGCTCCGTAGGCCTCCAGAGCCCAGACCTCCATCTCGCCAAGCCTCTGGCCGCCCTTCTGGGCCTTGCCGCCCAGAGGCTGCTGGGTGACCATCGCATACGGTCCGGTGGAGCGTGCGTGCATCTTGTCCTCGACCTGGTGGGCCAGCTTCATCATGTACATGACCCCGACGGTGACGGGGCTCGCCATGGCTTCGCCGGTCCTGCCGTCGTAGAGGATGCTCTTTCCGCTCTCGGGGAGGCCTGCTTCGGAGAGGAGCTTCCGGATCTCGGGGCTCTTCGCGGAATCGAAGACCGGGGTGACCGCGTCGAAGCCGAGCTTGTCGGCCGCCCATCCGAGGTTCATCTCGAGTATCTGGCCCACGTTCATTCTCGACGGGACGCCGAGCGGGTTGATGCAGATGTCGACCGGAGTGCCGTCAGGCAGATACGGCATGTCCTCCTCGGGGACGATTATGCTCACCACGCCCTTGTTCCCGTGCCTGCCCGCCATCTTGTCGCCCACCTGCAGCTTCCTGCGGCTGGCGATGAGGACCTTCACGAGCTTGAGAGTGCCGGGCTGGAGGTCGTCGCCGCGGTTGAGCTTGTCGATCTCTATCTCGTACTCGCGCTGCATTCTGTCCAGGACCAGCGCCGACCGGCGGAGAACCTGCCTCGCCTTGTCGTCCGTCTCGAGGTTGTCGACTATCTGTCTGCCGTAGTCGAGTTCCATGAAGTTTATCTTGTTGAGAACGGTGGATGTGAGCTTCCTGCCGGCCGGCACCTCGACTTCGCCCGTGAGCGTGTCGATCATGTCCACGGCCTTGTGGTCCTTCAGGAGTTCCTTGAGTATCGAGTCGCGCTCCTCGCAGAGCTTCGACTTCTTGAGATCGTGCGCGGCCGAGAGCTTCTGGAGCTTGTCCTCGAGTTCCCGCCTGGCCCTCTCGGACTTGTCGCGCCTGGCGTAGACCTTCACGTCTATCACCACGCCGTCCATCCCGGTAGGGGCCTTCAGCGAGACATCCTTCACGTCCCCGGCCTTCTGGCCGAAGATGGCCCGGATCAGCCTCTCCTCGGGGGACTGGTCCTGCTCGCCCTTGGGCGTGACCTTGCCCACGAGGTAGTCGTCGGCCTTCACCCTGGAGCCTACCCGGATGATTCCGTCGGCGTCGAGGTTGCGCTTGGCGTCCTCGCCGACGTTGGGGATCTCCCGCGTCAGCTCCTCGGGGCCCAGCTTGGTCTCGCGGAACTGGGTCTCGAGTTCGAATACGTGGACGCTGGTGAAGATGTCCTTCTTTATCAGCCTCTCGCTGACCACCACCGCGTCCTCGAAATTGTAGCCGTTCCACGGGCACAGGGCGACTATGGCGTTCACTCCGAGCGCGAGCCTGCCCTGGCTGGTGGCCATGCCGTCGGCCAGAGGCTGCCCGGCGGCAACGATCTCGCCCTCGTGGACGAGCGGCTTCTGGTTGATGGAGGTGTCCTGGTTGGTGCGCACGAACTTCTTGAGCTTGTAGGTGTCGTACCTGTTGAAGTCGAGCGGATCGCTGTCGGCGCGGACGATGATCATCGCCGAATCGGCATAGGTCACCGTTCCGCCCCTTCGCGCGGATACCAGGGCGCCGGAGTCCTTCGCGGCCCTGCCCTCGAGTCCGGTGCCGACCACCGGGGCTTCGGTGTAGAGAAGAGGAACCGCCTGGCGCTGCATGTTTGAGCCCATCAGAGCGCGGTTTGCGTCATCGTGCTCGAGGAAGGGTATGAGCGCGGCGGACACTCCGACGAGCTGCTGGGGGCTGACATCGATGAACTCCACCTCGGAAGGGGGGACCATCGGGAAGTTGCCGGCCCGCCTGGCGCGGACGAGAGGGCCTTGAAGATTGCCCTTCCTGTCGACGTGCGTATTGGCCTCGGCTATCGTGGTCCTGTCCTCCCGGTCGGCCGAGAGATAGACGATCTCGTTCGTGACCCTGCCGTGGATCACCCTTCTGTACGGAGCCTCCAGGAACCCGAAGCGATTGATCGAGGCGTAGACGGCGAGGGTCGTTATGAGCCCGATGTTCGGACCCTCGGGGGTCTCGACGGGACATACCCTGCCGTAATGGGTGTGGTGGACGTCGCGGACGTCGAATCCCGCCCTCTCGCGGGTGAGCCCGCCTTCGCCGAGCGCGCTGGTTCTTCTCTTGTGGGTGAGTTCGGCCAGCGGGTTCGTCTGCTCCATGAACTGTGAGAGCTGACTGGAACCGAAGAACGTGTTGATGACGCTCGACAGCGTGCGGGAATTGACCAGTTCGGTGGGCGTGAGCTTGTCGCGGTCCTGATGGCCCATCCTGTCGCGGATCGTCCGGGCCATTCTGCTCAGGCCCTTCGAGAACTCCTGCCCGAGAAGCTCGCCCACGGTCTTCACCCTGCGGTTGCCCAGGTGGTCGATGTCGTCCGCGGTTATCTTGCCCTCGCGCAGCTTGATGAGATTGTCCACGATGGCCACCAGATCGTCGACCGACAGGGTGAGCCTGTCCATCGTGGTGTCTATGTTGAGGCGCTCGTTGAGCTTGTAGCGTCCGACCTCGCTCAGGCTGTACCTCTTCGAGTCGAAGAACATCGACCGGAGATAGCTCTTGGCGTGGTCCAGCGACGGGGCCTCGGTGCCCCTCAGGGCCTCGTAGATCCAGAGCGTGGCGTTGTCCTCGTTCTTCTCCTGCCCGGTGCCCAGGCTGCTCTCCTCCTTGGCGAGAGTCTTCCTGATCCCGTCGAAGTCGGTTTTCTCGCTTCTTATCTCCAGGAACGAGGTCTTCCTGATGCCTCTGGCCACGAGGTTCTCGATCTTCTCGATCGTCTCCACCGGCTCGTCGACGGTGGCGAGAAGCTCGCCGGTCTCGGGGTCGACAATGTCGTCGGCGAAGGACTTGAGGGTCAGGTCGACCGCTCTCCCGCGGTTCTTCAGAGCAGCCTCGAGATCCTTCTCGACCTTGGGGTAGAACCGGCTGAGGATTTCGGCATCGGTCGAGAGTCCAAGCGCCCTGAGGAGCATCGTGATAGGAATCCTCTTGGGGCGCTTGTCGATGTTGGCGAAGATCACGTCGTTCGTGTCGAGCATCAGGTCGAGCCAGGAACCCCTCTGCGGGATGACGCGGGCGCTGCAGACGCGCCGCCCTCTCTGCACCGTCTTCTCCTCGAAGAAGACGCCCGGGCTCCTGTGGAGCTGGCTCACGATAACGCGCTCGGCGCCGTTGATGATGAACGACCCCGTCTCCGTCATGAGCGGCAGCTCGCCGTGGAAGACGGACTGCTGCACGATCCTGGAGACCTTCTTCTCCTCGGGGGTGCCGCGGAAGACCAGCCGGAGCTTGGCGTTGAGGGGAGCCGAATATGTAAGATGCTTGTCCAGGGCCTCCTGGATGCTCCAGCGCGGAGTTCCCACGGTGTACTCCACGTATTCGAGGGAGAACTCCTTGTTCGAGCTCTCGATCGGGAACGTATCGAGGAATATCTTGTGGAGGCCCTGTGGAAGGCGATCATCCGGAGGCACGTCCGCCTGCAGGAACATGTCGAATGACTTCTTCTGGATCTCCAGGAGATCCGGCATCTCGATCGCCGGTATCGCGCGCGAGAAATCCCTTATCTGCCTCTTAGGATTCACCTGGCTCTCCTAACGATGACTCGTTGCCGCAATGACGGGGGCCAACACGGTCCGGGACAAACGGCGAGAGAAGGCCTGCAAGCCTTCTCCCGCCGGTGGATCTCCGAGATGCGTCACTACTGCAGCTTGACAGTAGCTCCAGCCTCCTCGAGCTGCTTTTTGAAGCTCTCGGCCTCGGCCTTCTCGGCGGCTTCCTTGATCTTCGAGGGAACGCCGTCGACGAGATCCTTGGCTTCCTTGAGTCCGAGTCCGGTTATCTCGCGGAGAACCTTTATGACCTGGATCTTCTTGTCCCCGAAACTCTCGAGGATGACGTCGAACTCGGTCTTCTCCTCGACAGCGGCGGCGACGGCGGCGGCGGGGGCCGCGGCGACGGCAGCGACGGGTGCGGCTGCGGAGACGCCGAACTTCTCCTCCATCATCTTCACGAGCTCCGCGAGCTCGAGGACGGTCATACCGGAGATGGTCTCGATTACGAGAGCCTTCTTGTCTTCAGACATCTTCATTCTCCTTCACGGCCCGCGGGCATCCGCCGGCGAAGCCGCCTGATCGTGGTCTACTGGTTCTGCTCCTGCTTTTCCTTCACCGCGTTCACGGCGTTGAGGAAACCGCGCAGGAGACCGCCCGTCACATTCACGAAGCCCTGAAGCGGCGCATTCATCGACCCGAGCAGTCTGGCGAGCAGCTCATCGCGGCTCGGAAGCTCGGCCAGGGCCAGCATCTCGGTCGCCGAGTAGGAGCGTCCCGAGACGAACCCGCCCTTGATGGACGGCTTGCCGTCGTTGCCCCTGGAAAAATTCTTGAGGGCCTTTACCGCCTGTATCTCGTCATCCGCCCAGGCGACCGCCGTGGGACCCTTCGCGAGGGAAACCACGGATTCGCCGCCTGCCCCGATGTCATCGAACACCTTTCGGAGGATCGTGTTCTTTACGACCATGAACTTCACACCGGAGGAGCGGAGCTCTCTCCGGAGGCCCGTGATCTTCGCCACGTCGATGCCCGAGAAGTCCGCGAGCACGATCGAACCGCTGCCTTTCAGATCCCTGGAGAGATCATCCAGGATCTGTTCCTTCTGCTGTCTTGTGATGCTCACCGTCCGCCGCCTTCCGCCTAGCGCAGGTGCGCCCGGACGTCGTTGACGTCCATGTGAACACCGGGACCCATCGTCGATGAAACGCTGATGGACATGAGATAGCGGCCTTTCGCACCGGACGGCTTGAGCTGGACGATCCTCTCGATGAACGCCACGGCGTTTTCCTCGAGAGCCTTCTGCTCGAAGCTGACCTTTCCGATAGGCACGTTCACGTTCCCCTGCTTGTCGGTGCGGAACGCGATCTTGCCGCCCTTGGACTCACGCACCGCGTCACCGACATCCGTCGTGACGGTGCCTGTCTTGGGGTTGGGCATGAGGCTGCGGGGGCCGAGTATCTTGCCCAGCCTGCCCACTACCTTCATCATGTCGGGCGTGGCTATGACGACCTGGAAATCGATCCAGCCCTGAGAGATTTTCTCGGCGAGATCGTCCTCGCCGACATAGTCGGCTCCGGCCGCCCTGGCCTCCTCGGCCTTGTCGCCGCGGGCGAACACCAGGACCTTCACGGTCCTGCCCGTCCCGTGCGGAAGGACGCAGGTGCCCCTGACCATCTGGTCGCTGTACTTGGGATCGACGCCCAGTGCCACGGCCATCTCCACAGTCTCGTCGAACCTGGCGGTCGCCAGCTTCTTTACGAGCCCCACGGCATCCTCGAGAGAGTACTGGATAGTGCGATCGACCTGGCTCTTCGCCTGTGCGAAGCGCTTGCTGACCCTGCCCATCAGTCGGTCACCTCCAGCCCCATGCTCCTCGCGGTGCCGCTGACCATCATTACCGCCGCTTCGAGCGAGGCGGCGTTGAGGTCGGCCATCTTCGTCCGCGCGATCTCGCGGACCTGATCCATCGTGACCGAACCGACCTTCTGGCGGTTCGGCTCGCCCGACCCCTTGGCGAGTCCCGCTGCGCGCTTCAGCAGGACGGCCGCCGGGGGCGACTTCAGCTCGAACGAGAAGCTCCTGTCGGCATAGACAGTTATCACTGCCGGGAACACAAGGCCCTCCTGCCCCTGGGTGCGGGCATTGAAGTCCTTGCAGAACCCGGGCAGGTTTATGCCGTACTGTCCGAGGGCGGGGCCTACCGGCGGGGCCGGGGTAGCCTGTCCTGCGGGCAGTTGCAGCTTCACCACGCCCAGGATCTTCTTAGCCATGCCACTCCTCTCTGCCGCCTCGGCGCCTCCCCTTTACCGGCGCCGGCGGGTTACAGACGATCTGCGGGACGATCGGCCCGTGGCCTCAGACCAGCTTGACCTGCGCGAAGTCGAGCTCGACCGGGGCCTTCCGGCCGAAGATCGTAAAGATCACCCGGACCCGTCCCCGCTCCGGGTTGATCGATTCCACGACACCCGAGAAATTGTTGAATGGTCCGTCGACGACCCTGACGGTCTGTCCGACGGAGAACGGAACCCGCACGACCCTGTGGGTCTCCCTGCCGTCCGCCTGGCCGATGATCCTCTTTATCTCGTCATCGGTGAGCGGCTGTGGATAGCTCCTGTTCATCGGCGGGAAACCGCTCACGTTCGTCATGGAGCGGATGTCCAGCACCATCTCGTCGCATATCTCCAGCTCGACGAACACGTATCCCGGATAGAGCCTCTTCTCGCGGGTCGTCCTCTTCGCGCCCCGTGTCAGAGTGACCTCCTCGACGGGGATCATGCTCTTTCCTACCCTGCCGGGATACTTCAGAGCCAGGGGGCCTTCGAGCCATTTCCTGACCCTGAGTTCGTAGCCGGAGAAGACATGTACCACGTACCACTTCAGGTTCGTCTCGACGGCGGGATCTTCCGCGCTCGCCAACGCCTCGTCAGTCATCGGACTCCGTACCTAACTCCGTCCGTCAGCCCAGAATGCTGCGGAGAACGGTCATGAGGACGCTGCTGGCGCGGTCCGCCACGAAGATCCAGGCGGAGACGATCGCGACGGCGAAGATCACGACCCAGGTGGACGCGACTATCTCCTGCCGGGAAGGCCAGGCGACCTTCATCATCTCGGCCTTGACCTCGAGCACGAACTCGACGACGCTGCGCCAGATCCTGACAATGAAGTTCCCTTTCGAGGTCTTCTCAGTCATCGCTTCCTCCGGATCCTGCACGGGTGGAACGGCTGGCAGGGCAGGAAGGACTTGAACCCTCAACCGCCGGATTTGGAGTCCGGTGCACTGCCAATTGTGCTACTGCCCTGCAGCTCTCACCCTGCATGGACCCTACTTGCTCTCCCTGTGGGTCGTATGCTTCCTGCAGAACCTGCAGTACTTGCTGGTCTCCATCCTGTCGGGATGCGTGCGCTTGTCCTTCGTCGTCGTGTAGTTGCGGCGCTTGCAGTCCTGGCAGGCGAGTGTGATTATGACTCTCACTTCGTTCCTACTTTATGATCTTGTTCACGTTGCCGGCGCCGACGGTCCTTCCGCCTTCGCGGATGGCGAACCGGAGGCCCTCGGCCATGGCGATCGGGGTGATGAGCGTGACCTTCATCTCGATGTGGTCGCCGGGCATGCACATCTCGGTGCCCTCGGGGAGGTTGATGGTGCCGGTGACGTCGGTCGTCCGGAAGTAGAACTGGGGCCTGTAGCCGTCGAAGAACGGCTTGTGACGGCCGCCCTCCTTCTGGGTCAGGACGTAGACCTGGGCCGTGAATTCGTTGTGAGGATTGATGCTCTTGGGGGCTGCGATGACCATTCCCCTCTCGAGATCCTCCTTGGCCACGCCACGAAGCAGCAGACCCACGTTGTCTCCGGCCTGGGCGAAGTCCAGCTCCTTGTTGAACATCTCTACGCCGGTAACCGTCGTCTCGAGAGTGTCCTTGATGCCGACCCGCTCGACCTTGTCGCCCACCTTGATGCTGCCGCTCTCGACCCTGCCGGTGCCGACGGTGCCGCGGCCGGGGATCGAGAACACGCCCTCGACCGGCATCAGGAAGGGCTTGTCGACTGCGCGGTCGGGGGTGGGAACCCACTCGTCCACCGCGTTCATCAGATTATAGATGCACTTCGCGTCGGGGTCGTCCTCCTTGCCCGTGGAATTGAGGGCCTTGAGGGCGCTTCCGCGGATGATCGGGGAATCGGCGGCGAATCCGTACTTGTCGAGAAGCTCGGAGACTTCCATCTCGACGAGGTCGACGAGTTCGGGGTCGTCGACGGCATCGACCTTGTTCAGGAAGACGACTATCCTGGGCACGTTCACCTGGCCGGCCAGGAGGACGTGCTCCTTGGTCTGGGGCATGACGCCGTCCGCGGCGCTGACGACGAGGATGGCCCCGTCCATCTGGGCCGCGCCCGTGATCATGTTCTTGATGTAGTCGGCATGGCCGGGGCAGTCGACGTGCGCATAGTGACGGTTCTGCGTCTGGTACTCGATGTGCGAGGTGTTGATCGTGATGCCGCGGGACTTCTCCTCAGGGGCGTTGTCGATCTTGTCGAAGGCCCTGAACTCGGCCATGTCCAGTGTGGAGAGGCACTTCGTTATGGCGGCGGTCAGCGTGGTCTTGCCATGGTCGATGTGACCGATCGTTCCCACGTTCACATGGGGTTTGGACCTCTCGAACTTCTCCTTCGCCATTACTCACTCCTCCGTTTTGGCATGGTCATAAAACCCATGGAGCCCACGACCGGGATCGAACCGGTGACCTCGTCCTTACCAAGGACGCGCTCTGCCGACTGAGCTACGTGGGCACCCGAAAGAACAACCCGATTCAAGCACCTTCCGTAATTGGAGCGGGAAACGGGATTCGAACCCGCGACCCTCAGCTTGGAAGGCTGATGCTCTAGCCAGCTGAGCTATTCCCGCTCCGTAACAGATGGTGGCGAGGGGTGGATTCGAACCACCGAAGGCGTTGAGCCAACAGATTTACAGTCTGCCCCCTTTGACCGCTCGGGAACCCCGCCACGCGAACACCTTGCCTGGAGCTGGCGAAGGGAGTTGAACCCATAACCTGCGGATTACAAATCCGCTGCTCTGCCGATTGAGCTACGCCAGCAACGCGAATGTCGTACATACGCACCGGCGGAGAAGGCGTCAATACCGGCGCAAAACGGCCTCTGCGCCCTCCACTGGAGCGTTTCAGGACTCTTCGGATCGTGCCGGAGGGCGGTCACCCCCGGGCGCAGTAAATTACTCGCCCCGGCACCCCCGGTCAATCCCATTCCTCGATCCGGAGGGGAGCGAGTGAACCCCCGGGGAGGCGGGGTTGTATATTCGACGGGAAAGGCGGTGAAGATGAAGAATTGGAAAACATTTGCGGCGTTCGCCGCCTGCCTCGTCTCCGCGTGCGGCGGCAGGACCCTGAGGCAGGAACTGGAAATGGTCCCCTCGACCGCGCTGGCCCACATACACGTCGAATCCACCCTTCCGGCCGAACTGTGGGCCCTGCTCCCGGAGGAGGCCCTTCCGGTCGATGCGGCAATGTTGCGGGAGATGATCGATCGCGGCCCGCTCGGCATAACCGTCTCGGGAATCAGCCTGACCGACTTCGAGCCCCAGCTCCTGCTGCTGTCCCGCGACATGCCCCCCGATACGATGCTCGCAATAGCGACCAGATATTTCCAGTTTTCCATCGACAGCACCGCCGGGCGTTCGGACCTGACCTCACCAGCGGGAGCCATACTGGGCTCCCTGGCCTCGCGGGACGGCTGGACCTGCCTCTACCTCGGCCCCTCCCCCCGGTCCGTCATGACCGCCTGGCTCGGACTCGACCGATCCCGCAGCCTCGGCGCCGACAGCTCGCTCGCGAGGATCTCCGGTCCGGGGGGTGACATCTCCCTGTTCATTCCGCCCGGCATGATCTCGTTCCTCAGGGTCGCCCCGATCGAGAACTGGGTCGACGGCTGGGAGAGCGTGGAGAGCGCCATGTCGCTCGTCCAGCCTACCGCGGCGAGGCTCGACGCCTCCTTCGACTCGTTCGTGAGCCTGGAGGCCCGGCTCGTCCGCCATGACGGCAAGGTTTCCCGTGTCCGCGTCGAGGTCGAGGACTCGGGATTCACCCCGGAGGAGATGCTTTCTTCCCTGAAGCTGCTCCTGATGGCCGGAGGGATGCTCTGATGGACACGATCCTCAGGGCCGAGGGGATCGGGAGGTCGTTCGGGGATCTGCGCGTCCTGGACGGGCTCGACCTCACGATGGACCAGGGCGAGTTCATCGGGATCGTAGGCAGAAGCGGCACGGGCAAGAGCACCCTTCTCGGGATTCTCGGCACCCACGATCTCGAATACGAGGGCAGGCTCGAACTCGGCGGAAGGGACGTCAAGGCCGAGGATTCCGCCGGGCTCGCCTCTCTGAGACGCGACTTCCTCGGATACGTCTTCCAGGACTTCCATCTCCTGCCCGAACTCACCGCGGTCGAAAACGCCATACTGCCCGCGGTGTTCTCCGGAAGGGACGCAGAATCCGCCCGGAACAGCGCGATCGACGTCATGTCGCACCTCGGCGTCAGGATGGACGGAACTCCGACAGCCATGCTCTCGCGGGGGGAGCGCCAGCGTGTGGCGGTGGCCAGAGGCCTCGTGAACAGGCCGCGCCTCCTGCTGGCGGACGAGCCCAGCGCCAGCCTGGACGACGAAAACGAAAACATCCTGTTCGACATGCTGGACGACCTGAGAAAAAGGCAGGGTTTCGCCATGATCGCGGTGGTCCATTCTCTTTCCGTCCTTTCGAGGGTGGACAGGGTCATGGAGCTGTCCGAAGGACGCCTCCACCCGGTCCGGAAACCGGGAGGCGCGGTGTGAAGACGAAGGATACGTCCTACGCGATAAGGCTGTGGAACCGCGGACACTGGCGCGATTACCTCTTCAGCCAGCTCATGCTCGTCACGGCGGCCCTGTTCCTCGTTTTCTTCATCTCCATCGGCCTCGGGGTGCAGAAGGTGCTGGACAGGTTCATGTCGCGCGACATCCCCGCCGAGCAGGTGAGGGTGACGCCCCCGGGAATACAGGCCGGATTCTTCCTGAGCGAGCAGGGCGGGCTCGAGATCACGGAAGCCCTCAGGGACTCCATCGTGAACCTGCCCGAAGTCTCCAGGATCGACCCGCAGATCTACGCACACGTGCCGGCCTACCTCCAGGGGCTCCTCGGCGGACAGCCCTACTACACGGACATCACGCTCGAGGGAGTGACCGGCGAGTTCCTCGGGGATTCGATACTCGAGGATGTCGACTGGTCCTACGACGCGGCCGACAGCGCGACGAAATACCTTCCGATCGTACTCAGCGAAAACCTGCTGCTCCTGTACAACGCCGGTTTCGCCGAAGCGAACGACCTAGTGGGGCTGAGCCCCGAAGGAGTGGTCGGGCTCGAATGCAGGGTCACGGTCGGAAGCAGCTCCATCGCCAGATCGTCGCACAGGCCGGTGACCGTCAGGGCGCGGATCGTCGCCACCTCCAACAACCTGGCTCTTTTCGCCCTGGCCGTGCCGATCGAGTTCGTGGACGGGATGAACACCCTCTTTCTCCCGGACAGGCAGAGGAGCTACAGCGCTCTCATGGTCACCGCGGAACGCGCCGAGGACGTCCCGGAGATAGTCAGGATCGTGGAGGGCCTGGGGCTCCGCGCGGAGACCAGGAGAGGCATAGCGCAGAAGGCCGAGATGCTGGTCGCCATAGTTACCACCGCCCTCTCCGCCCTGGCCCTGGCGATCCTGGTGTCGGCCGTCACCAGCGCCGTACACACCCTGGTCGCCGACATCCGGAGCAGGAAGTTCGCGATAGGCGTCCTCGTCGCTCTCGGCACGCCCCGGGAGAAGCTCGCGGCCGTCTTCTCCTTCCAGATACTCTTCATGTCGGCGTTGTCATTGATCACGGGGGGGCTTCTCGGGGCGCTCGTCTCGTGGGGGGTGAGCGAGGCCCTGCTGTCGCTCTCCACCGTGCTCTCGACGGCCCTCGACTCGCTGGCCGTGTTCCCGGCGGGCTGGATGGCGGCGGGACTTGTGATCGTACTGGCCGTCTCCACGGGGCTCTCTTACGTGACCTTCAGGAGGCTGCTGAACCAGCCGGTGGCCGATCTGCTGAGGCGCTAGGCGGACGGGATCAGAACAGGGACAGGTTGATCCTGGAATAGATCTCCGAGTCCAGCTTCTCCCAGCTCGAGAAGAACGGGCGGTTCGTGTAGTCGAGGCTGCAGCCCAGCGAGAGGCTCAGCCTGTCCATGGCGTCGAAGGAGATCTCCGCGTTGCCGAAGGCATAGTAGCCTTCAGTGTCGTCCGGCGGCAGGTAGAGGTCTGCTCCCAGCCACAGCGAGGGCAGGAGGGAATCGTCCCTGTCCATCCAGAGGCCCATCGACATGTAGGCCGTCCAGTCGTCGGTCCTCTTTTCGGCGATGAACCACTGGCTCGTGACCATGCCGAGGCCCGCCTCGGGGGAGACATAGAGCCAGTCGGTGATCCATTCCCTGTATCCGAAGGCGGTGTAGGAACTCACCTGCCACGGCCGGACCGTTGCGGGCTGGCGGTCCCAGTTGGCGTGCGCCTTGACGTAGAGTTCATCCGTCAGGAAATAGTCGATCCCGACCGAGGCCCACGCGGTGTTCTCCCTCTCCTTGGTGTAGATCCTCTCGATGTTTCCCCGGAACTCGACGTCCAGGCTGCTCCCGCCGGGACCGTAGAGCCAGGAGGCTTCCGCTCCCCCCCGGTATCTGCTTCTCTCCCTGTTGCCTCTCTCGAAGGACAGGTCAGCCCAGATGGAGGCCGAGAACCTGCGGGACTTGGACCTCCAGTAGCCCACGTCGTAGGAGGGATCGGAGATGTACCTGATCCTGTCCTCGGCGTAGGCATAGCCCGGGGAGATCCGCAGGGCCTCCAGATAGTAGTCCAGCGCGCCGTCCGGATCGCCCATACGCTCCCGGATCAGGCCCAGGTAGCAGATCGAGAAGACAGCCGAGGGGGCGATCTCCAGGGAGCGCTCGAGCCATCTCTTCGCTTCGTCGTATCTGTTCTGGAAGAGGAACGCCTCGCCCAGACCGCTGGCGGCTTCATACGAGGTGCTGTCCAGGGAGTAGGCCGTGGCGAGTACCTCCGCGGCCTCTGGATACCTCTCCGCGGTGCTGAGAATGATGCCGCGCGCCCTCCAGACGGCGGGATCGTCCGGGAATCTGGTGGTTGCGGCCTCGCAGAGGCTGTCCGCGAGATCGTGCCTGGACGAGTACGAGAGGAGATCGCAGATGGAGACGAGCCCGACCGGATCGTCCGGCGCGAGGGAGGCGGCGAGCAGACCGGCTCGTACCGCCTCTTCCTCCATCCGGTTGTAGAGATAGCTCCAGGCCAGTACGGAAGCGGCATCCGGATCGGCTTCCAGGGCCAGCCGTTCGAGGCTGTCCGCCGCAGCCGCGTCCCCGGCCGCCCTCCTGATCGAGGCGATCTCCATCAGGGTCATGCCCTCCTCGCCGGAAACCGACATGTAGCGCATCAGAAGGGATTCGGCCTCCGCGGCATTCCCCCGGCGGGACTCGATCCGCGCCAGCCTCTGGAGTCCGAAGGAATAGAGGCTGTCCTCCTCGATGGATCTCCTGAAGAAGACGGCGGCGGAATCGGTCTTTCCGGCTTCCTCGAGCAGCATCCCGAGTTCGCCGAGCAGCCAGGGGCTCTGCCGGGCGGACATGGCGGCCAGCCCGTACCAGGCGATGGCCTCGTCCGTTCTACTTTCCTCTTCGTAGAGGAGCCCTCTCTGCTCCCAACCCCACCGGTAGGACGAATCGGCCTCGATCGAGGCCTCGTATGCGGAAGCGGCCTCGTCGCGCATCCCAAGCTCATGGTAGACATACCCCAGCTCGCCCCAGATCCATGCGTTCGAAGGATCGATCTCCAGAGCTCTCCTGTAGTTCCGCGCGGCCTCCTCCAGGCGGCCGGCGTCCTCATCGAGGAGCCCCAGGCTGACCCACGCCTCGCCGATGGACGGATCGATCTCCAGTGCTGTGCGGAACCAGGTCCGGGCGGAATCCGGGCGACCCTCGTCCTGGACCAGGAGCCCGAGCCTGTAGGCGGCCCAGGCGTAGTCGGGGTCGATCTCCAGCCCGGCCAGATACCAGTCCCGCGCGAGCTCCGTGCTGCCGACCGCTTCGAAGCACCAGCCCAGTTCCCCGTAGGCCCACGAGTACCCCGGATCGGCCTCTACGAGCCGCCTGTAGCATTTTACTGCCGCTCCGAAGGCGCCCCTCTCCTCCTCGATCAGCCCGAGCCTCCTCAGCGCCTCCACGCTGGTGGAATCGTCCCCGATCATCCTCCTGTAGACGGACGCGGCGGAATCGGCCATCCCCGACGATTCCAGCAGCGAGCCCAGCAGGAGGGACATGTCGTCGTCCTCCGGGAAGCTTCGCGAGAATGCGGCGGCCCGGTCCAGCGCGGCGGCTGAGTCGCCCGAGAGGTGGAGTGCGCTCACGAGAGGCATGCAGGCGGGGCGGTAGAATCCGTTCAGATCGATTATCGAAGCCAGCAGCCCCGCGGCTGCGGCGTAGTCCCCCCCGGCCATGCGTATGCCAGCCAGCCCCTCCAGCGCCGGGATACAGTCCCCGTCGAGATCGAGCGCCTTCGTCAGGACGGCCTCGGCCGTATCGGGATCGGTCTCTCCCAGGACGACGCCCATCGAAGCCCAGGCGAGTGGGGAAAGCGAATCCATTCCGACAGCCGTCCGGGACCACCCGAGGGCGTCGGAATCGATCCCGCCCCGGACGGCGGCGATGGCGGCCCCGGCCCAGGCGTCGGAATCGGTGGAATCGGCCTCGACAGCCAGGCAGGCCAGGGCGTATGCGCCCTGCCAGTCGCCGTTAGAGCAGGCCTCCATCCACCCGGACGGCGGGAGCGCGGTCGATGCAGCGAGGAGTAGAGCGTTCAGCAACCGGAGCCTCCGCAGAGGATGACCGCCGCCGACACGATCGAGGCGGCGATGCAGTATACCCCGAAGACCCAGAGCCTGTTCCGGCCCAGGATGCCTATCAGCAGACGCAGAGAGAGATAGCCGACGACCGCCGACACCGCGAAGCCGACGGCGGCCGGCGCCATGTCGCCCGGAGGTATGGAGGAGATGTCGCGGGCGGACAGCAGCCCGGCTCCGGCGATGGCGGGGATCGACATGAAGAAGGAGAACCTGGCCGATTCCTCCTGGGAGACGCCGGTGGCGGTTATGGCCGAGATCGTCGAGCCGGAGCGGGATATGCCCGGAAGGAGGGCGACAGCCTGTGCGAACCCGCCTGCCAGCGCTGAAAGCGGGCCGGGGGCGCGGCCGGCGCCGCCTCGGGGGCGGAGCAGCCCCGCGGAGAGCAGAACCAGGCCGTTCAGGCCCAGGAGCGCAGCTATGAGAAGAGGAGAGGAGAAGGCTTCCTCCACCCGGTCCCCCAGCAGGATGCCGCAGATGCCGGCCGGTATCGAGGCGACGAACAGCAGCAGAAGAAGCCGGACAGCCCCGTGCTCGAAGCGGAGGATTCCCCGCGCAAGGGCCGCCAGATCGCTGCGGTAGAAGAACAGCACCGAACAGAGCGTGCCCAGATGCAGCACGACTTCGAGCAGCACCCCGTTTCCGGGCGAACGGGTTCCCATAAAATGGCCCAGGAGGGCCAGATGACCCGAACTGGAGATGGGCAGGAACTCGGCGACCCCCTGGACCACCGCGAGGATCAGGACGGGGATGAGCTTCATTCCTCCTGCTCCAGGAACTCGGCGTGCAGGGCGGCCAGGGCGCGGTCACGGTCGTCCCTGCCGACGAGGGCCGAGATCGTGGCATGCGAATCCGCTGTCTGGAGCATCTCTACGCCGGCTGCGTCAAGAGCGCCCGAGAAGCGGGCCATGACTCCGCGGAGCCCGTGCATGCCCGCGCCGACGATAGAGACCTTGGAACAGGGTCCGTTCAGCCGCACGGAGGCGAAGGCCCCCGACAGGATCGAGGCCGTCGATTCCGCGTCGGCCGCAGGGACGGTGAAGAGGACGGCGCCGCCCATGACGGAGAACATGTCCATCGATATGCCTGCCCGCGCGACCCTTCCGAACACGTCGGCATGAAAGCGGCCGGCCCCGGTTCCCGGGAGTCCCTCCACGGCCACCTGGAAGACGTCCGGCCCGGATGCGACACCGGTGACGTACCTGCCCCCCCGGAGTACGAAGGGTTCTATCCGGGTGACTCTTTCTCCCGAGGAATGGTTCCTTATGACCACGGGGACGCCGGCCTCCCCGGCGATCTCCGCCGCCCGCGGGTGTACCACCCCGGCCCCCTGCCAGGACATCTGCCTCAGGTCTTCGGCGCTGATCCTCTCGATCCGGATGGCGGAGGGGATTATGGAGGGGTCGGCGGACCTTATCGCGTCGACGTTCTTGAAGAGCACCGCCTCGCAGGCGCCGAGGGCCGCGGCGAGAGCGAGGGCGGTGGTGTCCGATCCGCCCCTGCCCAGAGTCGTGGCGGCTCCATCCGGGCCGGCTCCCTGGAAGCCGGCCACCACCGGGATGCGGCCCACCTCGACGAGGGCTCTGATCCTGGAGGTGTCGATGCTTCTTATCTCCGCGTCCCCGGAAACTCCGTCCGTCGCGATACCCGCATCCCAGCCCGTCAGCGATTCCGCTTCCAGGCCGACCCGGCGGAGTTCTCCGGCCATGGCGGAGGCAGCGATGATCTCCCCGGCGCAGAGGAGCCTGTCGCGCTCGGCGGGAAGGGCTCCCGGAGCCATGTCGTAAAGAGTGTCGGTGGCGTAGGGATCGCCCCTCCTGCCCATGGCCGACACCACGACGACAAGGGAACAGCCCTCTCGGACGGCTTCGAGGCAGTATCCCGCCGCAGTGCCCCTGCCCGCGGCGTCCACTATGCAGGTACCCCCGAACTTGAACACGACGATCCGCCTGTCAGGCACTGGAGACCTCCGGTTGGTTGCCTCAGGATTCTACGGAACGGGCCCGGCATACGCCAACGGAAGGATGGATTGCCGCCCGGACCGCCCGGTCTTATTCTTCACCGACCGAAAGGAGGCTCCTGGCTTGCATGTCTGCATGATGCTGAAGAACAGGCTCCGCGGTGACGCCAGGGTGAAGAAGGAAGCGCTCTCCCTGAAATCGGCCGGTTGGGACGTGACGATCATCTGCTGGCAGGAACCCGGAGTCGCCGACGACGAGGACTGGAACGGCATCCGTGTCCGGAGGATCCGCTACAGGTCGGCGATGGCCGCCAGGGTGACCGGAGGGCTCGACTCCGACGGCGGAACCCGGAATCTCGCCGGCAGGTTCCTCTCCGCCCTGAGGCACAGCCGTGCCAGGAGGCGCGCCGCAGACTTCTTCAGGAACGCCGTGTGCGACCTGCGCCTTCTCTCGAAGGCCCTGGAGGCGAAGCCGGACGTACTGCACGCCAACGACCTGGACACGCTGCTTCCGGCCTGGGCGGCATCCCGGCTCTGCCGTGCCCGCCTGATCTACGACTCTCACGAACTCTGGCTCGGATCGGCCAGATACCTGAGGGAGACGGGATTCGTGGGAAGGCTCAGGGACAGGCTGGTGGAACGCCGCCTCATCCGCAGGGCCGATGCCGTGATAGCCGTCACCCCGGGCCGGATCGGGGCGATGGAGAGGATGTATCCGGGGCTGCACATAGACCTGGTCGAGAACTGCCCCTATCCTGCACCCGACCGTCGGCGCTCCTCCTACCTCGACGACGTCCTGGGCGGGGGGGAGGGTCCGATAGTGCTCTATCAGGGCGCGATATCGTTCGAGAGGGGTCTCGAGAACCTGATTGACGCCTGCGGTCTCCTTCCCCGGGGATCCGTGCGGGTGGTCATGATCGGCCCCGACATGACCTCGGGGATACTTCCAGGCATGGCGAAGGCCCGCGACGTCAACGGAGTGCTGTCCATCCTGCCGGCGGTCCCCTCGGAGCGCCTGCCGGAAGTGACGGCGTCGGCCGACATGGGGCTCATACTCTTCCAGAACACCTGCCCCAACCACTACTACTCACTGCCCAACAAGCTCTACGAATACATGATGGCCGGGCTGCCGATAATCGCGAGCGACCTGCCGGAGATGTCCGACCTCATACTGCGGGAGAGATGCGGAGTCCTGGTTGATCCGGAGGATTCCGGGGCCATCGCCGGACGGATACTGGAACTGGCTTCGGATCCCGGCCTCCGCGAAGAGATGGGCGGGAGGGGCCGCAGGGCCGCCCTGGAACGCTACACCTGGCCCGATCAGGAAGTCTCGCTGCTCGGCGTCTACGCGCGTGTTGCGAACCGTATCGGCCCGCGGTGAGGGTGTTCATCGCCTCTTGACCCGGGCCGGACGTTTTCAGCTATTTCCGGCACCTCAGAAAAGGGGGCTAGAATTGGTCTGGGAAGACGACGAAGACTTCGAGGACGATACGGACCTCGACGAAGAGGACGACGGGAACGATCCGGACGATTCCGGTGACGACACAGTCATCGACGATGACGATTTCCTCCCTCCCGGAGACGACGACTGGTCCTGGGAGGACGGGGACGTCGAAGACGAGGAAGACGAAGAAGACGAGGATGAAATCTACGAGGAGGAGGACGAGGAGGAGGACTAGACTGCTTCCCCTCCGTTCCGATTGAAGTCATCCCCGCAGCTTCAGTCGCCGGCCTTCTCCACGTCCATGCGCATCACCATCGAGGGCGAATCGTAGAAGGCCGAGATATCGTCCGCGGACTGCCCCATCCAGTCATCCCCGAACATCCTGAACAGATGGGATGAGATGCGGAGTTCGGGAAGCCTGCCCACGAACCGGGTTCCGTCGTGCAGCATCGCGAGCTGCACCGGTGTCGCAAAAGCCCCCTCGGGCGTGAAGTCGCCGCCTGATGCCAGGGCGATATACACCGCCGGCTCCCCGCCCAGCAGTTCGGACAGCGTTCTGTCGCTCCGCTCGACTCTCAGATGATCCGCCGATGCCTGCGGGATGGTGTCGTAGCCGCCCGAGGCCGAACCTGTATGCGGCAGCGAGAACCTGGCTGCCGTCCTGCGGTCGGTGCAGACCGCCCTGAGGACTCCGCCGCCGATCAGCCCGAGCGAGTATCCTTCGTGGAATACGCCCTCCGCATCGAAGAACGAACAGTCGTCGATGGATGGAACCCTGGACTGGGACAGCGAGAAGCCTTCCGAGAACACCTTCTCCCCGACGCAGCCTGCTAGAAGGGATGTGCCCGTCCCGTACCTGTGCCCGGAGAGTTCCAGCGACAGCCTGTTGAGCGGAAGCGAGGATTCGCCGAAGACCACGGGAAGTCTCCCGCTGCGGGGCAGATCCACGGGTTCGTGCCATGCCTCGAGGAACTCGTCGAACTCGGCTCTTATGCCGTCCGGGTCCCACCTCCGGCAGGGTCCCGCCGAGACCCACCCGTCTATGATCCCGGTGGAGCCCAGCGCTCTGTAGGTCAGCACGACCGCGACCGAGGACAGCACGGTCGAGAGGTCGAGGCCCCTGTCGTTCCGGATCGAGATCCCGGTGTCCTCGACGGTGAAGCTCTCGGAGAATACGAGGTCGGGCCACTTCGAACGCATGGCCGCCATGAACGACCCGGCCTCGCCCGCCAGCGTATCGTGGCCTATGCCCTTCAGAGAGACCGTCTCGCGCCTGACCGCCGGACCCTGGATCTCCCAGGGGTATTCGATGCCGCATGATATCGAGTCGAGAGCCCGCTTCTCGAGTTCCGCGGGGTCGAAGGAACCTATCGCGCCGGCGGTTCCGATGTTCCTGCCGTCATAGAGTCTGAGGCCGGTCTGCAGAACGTCCGATCTGCGGATCGACTTCACCTCGGACCCGGCGATCCTCGCGGTTGTCTTCCGGGTGCCGATGACGACGCGCTCACGGGTCATACCGGGCATCACCTCACCTCCATTGCGCCGACCCGCACGAAGGGTCCGCCGAAACCTACGGGGAGCGGGTACTGTTCCATCTTGCCGCATCCGCCGCCCCCTGCGCCCCTGAGGTCGAGCTCGCCGGAGAGACCGTCTATCAGTCCGAGGGTCTCCATCACGTCGCCCGTGATCACCGACACCCCGACCGGTTCCGCGAGCCTTCCCCCTCTGATCCGGTAGCTCATGGAGGGGGCGAGCGTGAACGTGGAGAGGCCCGAGCCGTGGTTGACCGTCTTCACGAAGAGGCCGTCGTCGATGCCCGAGACCAGGCCGTCGAACGTCTCCCTCCCCGGCAGTATGAAGGTGGTCGTCATGCGTGGAATCGGTTCGTACTCGAAGGAGATGCTCCTCGCGTTCCCGGTTGGTTCCTCGCCCAGCGCGGCTGCGGTGGAGGCGCTGTGCAGCCTGCCTGCCAGCAGTCCGTCCCTGACCAGCCATGTCCTGCGAGACGGAGTCCCCTCGTCGTCATAGGCGTTGTACCCGGGGCCGGACACCGTCCCGTCGTCGACTATGTTCAACTCTTCCGAGCCGACCCTGCGGCCCATGGCCCACTCGGCCAGCATGGACTCGTCGCCGAGCATGAAGTCCGCCTCGCTCTTGTGCCCGAAGCTTTCGTGCGCGAAAATCCCTGCCGCCATCGGGGAGAGGACGACCGGCATCCGCCCCCCGTCCACGGGCCTCGAGTCACGGACGAAGGAAGCCGCCTCGTCGAGCCTCTCTTCCAGGACAGGGACGAGGTCCGGCAGGTCTGCGAACGTGCCGGCGCCCACATGGCATTTCTCGCGAAGCCGGGATTCCCCGTGCGCCACCTCGAACGCGGCCACCAGAAGAACGGTCTGGCGGTCGAACTCCAGATCGGCTCCCAGACTGGATAGAAACGTCTTCCTCTTGTTGTTGTCGATGTAGTAGCAACGACTGTCGGCGAGGCCGGCCCTCCGCTCGAGGGGTTCCGCCGAGGACCGGAGCTTCGCGAGCTTGTCGGAAGTCTCGACTCCGGCGACATGACCGGCATCGAACAGGATGCTCCTTCCGGTGGCGCAGCCGAGGCGGCGGACCACCGGATCGTCGAGGATGTCTTCCGCAGGCGAGGCCATGGCGGCCAGGGAATCGAGCTCGGACTGAATCGAGTCGACGGAGGAGGTCGAGGCGTAGTACCAGCGCACGCCGTCCCAGACCCTGATGAATGCGGCCCTGTAGTGCCTGGAGACGAACTGCTCGAGCTTCCCCAGCACGAGGCCCGCCGAGGTGGACCAGACCTCCTCGATGCGGACGTCCGAATAGAGCCCCCGGGGGAAATTCAGCATGCGGCAACCCTCCTTGCGAGGCCTGACTTGGCGCGGCCGGGCGCCGCGATGCCATATACTACGAAGCGGCCGGCTCCGCAGCACGCGCCGGGAGCCTGCACCACGACGGGGGATTCATACCCGGGCCTTTCGACGGCTGGACCCCTCCTCCGACGGCAGGAACGGATGGTTCGGATGCCGGGCCCCTGCCGAACAGGCCCTGCCCGCTCCCCCGAATGCCCTCCCGGCCGTATGATCGGTGATCCTGTCGAGACCCATCAGTTCCCGGACACGGAGGATTCACGATGACGGAAACAAGATACTCGATCAGTCCCGATGGCGAGAAGTTCGCTCTTCCCGCCCGCGAGGACCATGCCGCCGAGCTGGAGAGGCTATCCAGGCTCGTCGAGGAGCACCGTGCCAGGGGCAGGGAGATCGTCTCCGTGGTGGGGCTCGGATTCGTAGGAGCCGTGATGGCCGCAGTCGTGGCGGACTCGACCCGGCCGGACGGAACGCCTGGCAAGTTCGTCATAGGGATGCAGAGGCCCAGCACCCGCAGCTACTGGAAGATCCCGCTGATGAACAGGGGCGTCTCTCCGGTGACAGCGGAGGATCCGGAAGTCGCTCCGATGATCGCACGATGCGTCAACGAGAAGAAGACCCTCGTGGCTACGTTCGCGGAGGAGGCTCTCAGTCTGGCCGACGTCGTCGTGGTGGACGTCCAGTGCGACTATCTGAAGGAGAGGCTCGGCAACTGCCGCGAGGGCGCAGCCGACATGGCCGCCCTGGAGGAGTCCCTCGGCGTCATAGCGCAGCACATCCGGCCCTGCGCCCTCGTACTTATCGAAACGACCGTCCCGCCCGGCACCACCGAGCAGGTGGCCTATCCCATCATGAAGAAGACCTTCGAGAAGAGGGGGATCACTGCCGATCCGCTCCTCGCCCACAGCTACGAGAGGGTCATGCCCGGGCGGAACTACGTGGCCTCGATCCGCGACTTCTGGAGGGTCTGCAGCGGCATCGGACCCGAGGCGAGGGAGAGGGTCGTCGCCTTCCTGTCGGACGTTCTGAACGTGAAGGACTATCCTCTCACTGTCCTGGACCGCCCGATCGAGTCCGAAACCGCCAAGATAATCGAGAACAGCTACCGGGCGACGATACTGGCGTTCATGGACGAGTGGTCGGTGTTCTCCGAGCGCAACGGCGTGGATCTCAAAAAGGTAATCGACGCCATCCGGGTCCGTCCCACGCACTCGAACATGATCTTCCCCGGCCCCGGCATCGGCGGGTACTGCCTCCCCAAGGACGGAGGACTCGGAGTCTGGGCCTACAGGCACATCCTCGGGTTCGACGACGACATCTTCCGCATCACGCCGGCCGCGGTGGACATCAACGACACCCGGGCCCTCCGCGTCCCGCAGATGGTCCGTGACGCGCTGCGGAACATGAACAGGCCCATCGCCTCGGCCGACATCCTCGTCCTCGGAGCGTCGTACCGCGAGGACGTGGGGGATACCAGGTACAGCGGCTCCGAGCTGATCGTGAGAAAACTCACGGAGATGGGCGCCGACGTGAAGGTTCACGATCCATATCTCGAACACTGGTGGGAGTTCGAGGCCCAGGACACCTATCCGAAACCCGGCTTTTCCTGGTCGCGCTTCTTCCACAGGCAGGCTCCGCTGGTCAACCTCAGGATACAGAAGGATCTCCGGGCGGCGATGTCCGGCGCGGATGCGATAGTCCTTGCCGTGCGGCACGGGGAATACCTGAAGCTCGACCCCGACATGGTGTTCGAGGCTGTAGGCGCACCTTTCGCCGTCATAGACTGCTTCTGCATCCTGGACGACGAGAAGATCAGGAGATACCTGGAGCTGGGCTGCGAAGTGAAGGGGCTGGGCCGCGGCCATGTGAAGCGCATCAAGGAGAGCCTGAAGAGCTGAACGGAGGCGCGGGAGGATGCTCCTCCTCATCGCTGCGATCGTCGGGACCGGCCCGCCGTCGACCCTGGCGGAAGGGGTCCACATGGCGGCGGCGCTCGATCCGGAGACGATCCTGTTCGGGAAAGGCCCCGATCTGTTCATCGTCGACGCGGGTACGGGGCTGACCGTTCCCTGGGTTCCGTCCTGGTCGCCCGCGGACGGCGGCTGGGAGGAGGACGGCGGCTTCTACTCCATACTCGTGAGCCCGGACGGCGCCCGGGTGTTCCTGGCCGTGTCCGTCTACCTACCGGAGGTCTTCGAGGTGCCCGAGGGGGCTGATGCGATGCGGAGCGCGTTCCTCGGGATCATCGCAGGAAGCGACGGCTCCGGAGCCATGCCGGTCCTGGTGGGCATGGCGGTCGGGGGAGGGCCTTTCTACGCCTTCACCTCCGATCCGCAGCTCCTGGCCGGTTCGCCGATGTTCGACTGCGAACCCTCTCCCGTGGGCTATTCCGAACTTCTCTTTCGTCCGTTCGAGAACGGGAACGGAGCCTCCCCGAACGCCGTGGATGCAGTCACCGGAGAACCCGTCGTGCTCGACATCGCAGGCATCGGAGACTGTTTCCGGAAGTGTCCGTACTCGGACTTCTTCAGCATCGGGAACAACTGCTACGGGGAGTATGAGTTCGGATCGTTCGACGAGCCGGGAGTGACGGGGACGTGGCGCACACCTGCGGGACACGACTCGGACTTCCGGGGGTGGGTACTCCCCGACGCCGTCCTGCTGGGCCTGGACGGGACTCCCCTCCTGCTGTCGGTGGACGGCTCGACCGTGAGCCCGGCCCTGCCGTTCCTCCCCGACGTCAGGGCCTGGCTACCCGACGGGTCATACATCCTGGCGATCGACGGGAAGCCGGGATCGCTGCACCACGCTCTCGTGGACTGGGAATCCGGAGAGGTGGAGATCATGTCGACCTTCGAGACGCCCTCCGGGCTGGACAGGGGCCGTCTATCCCCGATGCCCGGGTCTGCCGGCGTCTTCTTCGTCTCTCAGGACGGGGAACTCATTTATCTACCCCTGGGGCAGCCTCACGGCGGCCCCGCCTCTTGAGCGGATTCCGGACCGTAATGGCGTTCTCCGGGCAGAGTTCGTGGCAGCACAGGCATACGATGCACTTCCTCCGGTTCATCCTCGCTCTGCCGTCCCTGATCTCTATGGCCCCTACCGGGCAGCTCCTGGCGCAGAACCCGCACCCAGTACACTTCCCGCCCGCCGAGGGAACGGTCTTCACGAACGCTCTGGCCAGCGCGCCCGCGAATCCAGGCACGAAGTCGTAGAACCAGGTCGCGGGGATGTCGAAGTCCGGGAGGACGGCCGTCCCGTCCACCGTGATCTCCTCGAAGGGCTTTCCCAGGCCTCTCTTCAGGGCCTCGCGCGTCGTGTAGAGCTCTTCCGGCCGGAGCCCTGCGATCTTCGACATCACCATGTCCAGGAGGACTCCATCCCTGGCTACGCCCAGGATTCCGTCCATCCTCGGATGCCCGTCGGTGCCCGGCCCCCTCCCGTCCATGCTCAGGATCGCATCCATCACGACCATGTCGAACGGGACGAGCTTGTAGATGTCGGCGATGCAGGCCGAGAGGGTGCGGGGTCTGACGGCATGGCTGTGGATCATGGCCTTCCCGATGCCCGGGATTACGCCGAAGCTGTTCTTCACGGCGTTGGTCAGGCGGCAGTACATGTGGGTCTTGAACTTGCACATGTTGATCAGCACATCGTACTCGAACACGGGTTTCGCGATCCGGTAGACCCTTCCGCCGGACTGCAGCTCCACGCTGCCCGCCCTCTCGAAGGAGACCAGTTCGACGCCGGGGTTCTCCACCAGACGATCGAACCCGCAGTTCCTCCAGTAACGCTCGATGCCGCCGACGGCCCCACCGGGGCTGTCCCCCACGGCGACGGAGCATCCCCTGTCATGCAGCAGCATGGTCATGGCGGCGACCACCTCCGGATGGGTGGTGATCGCACGCTCGGGCGCCTTGGCGGAGAGCATGTTCACCTTGAGGAGCACTCTCGCCCCGCGGACAGCCTTCTCCGGCCAGCCGCCCGTGACCTCGATCATCTCCTCGAGCGTTGCGGCCAGGATGTTTCTGTCGTATTCCAGGCCCTGCCTGAGTGCAACATCCTTCATGGCGTGTCTCCGATCCCTGCCGGGACTTCAAGCCCGGCTATCTCGAGTTCCCTGGACAGGATCGCGGCGAGCCTTCCAGGCCAGGAGTACGATTCGGCGTGCCTTCTGCAGGCTTCCGGATCGGGCGGGCTGTCCAGGAAGGAAAGCACGGCCTCCGCCAGGCGTTCCGGGGATGGATCGTCCACGGCGCGTGCTATCGCGGACGGGAAGGTGTCCATCAGCCCGCTGCCGGAGAGGCCTACTACGGGGATCCCGCTGGCCAGGGCCTCGAGGAACGTCATGCCGAGGGTTTCCGCCGGAGCCGCGGACAGCAGCACGCCGGACCGCCTGTAGACCTCCGCGAGGGCTCCGGGTTCCAGAAAGCTCAGGAAGGACACCCCTGAGTCGCTGGCGGCGAGTTCCTCGACCTCCCGCCTCATGATGCCGTCTCCCACTATCACCAGCCTCGCCGGTCTCCGCCCGGCGACCGCCCGGTAGGTTTCCACCACGGTCCCGAGGCCCTTCTCCCCTGTCAGTCTGCCGACGAACAGGATCACGGGGGGGGCGGCGCCTCCGTCCCGGGGCCTGAACAGCGCGGTATCGACACCGAGGGGAGCCAGCTCCGTGTTCGTGACGCCGTGCCTGGAGAGCATGTCCCGGACGACGGGCGAGGCGACGAAGATCCTTGCGCTGTCGGAGTAGACCGATCTGAGATAGGCCCATCCGGCCCTCTCCAGGGCACGCCTGAGGGGAGTCGTCCGGGAGCCGAACACGGAAGCGGTGTACGAAACCGGGAAATAGGCGTGGTAGTAGTCGAACACCGGTCTCCCGGAGGCCGCCGCCCATGCCGAGAGAGCCTTCCTGAAGCGGAACGGGCAGCCGCCCTCGGCGAGATCCGGCCTCCAGGCGGAGAGGATCCGCAGGACGGGCCCGATGGCGACGGGCATCCTGTACCCGGGGGAGAAGGGGATGGACGGACAGCGTACGACGGAGCGGCGGGCGATCCCGTCTTCAATGCTGGAATCCGAGGCGCCGGGTACCACGAGGAGATGGCGGAACGAGTCGGGGAAGCCGCCCAGCCAGGCGATCTTCTGTTCGAGGTAGCGCCTGACGCCTCCCCCGGCGGCGCTCCAGAACATTGTGCAGTCGCAGAGACGGTGCAATTCAGGAGATGACGGGGCAGTTCCCCAGTGAAGGCGCCACGACCCTGTTCTTTCCCGCCCTCTTGCCCATGTACATCCGCTTGTCGGCGATCTCCAGGAGACGGTCCCTGTCCGATACGTCCGTGGGGAAGGTGGCGACTCCGATGCTCACGCTGACGCATCCGAGAGGCTGCTCGGAGGAGTGCGGAATCTCGGAGTTGTCGTCCAGCACCATCTGCCTTATCCGCTCGGCTATCTCGGCGGCCACCTTGCCGGGGGTAAGCGGGAGGATGCTCACGAATTCCTCGCCGCCGTACCTTACCAGTGTGTCGATCTTCTCACGGAGCGCGCCCGAGATAGTCCGGGCCAGGGTACGGAGGAGGTTGTTGCCCATCGGATGGCCGAAATGATCGTTGTAGTGCTTGAAGTCGTCGACGTCGATCATCAGAAGCGAACACTCGTAGTTGTATCTGGTCGCCCTCTCCAGCTCCTCGCGTATCCTCTCCTCGTAGAAGCGGAGATTGCGCAGATTGGTCAGTCTGTCGCGCTGCGCGGCCTCCCAGGCTTTCGCGTGGAGCTGCGCGTTCTCGATCGCATTGGCGGCGCTGTTGGCGAGACTGGATATCCTGCGGACCGAGTCGGGATCGAATCTGTTTCTTGCCTTGCTCTGGATGTCTATCACTCCCGCCGCCTTGTCCTGGATGACTATGGGTACGGCGATCTCGCTCTTCGTTTCTCTGAAGTCCTCGATGTATCCGGATTCCTGCGAGACGTCGGGTATGTTCAGAACACGGGCGCCCGCGAAAGCGCCCCCCACTATGCCCAGCATCGACGTGCTGGCGGCCGGGGATTCCTCCCTGTCGTCGTCGTAAGTCGGACCTGCGACGACGATCGGCCTGTCCAGACCCCGTTCGTCCGTCTTGTAGCCGCAGCCGGCCTTCACTATGAGCCTCCGGGGAATCCCGTCGTCCGAGTCTTCGTCCGGCAGCAGGATGGATATCGCCTCCTCGGGATAGAAGAGGCGCAGGCTGCGGAGAAGCAGATCGCAGATGTCGTCCAGCTCGAGCGTGGAGTTCAGGTCGCGTCCGATGCGCGACATCATCTCCAGCTCCTCGTTCCTCTGATTCAGGTTCGCCTTCAGTTTCTGCTCCTCGGTCACGTCGATGACCAGCAGCACGGCTCCGGTTATCCTGCCTCCGCTGCGGTAGGGCACGAATCGCAGGTTCACGATGACGGGATCGCCGCCGGGACGCGTGAGATGCAGGGCGTTCTCGAAGGCGGGCCGGCCCTCGATGAGAACCTTGCAGAGGGTCTCGAGCCTTTCCTCCCCCGCAACGGCCGGGGCGGCCTCGGAGAGGGTTCTCCCGATGAGGGTTTCCGGGCGGAGGCCCATGAGCGCTTCGGTTCCGGCGGCTTCCGTCACCCTCCCGGACTGATCGACCATGATCAGAGCCGAACCCAGGTTCTCCAGGACCAGGGAGTTCCGCTCCTTCGCGCCCGCGATCTGCTCGATGTCGATCGCGTTCCTCAGAACACCGGAAGCTCTGGAGCAGAAATCCCTCAACGCCTCGAGGTCGTCCGGGCCGATCGCCCTCCCGGTCATGCCGTTGTCGCACCTGACGACTCCCATCACTCCCACGGCATCGAACAGCGGGGTGTCGACATAGTCCGTCGATCCGGCCCAGGAGAGGCGTATCTCGGAAACCCCGGCCTCGGACGAGCGGATCTGCCTCTTCTCGCGCACGGCCAGGGCCACGGGGAGGCCTTCCATGGCGGAAAGCCTGACTGGCTGCTGCTGGAAGTCGGCCGGCACTCCGCGCCCGAACGCGGCCTCCACTCTCAGCTCGCCGGCCTCCGGGAGGTACTGGAAGACCTGGACTCTGTCGAAACCGAGATCGGTCAGAACGCCGGAGGCGACGTTGCGGAAGGTCTCCTGCACGGATGGGCTGAGGCCGAGCTCCATCATGAAGTCCTGCATGGCCTCGAGCCTGTCCAGCCTGTTCTCGAGTATCCCGGTCAGCTCCTCGAGTATGGAGACGCTGTCCGGGAAGGACATGGAGGATGGGTGGGAAGGGGACCGGCCGATCGCCGGATCGAGCAGGGACACGCACTCATCCACGAAATCCAGCGGCTCGACGGGCATCTCGATCACGGCGTCCGCCCCGGCGCGCCTCGCCCTCGCCGCCGTGGCCCGGTCGAGGCGGGGCAGCAGAACGGCGGTCTTCAGTCTGGCAAAGGCGGGGTGGCTCTTCAGGTAGCGGACCACTCTCAGCGCCCCGAGGCCGGGAAGATAGAATCCGCAGATCACGAGGTCGGGCATGGTCTGCCAGGCCTTGCGGATGGCCTCTATCCCGTCGCCGACCGTGTCTGCGTGAAGGCCCTCCATGCGGAGGGCCTTCGACAGCATCAGGGCCAGCTCGGTATCGCTCTCGGCGATTACTACGCGCTGGTTCCTCTCTATCACTTCGCCTTTTCCAGAACCGACTGGGCGGCAGCCAGCCTGGCTACCGGCACCCTGTACGGGGAGCATGAGACATAGTCCAGGCCGACGTTGTGGAAGAACCTGATCGAGGACGGATCTCCTCCATGCTCGCCGCACACGCCCAGCTTGATGCCGGGCCTGGCGCCGCGTCCGCGCTCGACGGCCAGCCTCACGAGTTCACCGACACCCTCCTCGTCGATCGAGGCGAACGGATCCTTGTCGTAGATCCCCATCCTGACGTAATCGCCAAGGAACTTTCCGGCGTCGTCGCGCGAGAACCCGCAGCCCATCTGCGTGAGATCGTTTGTACCGAAGCTGAAGAAGTCGGCATGGGCGGCCACCTTCCCCGCATCGACAGCGGCCCTGGGAACCTCGATCATCGTTCCGATACGGTAGTCGATATAGTCGGCAGGCTTGCCGCGCTCGACCAGAACGGCGTCCACGACGGCCTGTGCCCTCTCCCGGGAGATCCTGAGTTCGGCGGGATGCCCCACCAGCGGTATCATTATCTCGGGGAGAACCTTGATGCCTCTGTCGGTGCAGTCTATCGCGGCCTCCATGATGGCCCTCACCTGCATGTCCGAGATCTCGGGGTACGTCAGGCCGATCCTGATGCCGCGGTGGCCGAGCATGGGGTTGAACTCGTGGAGGGTTTCGACGACCTCGGCGATCCTTTCGACGGACACGCCCATGACTTTGGCCATCTCGAGCTGGCCTTCGCGGTCCTGAGGCAGGAACTCGTGCAGAGGCGGATCGAGCAGCCTGATGTTGCAGGGCTTCCCGTCGAGAACGCTGAAGATCCCTTCGAAGTCGCTCCTCTGAAGCGGGAGCAGCACGGAGAGAGCATGGGTATAGGTGGCGAGGGGCGCTTCCAGCTTCCTGCGTATCTCCTCGTTGCCGGGATCGGCCTCGGCCTGCTCGCGCAGCCTCTTCACCTCATCGGCCACGAGGATCATCTCGCGGAAGGGGACTATCCTGTCGCCCTCGAAGAACATATGCTCGGTCCGGCAGAGTCCGATGCCCTCGGCCCCGAACAGGACCGCCATCTCGGCGTCCCGGGGGGTGTCCGCATTGGTTCTGACGCCCAGCCTGCGCACCTCGTCGGCCCACCCGACCAGCCGCTTGTAGTTGCGGTACAGCCTGGATTCGGATTCGGACATCATCCCCCGGAGAACCTGCACGATCTCGGAGGGATTGACGTCGACGGCTCCGAGGAAGACCTCGCCGGAGAACCCGTCGATCGCCAGCAGATCGCCTTCGCGGATGACGACGTCGCCGCAGGTGATCGTCCTGGAGCCTGCATCCACGTGGAGGCTGCTCGCGCCGGCCACGCACGGAGCGCCCATCCCGCGGGCCACGACGGCGGCGTGGGAAGTCATCCCTCCGCGTGCGGTGAGGATGCCCTTGGCCACGGCCATTCCGCCTATGTCCTCGGGGCTGGTCTCCAGGCGGCAGAGGATGACGCTCTCGCCTCTGCCGGCCCAGGCCTCGGCGTCCTCGGCCGTGAACACGGCCCTGCCGGAGGCGCCGCCGGGGGAAGCGTTGAGACCCTTCGTGATGAGCCGGGCCTTTTCCTTGCTCTTTCTGTCGAGGACGGGGGCGAAGAGCTGATTGAAGCTGCCGGCGGGAATCCTCATCAGGGCGGTGTCCCTGTCGATGAGACCCTCGTCCACCATGTCCACGGCTGCGTTGAGAGCGGCGAAGATGGTGCGCTTGCCGGCGCGGGTCTGGAGCATGAAGAGCTTGCCGTCTTCGATTGTGAACTCGATGTCCTGCATGTCCTTGTAATGGGCTTCGAGCTTGGAGCGGATGTCGAGGAGCTGCCTGTAGATGGCGGGGTTCTGCTCGCCGAGGGTCGATATCGGGTGGGGGGTCCTGATGCCCGCGACCACATCCTCGCCCTGGGCGTTCATGAGATACTCGCCGTAGAAGACGTTGTCCCCGTTTGCCGGATCCCTGGTGAAGCATACTCCTGTGCCCGATTCGTCCCCCATGTTGCCGAACACCATCGCCTGGATGTTGACTGCGGTGCCGTTCAACCCTTTGATGTCGTTGAGCTGGCGGTAGCGTATGGCCCTGGGGTTGTTCCAGGAACCGAACACGGCGTCGATCGAATGCTTGAGCTGAATCCAGGGGTCGGTCGGGAACCCGCCCCCCACGTGCCTGTGGTAAAGTTCGCTGTAGAGAGCCACGACCTTCTTCAGGTCGTCGACGTCGAGATCGGTGTCCTGCCGGACGCCCCTGGCATCCTTAACCGACTGGAGGGCCAGCTCGAAGTCGTGATGCGGGACTCCCATCACAACGTCTCCGAACATCTGCATGAACCGGCGGTAGGAGTCCCAGGCGAAGCGGGGGTTGCCGCTGCGTCTGGCGAGGGCTTCCAGCGTCGTCTCGTTTATCCCGAGGTTCAGGACGGTGTCCATCATGCCGGGCATGGACGCCGCCGCACCGCTGCGGACGGATACCAGGAGAGGGTTTTCGGGGTCGCCGAAGCGCTTGCCGGTGGCCTGCTCGAGTTCGGCGAGCTTGCCTCTGACCTCGGCCTCGAGGCCCTCCGGCCAGGTCTTGCCGGCAGTGTAGAAGGACTCGCAGGCCTCGGTCGTGATGGTGAACCCCGGGGGCACGGGAAGACCCAGACGGGACATCTCCGCGAGATTGGCGCCCTTCCCGCCCAACAGGTTCTTCTGCTCCCTGGTGCCCTCGGTCCTGCCCGCTCCAAAGAAGTACACGTATTTCACAGTCGATCACCAACCAATAAGTTAGGGACATTAACGCGGCGGCTGAGATGCCGCCCTCCGGATCAATCTTTCGAATATACTCCAGGGCAGGGTCCTGTGGACAAGCCGGCCGACGATCCGCTCCTCCACATCCAGCCCACGAATTCCTCTATCTCGGAGCGTTCCTGCTCGCTCTGCGGAGAGAACCTCGCCAGCACCCAGGAGACGGCGTCGGCGGGCGAGGAGAACTGCCCCATGCATGCGGCGAGGGATGCCAGGACATCCGACAGTTCGCTGCTCTTGATGTTCAGGAGCAGGTCGCGGCCCTCTCCCGCGGTCCTCGCGAGGAGGTCCATCCTGTTGAATGAATTGAGGTCGACCGCCCTGCACATCTCCGAGAACCTCTTCTTCAGACTGGTCTTCGACACTCCGTAATCCGAAGCCAGCTCCTCCTGGGTGTAATGCGGGCCGTTCATGGTGACCGCATACTCGAGGGCGGCGGCCCAGATCGCCGGCTTTCTGCCGGCTGGCTCCGAACCTGTCGAGGAGAGGAATGCCGCCCAGAGGGCCTTCGCCTTCTCCTCCAGCTCCTTCCCGTACCCGTGGAGCCGCATCATACCGGTGGCCATGGCCGGGACGAGATCCCTCGTGCGCATCGGGGCGGCGTCACGGCTCATGGCTCTCCGCTTGGTCGAAACCCTGAGGGCCTCTATCCGGAGCAGGGTGTGCTCTATCCTGTCGTCGAAGGGAGCCAGGTCGCGGGCCTGGAGCAGCAGGTGCAGGCTCTCGTCCAGCCGGCCCCGCTTGGCTTCGAGCAGGGCGAGATAGGCCAGCGTGGCCGGTACCCCGTTCTGCTCCCTGCGGGCGACCGAGAGAAGGGTCCTCTCGGCTTCGGCGTCCCGATCCAGAAGAAGGAGCGACAGGCCCAGCTTCCGCCTCGCGTCCAGATCCTCCGGCCTCTCCTTCAGGTATTGTTCGAGGCTCGCTCTGGCCTGGTCGAACCAGTCCAGCCTGAGGAAGACGTCCGCCGAGAGCAGCAGCGCCGCCGCGCCGGGTATGCCGTGCCACTGGAACGAGGACATCCGCTCTGCGGCGTCCCTCGCTCCGCCTTCTGCGAGGTCGAGCCTGGAGAGGGACAGGATCGCGAGATCCTCGTCGGAGGTGCCCTTCACGTCCGGGTCCGCCAGGAGGCGTTCCAGACCCTCCCTCTCGCCCTCGGGATCCTGTCTGTCCCTGGCGGATTCAGTCTCCTTCCAGAGCCACTGGATCTTCGCCCGTGAGGCCTCGGAACTCATCGACCTCCATCCCGGCCGTTGTCATCTCACTACGGCCAGCACCCCCGACACGTCCGCCTCGCTCCTGAAGGAGGAGGCTCCCGTGGCTGCCGCCTCGATTCTGTATATGTAGGCTCCCGTGGCCGGTTCGTCACCGTCTGCGTCGAGACCGTCCCACAGGATCTGGTTATAGCCCTGTACGCACTGGGCGCGCAGAGTCCTGATGCACCTACCCGCGACGGTGTGTATGGACACGGAGACGGCGGCGTCCTCGGTCAGCCTGAAGCTGAAGCATCGCTGCCCGCTGCCCGGGTTGGGATAGACCATGGACTCCGAGATGGCGATGCTGCCGGGGGCCCTCACCGTGACCATGAGCGTGTCCCTGGAGCTGTTGCCGACTCCGTCGAAGCACCACAGGATGAGACGGTGCCCGCCCACCGGAAGGCCTCTCACGGCGTAATCCAGCAGGCCGTCCGTTGCGCTGCCCTGTTCGTACGAGAAGAAGCTCCCCACGTCCTTTCCCTCGGAATCGACGAAGAGGGTCAACTGCCTGCCCGATCCGCCGAGGAAGCAGATGCCGGAGGGATCCGAGATGGAGGCGATCAGGACTGGATCGCCCGAAACCACGGGTTGCTCCACCCCCTCCTGTCCCTCGATCCACATCGAGATCACCGGACCCTCGAAGTCGCCCCCGGCGGGATCGCCGACCGCCACTGGCACCGGGTCCAGACCGCCGGCATCCACGTCGGACGGGGCGGGGACGGCTCCGCCGACGCGGCCGCCCGGCCCGGCGACTGACTGCATGGGCAGGATGCAGTCGAGACCGAAGAGGCCCCCTGTGACGACGGCGCTGCCCCGGAAGGCCGTCCCGCCGTATCTGAGGTAGTCGATCTCCGTGCCGTGCCTGCAGACATAGGTGACGGGGCTGGAGGACTCGCGGACCGTTACGAACGCAGTTCCCGTCTGCTGCTCCGAGACGCCTTCGATGCGGTTGGTCTCGCCTGTCCGCAGGGTGTCGCCCGGGACGGTGAACGAGACGGACCCGGAGGGCGATGGGAGCACGGTCTCGAGATCTCCGAACAGGCAGTAGTACCTGTTGCTGCTGTAGGAGGAGAAGCCGCTCAGCTTGGCCTGCCACAGGGCCTGGGCCACGGTCATGCCGGGGTGGCTGAACAGGAGGTCGAACAGGGTGCAGGCGAAGTCGAAGTTGCTCGGGCCGCCGGTTCCCCTCGTGGCCGCTATCGAGGCGACGGCGCCACCCGTGGGGTGCAGGAGCATCCTCTCCCCGATGGCGTCCTCTCCGATTCCGTCGAAGTGTCCCACGTCGCATGAGGCCCAGAGCGTCACGGGGAGGCGCCCGCCGTTCGAGAGGAGGGACACGTCCGACCCGAACAGCACGCCTTCGTGGGTTATCTGGTTGGCCGATCCATGGCCCATGAACAAAACGGCCGCCGAGCCCTCCGAGAAGAGGTCGATGAAGTCCGCCCGGGCGTCCGGCTTGTAGGGGTGGGTGCCGGACGGTGGCCAGGGGTACTCGATGAGATAGAACTTGGTTCTCTCGATTCGCCTCGGGACGATGTTTTCGGCCACGGTCTCGACATCGTCGGTATGGTAGGGCTCGTCGCTGTCATGGTTGCCCCACTCGTCGTCCGCCAGGAACAGCATCCTGCCGGCCCATGCACCCATGTTCGCACCCGTCGTCCCGCCGAGTATCTTGGCCGTGCAGGTGAGAAGCTCCTGTCCTGTCTGGACGGGGAGACGGGCTATGGGCAGCTCGGGCCTTGCGGCCCCGGCGTGTACCATCACGTAAATGTCGTCGCTCAGAGGATTCGCGCCCGAACTCAGATCGCCCCAGGGGAAGATCATGACCGGGACCGACGTGGTGTTCAGATGGGCGTCCACGTGTCCGTCGCCGACGAGCAGCACGCCTCCGGGCGGTTCCTCCCAGGAGTCCATCGCCCAGCGTACGGCCGACCTTATGGCCCCGGGATCGTCGACCCCCTGTCCGAACTCGTCGAAGACCTCGCGTGTCGTCGCCACCGCGCAGTCCAGCCCGGAGGAGGAGTAGAGGGCCAGCAGACCCGCCAGCTCGTCTTCGAAGGCCTCGGGGACGATGATGAGCCTGTCCGCACCGGACACGGTTCCCACGAGCCTTCCCGGGGAGGCGGGCCTTATCGAGTGAGGGGCCGCCCAACCGCCGCCAGGCACGGCTAGGATCTGCGTTTCGGCGGACAGGTCTGCGGAAAACAGCGCCGTCGATCCCGGGATGCTATACCCGATCAGGCGGACCGGTGAGTGGAAATCGTCGATCCGGTAGAGCGACGCGCTCCCGTCGAAGGGGCCGACCGCCATGTTGAACCTTCCCGGGGTGTCGCAGCCCGGGAGCAGCATCTCTCCCGCCGCATCGGAGAGGGGCCTGGGCACCCGTATGTGGACGCGGTCGAAGAAGAAGGTCTTCTCGTTCGAGGAGTGGGTTGCTATCGTGAACTGACCTCCGGAGGACAGATCGACCCCCGACACCGTTTCGGTCCAGCTCCCGTAGCGTGCGTAGGATCCCTCCAGGATCAGCCGCCCGTCGAGGTAGATGGAGTAGGACTTTGCTACGGAGCTGTTGTCGCAGAAATCGAACTCCAGCTCTGCGGGCCCGGCCGGATCGAAGCCGAGCGAAAACGGGACGGTTGCCGACGTGCCCGGGGGCAGGGTCATCCACACCCAGCCGGTCTCGTTCTCGTAGGTCTCCCAGAGCCGGTCCTCCTCTACGAGGACATCGAAGTCCACCTTGGAGCCGTACTGGGGGGAGGCATCCGGCGCCGACTGGAGGCTTGCGATGCGGCAGCCGGGCTCACCGCCCCAGGTGAGCCAGTACGTGTTCATGGCATCCCACCGGTGCCGCTGGAGCACCGCCCCGCCGGCGCGCGGAACCCACCTCTCCAGGGCGCAGCCGATGAACCTGATCCTGTCGCCTCCGTCGAAAACACCGTCTCCGCCGTCCAGCACCTCGATGTCTACGGCGGAGAGAGCGTGCTCGTCCTCCGGATCGAAGGCGAACATCTCCCCCGGACCGCTGAACAGGGCGAGGCTGGCGGACTGAACACCCTCCACGTCGCATCCCGCGGCGACGAGATCCGGGCATGTGACCTCGTACCCTCCCGACCCGCCGATCGTGATGCGCGCCCAGGGAAGACCCCAGAACGGGCTCTCCGCCCGCGAGCGCCCGAGCCGGTAGAACGGCATGTCGAACGGGCATACGAGCCTTGCCAGGCTGGAGGGCGTGGAGGCGGCGCCGGCCGGGGCCCCGCCCCAGGAAATGTCGATGGCGATCCTCGTTGCGGCGGCTTCTCCGGGTTCGCCGAGCCAGGGATAGATGTCCAGTGCGGCGAAGCTGAATCCGGCCAGGGGCAGCACACAGGCCAGCTCGACGTTTACGGAGGGACCGGGCAGGGGTGGAGCCTCGACCTCCACCGTACCGAGCCCGGAGCCCTCGAGGGCCGGCGCACGCTGCGGAGCCTCGGAAAAGGCCGGAGAATGAGCCCTTTCGAGGACGGAGTACTCCAGGACGGGTTCCGATCCGGGGGGGACGGGGACGTACACCCTCATGGCGGGTATCATCGGTTTCCCGGGCTCGCCGAGGACGCCCATCCCCTCGAGATCGACCTGGGCTTCCGCTCCCACTGCAGCAGAGGCCGCAGGAGTGCCGGCGCTGAACAGCAGACGGCAGCCGGAGGCATCCACGGAGACGAGATCCACCGAAACGGATGCCGCTGCTGCCGCAGCCGACAGGAACAGGAGGAGAACAGTTCTCATCGGGCTACTCCATCCCGCTTTCCATCGCGCCGACGCCGCCCCGGGGGCCGGGGTCAGCTCCCTCTGACGATACCGAGGACACCCCGTTCGGTATCCGAACCGGCCTCCCCCTCGAAGCGGAGGAGGTAGATGTAGGCGCCGCTCGCGGGGGCATCCCCGTCGGCGTCCAGGCCGTTCCACACCATCTGGCAGTAGCCGGCCTCGAAATTCCGGGAATCCTCCCAGATCCTTCTCCCTGCGATCGTGTAGATGGATGCCGTGGCTTCTCCGGCGGTCGAAGACCTGAAACTGAAGCAGAGAGGGCCTGAGGACGGGTTCGGATATACGACGAACTCGCTCAGGGTCGTTTGGACGGCTTCGACCACGGTGAAGTCGAGCGTGTCCCGCGAGACGTTTCCGATGCCGTCCCATACCGCCATTATCACCCGGTGCCCCCCCTCCAGGAGATGTGGAAGCGGGTACGAGAGCGATCCATCCGTGGAACTCCCGTGGTCGTAGGAGAAGCTGCGGCTGATGTCGAACGCCTGGGAGTCCAGGTTGATGAGGATGGAACGGCCGGCGCCGCCTCCGAAGATGCATATCCCGCTGGGGTCCGACAGTTCCGCCTCGAGGACGGGGTCGGGACCGGTCACGACCGGTTCTCCGGCGCAGCCCTCGATCCCCATCCGGATGATCGGGCCGACCGAATCGGAAGCGTATCCCCCGGAATCCACCACCGGGATCCATTCGAGCCAGTCGGAGCCGGAACCCCCGGACTCGAGCCCCAGCGCCGAGGCCCTGCCGTACATCCCGGTGTCGGACTGCAGGGGCATGAAGAAGCTGACATCGAGCATGCCGTCCGGCGCCGGGAAGCGGCCCTCGAAGGCCGTTGCGCCGTATTTCAGGTAATCGATGACCGTCGTACCGTTGAGACAGGTGTATTGCCTCCATGCGCCGCTCTCCGCGACCCTGACCCTGGCGTTCCGTTCGTCCGGGAAGGCCGCGGTCAGCCTGTTGGAGCGCCCCCTGAAGAGGGTATCCCCGGCCACGACGGCCTCCGTGCCGCGTTCGGGCCTCGCCAGTTCGATCGTCCCGTCGCCGAACAGGATGTACCGGAGGCCCTGGTATTCCGAACAGATCATCTTCGTCGCCCAGAGCGCCTGGCCTACGGGCACGGATACGGAGTCGAGCAGGATGGAGCCCATCGTCGTGAACAGGTGGACGTTGGCGGTGAACCCCGTTCCCCTTGTCGCGGCCACCGTCAGAATGGCGCCCGCGCCTGGGCTGTTGACGAACTCCTCGCCCATGCAGTCAACCGATATGCGGTCGAAGCGCCCCACGTCGCAGCTCGCGAAGATCATCAGGGGCTGCCTCGGACCGTTTTTCACCCTCGCTATGTCGCTGTTGACGAACAGCTTTTCGCCGCAGATCTGGTCGTGCGAGCCGTGGCCGTAGAAGATCACGGCCAGCCAGCCGTGGCAGAGGGCCTCGACGAAGTCCTCCCGGGCCTCGGGCTTTTCCGGACGCTCCCCCGCAGGCCAGGGGTACTCGATCAGGTAGAACTTGGTCCTGTCGAAGGACTTGTCAATGATCGAATCGGCCATCGCCTCGCAGAACAGCGTGTGGGTGGTCTCGTAGTTGGTATGGCCCAGTTCGTCGTCCGCGACCAGCAGGACGTCGTTGTTCCAGGTTCCGGAAGCCGCGCCGGACCTGTACATGGCGACCTTGGAGACGTACAGCGACACGTCCTGGGGGGTGTCCGCAGGAATCCTGGAAAGGGATGCCTCGGGCATGTTCTGGCCGTGGGTGGTTATGGCATAGAGGTCGTCCAGGCAGTCGTTCAACCTCAGCCTGACCCATGCAGGAAACATGTCCTGCTCGGGCGTGTTCCTGTTCAGCGGATCGTAGTGGCCGTCGCCCACCAGGATGAAGTCCGTGGGAACGGGATCCCACGTGTCGAGGGCATGGCCTATGAAGGCGCGCACGGCTCCCGGATCATCGACGCCCTGGCCGAACTCGTCGTAGACCTCGCGGAGGGAGACGAGTTCGACCGAGAGCCCGTCGCCCTCCTGCATCGAAGCCAGAGGAGCCGCAGCGTCCAGCAGCTCGTCCGGAGCGATTATGACGGCGTCAGCCCCCTCCAGGGTTCCGAGTATCCGGCCCGGAGAGGCGGGGGCGATCGATGCCGGACGGATGAGGTCGGAGGGTCTCGCCGCAACGATGCGTGTCCCCTCCTTCAGGAGCATGGAGAGGGAGACCGTGCCCCCCGAGTCCTCCACGCCGTCCAGGAGGACGACCCCGTAGTGGTCGGAGCAGTTGAAGACCCTCGCCGGACCTTCACCCTCCACGCCGAGACGGAGGGAATACCTCCCCGAGGGTGCATCGGCGGCATAGAGGGTCACCCCTCCCGCATCCGAAGGCAGCCTGGGATAGGTGACGGACAGGTTGTCGAAGTACGGCCTGCCCGAAAAACCGGACATGGTTCTGATCCTCAGCGAGTTGGTGCCTTCCCTGATCGTCACCGGGTCCAGATGCAGGGAGTGCGATCCCGATCCCCTCATACTGACCTCGGTCAGACTGTCCGTGTCGAGATAGAGAACGCAGCGGCAGGAGTCCACTGCGCTTCCCGCCGAGACGAGACGCACGTCGAGGGTGGCGGGGCCGCCGACCTGCTCCGAGAGAAAGGTGAAGGTCGATACGAAACCGGAGGACAGGAGGGTCCAGACCCAGCCGGTCCTGTGTTCCGATTCCGGAATCCAGAAGGTGTCCAGCTCTATGAAGACGCCCGACAGGAACGAGCCGGGCCATTGTGGAGATGAATCGGGCCGGGCGGCGACCTCCTCCATCCTCTTTCCAGGCTCTCCTCCCCAGGTAAGCCAGTATGTGCTGCGCAGGTCGTACCTGTGCGAAAGCCTCACCAGCCTGAACCCGCTCGAGTCCGCCACGGGTTCGAACCGGCAGGTAGGCCTGCCCATGAAGATGATGCTGTCACAGGCGTCGAAGGAGCCGTCTCCCCCGTCCAGAACGAGGAGGGCGACCTCGTCGGGGGAGTGGGTCTCGCCGGCGTCCTCGAGCGTAAACTGCAGCGCCGGCCCCGTGAGCATCCGGAGTGTGGCCGGATCCGCGCCCAGAACGTCGACCCCGGCGGAGTCGAGCATGGAGCCCGTGAGCAGGTGGCATCCGTCGCGGGAGACCTCCACCCTCGCCCACGGCAGGCCCCAGAACGGGCTCTCGGAGCGCTCGCCCGAGGGCGGCCACCAGAGGACGCCCCGGGGGCATATCAGGGAGAGGGGCGTCCGGGAGAGGGGTTCGGCGCCTTCCACCGCATCCCAGGAGAGGTTCAGCGTGGCCCGCGGGACGTAGCTGCCGTAGTCCCTCCCGTCGAAGGGCTGGAACGTGACGCGCGCCAGGTCCACCCCCATGGCCCGCACGGGCTCTACGGTGAATAGCGGAGGAGGAGGCGAGGTGGGCACTGCCGGGAATGTCTCGGCGGTGGAGAGACCCTCGCCCGTGAGAACCGGAGAAACCGCGGGACGGCCCCGGGGTATGGACGGGGTGGCGCTTCCGGCTTCGGCGTCGTACTCGAATACGGGATCGGCGCCCGGCGGAAGGGGTACGTAGAAGACAAGGCACGGGCGCAGGAGATCGCCGTCGATCATCGAGAGGGTGAAGCCCGCCACCTCGGGATAAAAGACGCCTTCAGGGCGGGCGGTGAAAACCGGGGCTGAAACGGTGAGTTCTATCGAGAGCCCGTCGCGCCTGGACTCCAGCACGGTCATGGAGGCGGCCCGGCTGGAAGCCGGAGAGGCGGAGAGGGCGAGCAGCAATGGTATCAATGGCACCCCCTTCGAAAGGACGATACTATCTCACCCCGGGCCGGGAGGGCAACCCCCGGCGCCTGCAGCCCTGTCACCGCATATTACGATATTCCTGGAGGATTCGATGGGTTCCCTGTCCTGGCACCTGGCATGGCGATACATAAGAAGACACCCGGAGCGCCGGACCGTCGCTCTGGCCGCCGTGGTGAGCGTTTCGGGCGTCGCCCTGGGCGTCGCGGCGCTGATCGTGGTGATGAGCGTCCTCGACGGCCTCGAGAGATTCATATCGGGCTCCGTAACGACGGCCGAGGCGCCTCTCGAAATAGTCTCGGCAAGCGGGGATCCGATCCAGGCCGGCGACTCCCTCCTCGCCGTAATGGAATCTGCGCCGGGCATCGCGTCCGTTTCCCCCTACATCGAGGGCGAGGCCATAGTCAGGCTTCCCTCCCGCGACCTCGAAACGGCCTGCCGGATAAGAGGGATCGATCCGGTTCGCGGAATCTCCTTCGCGGGGATCGACAGCAACCTCGTCTATGGCGAGCCGGTACTTGTTTCCGACGAAGGGTTCCCATCCGCGATAACCGGCCTCTACCTCGCCGAGGATCTTTACCACCCGCTGGGCGACACCCTCATCTTCTTCCCCCCGGAGGCCTTCTTCACCTCCCGGGGGTTCGCCGTCGGCCGGGCCGTGCTTGCGGGCGCCGTCGAGACGGGACTGCCCGTCAATGACAAGGCGCTCGCCTATGTTCCCCTCGAACTCGCCGCCAGGATGTTCCTGCCCCGGGGCGGCGTGAGCGGGATCGCCGTCGATCTCGAGGAGGGAGTGACCCCGGAGGCCGCCTGCGGCGTTCTCGAACCCTTCGTACCGGAGGGAGCCCGGCTGCGCACCTGGAAGGAGAAGAACCCCTCCCTCGCCGCCTCAATGCAGCTCGAGAGAATGGGTTCGTTCGCCGCGATCCTGCTCATCACACTCGTGGCGACCTTCAACATAACGGGGACTATCGCGAGGTCCGTCGTGGAGAGGAGGAGGGACATCTCGATCCTCAAGGCGATGGGGGCGACGGGAAGGCTGGTGCTCTCCGTATTCCTGTGGGAAGGCGCGCTGGTCGGACTCGTCGGCGTCGGCGCCGGCCTGCTGCTGGGGCTCACCGGCTGCTGGCTGATAGGCAGTACCGGCATACTGACTCTTCCCGACGTGTACTCCTTCCATGAGAGGATCCCCGTTTCCGTGATCCCGCTGAACATAGCCGCGGTCTGTGCGGCGTCGCTGCTCCTGAGCCTCGCGTCGGCGGCTCTTCCCGCGATAAAGGCGGCCTCCCTCGACCCGCTGAAGGGTTTGAGGGGATGACGATCCCCCTCCTGGCCACGCTGGCGGCGACGCTATCGTTGTACATCTCCCCCGCCGATTCCTGCAGGAACAGGCTGGAACTGTCGGCCGTCCCCGAGGAGGCTCTCCTCTTCGCCGAACTCGCCGCGAGGCAGGGGGGGGACGGACCGATCCTGTATGCGAGGGTGCTCGAGCTGGCAGGCAGGTTCGAGGAGGCAGCGACGGCCTACGGCATAGCCCTGGGCGGCGCGGAGGACGGGGCGACCCGGAGCTGGCTGGCCGACAGGCGCGCCGGATCGATCCGCCTGGATACTCTGATTCTGCTGACCGCCTCGGTCACGAACGCCGGAGACGAGCCCCTTTCCGGGCTGGAACTCGCCATGCCCCTGCCGAGACCTCACCCGCCCTACCAGGATCTCCGCATCCTATACGGACCCTTCCGCGAAGAGGGCGACAAACTGGTATGCCGGCCGGACCCCGTCCCGCCGGGATGCACCGTCGAGGTGCCGCTAATGATACACGTCGTCCAGGAGCCGTTCACCTTCAGGCCCCTTTCCATGCCTCCGGGAGGACCCGCCATCGAGGACATCTCCGAGCTGGCCTCGCGGATCGGGTATCCCGACATCTTCTCCGGCCCCGGCCCCTGCCTCGACATGGCCGTCGAGTTCAGGGACAGGGCGGCGGCCGCCGGCCTCGAGGCCCGTGTCGAGGGAGGTCTGGTCCGGCAGGGGGACAGCCTCGTCTTTCATGCCTGGAACATCCTTCTGGAAGGAATTCCCGGCCTTCCCGTCGACCCTCTGATGCACAGGACCGATTCGCTCCGTTCGATAGGGCACTGCCCGTGCGACGTGATCCCGCTCTGGGATCTGGGAGCCTCCGGAGGCCATGAATTGAGCGTCAGCCGTCCGGGTTCGTGCGAGGGAGTGTCCATCGGACTCTCCGCCGCCTTCTCCGCCATGGACAGGGACAACGTCCTGTTCAGGCTGCTGGAGGCCGCTCCGGATGGCTTCCTCCCGTTCTTTACGCGGATGGGAGGCTTTCGAAGGGAGGGTCCGGAATGATCCGGCGATTTCGTCCCGTCTGGTTCCCAGTCGTCCTGGCGGCCTTGCTGCCGTCAGCCGGATGCGGCCCGCAGGAAGGAAACCACGGTGTCCCGGACGCCGCAGAGGCCGCAAGCCTCTATATCGAAGCCATAGGAGGCAGGGCCGCGCTCGAGGGGATCACCACGCTCCATACGATCGACAGCGTGAGCATGGCCGGGATCACCGGCACCAGCGAATCCTGGTGGACGCGCGAACCCTTCTCGGGGCGGGTGTCGATGAGGATCGGACCCGTAGCGAGCGACCTTCTGATCTCCGGGGACAGCGTCTGGTCGCTCGACACGAACGGATCGCTGTCGTCGGGAGACGGGACGGCGCACGCCCAGGCCGCCCTCGCCAGGCTCACGGTCTTCCAGGATGCCTTTCTCGACCCGGCCATGTCGGGGCTCTCCGCAGGCACCGACACCACGATCTCGGGCGAGAGAGCCATTCCGCTGAGATTCCAGGCGGGAGAAATCCCTGTCGTCTACTACATATCGCGCGAGTCCGGCCTGCCGCTCCTGATGAAGACGGAGTTGTACGGCATGGAAATGCTCTCCATGCCGTCCGGCTTCATCGAAGCCGGAGGAATCCTGTTCCCCGGATCGACACGGGACAGCATCCCCGCGCTGGGCCAGGTCACCGCCTCGCGCAGCATCCTGATAGAGTGCGACAAGCCCATACCCGACAGCGTATTCATGATAGCCGCCGGCGGAGGGGACGTCGAACTGCCCGAACCGGGCAGGCTGCACGAATTCGATCTGTACGGGCAGCACATCTACATCGAGGGGACCGTATGCGGGAGGGAGACCGACCTGATTCTGGACTCCGGCGCCGGCGCCACGGTCCTCGACGAGTCGCTGGCGGCCGAACTCGGACTCCTGCCCACGGGAGGGTTCAGCGCAGCCGGGATCGGCGGCGTCGAGACGTTCGGTTTCGCCGTCGTCCCGGAATACTCGGCCCTGGGGGCGACCGTGAAGGGGCAGACTCTGGCCGTGGTGGACCTGGACGGCGACCTGTACCCCCTTACGGGAAGACACGCGGGAATGATCCTGGGCTACGACTTCCTCAGCCGATTCGTGACCACGATCGACTACGGCTCCGAAACCGCGGCTCTCCACCCGGCGGGAGTCCTCCCCTTCCCCGGCGACGCAGTCGCGCTCCCCGCCGAGACCGCCATGCGGCTCCTGGTCGTGGAGGCCGTTCTGGAGGACTCGATTCCGGTGAGGCTCCTCATCGACACCGGCGCTGGAGGAGCGGTCCATCTCAGCCGGAGCTTCATGGAGGCCCATCCGTCCTTCCTCGAGGGAAGGGATACTCTCGGGATCGAAATGGCCGGGCTCGGGGGAAGCAGCGTATCGAAGGTCTTCAGAGGCGGATCGCTGACGCTCGGAGGCTTCACGGTACCCACCGGGCTCTGCTCGGTCCTGCCGGACATACCCATGGTCTCGGGTTTCGACGGCATCCTCGGTGCGGCGGTTCTGGCGCGGTTCGTGATCCAGCTCGACTATTCGACTCCGTCGGTCGTCCTCGAACCGTCCCGGCTCTTCGCCGAGGGACTGCCGGAGGACATGGCCGGCATCTCCGGCCGTATCACGGGCGAAAGCATCGAACTGACGGCGGTTTCTCCAGGCTCGCCGGCATGGGAGGCGGGCCTGAGGGAGGGCGACGTCCTGCTATCGATAGACGGGATCGAAACGGGGACCGATCTCGTTCTGGTGGACTCGCTGTCCGAAGGACCAGCAGGAGCGGCTCGAACTGTCCGGGCCGTGAGGGACGGGTCCGAGTTCGAGGCGCGGGTGGTGCTCAGGCCGCTCCTCTGAGCGGCTCAGGTCCTTCCGCCGGCATCGCCCTGCAACCCTTTTCCCGGGGCTCCCGGCAACAGGCCCGAAGCCTCCAGGGCCGCGAGGAATTCCTCGGTGGTCGAACCGGGTGTGAGCCGCCCGTTCAGGACCATCTCCTCCAGGACGCCCACCAGGCGCCCGACGAGCGGCCCGTTCCCGGGGCCCAGCATTTCCGTGAGGCGTTCGCCGACGCCGCAGGGAACCAGCCTGCCCCGGCCGGCGAGAGGGTCGGTCTCGAGGCGGCGCCGGAGCCCGGCCAGCAGGGCTGTGCGCCTGGCGGCGGATTCCGGAGCCCTGCACGCCGAATCGGCCTCCGAGAGTGCGAGCAGGTCGCAGAGCAGATCCCCCGCATCCCTCGACAGCCTGCGGACGGCCGCATCCCCCCAGTCCGCCCTGTACTCGGCGGGCCTCTGGTGAAGCCTTACCAGTGTGGATACGGCGAGGCGCCTCGCCTTGGGGAACCTCAGCCTGCATCCGGCCTGCAGGGCCAGCTCCGCTCCGGCCTCGGGATGGCCGTGGAAGTGGACCGATCCGTCCGGATCGACACTGCGCCGGAAGGGTTTGCCTGCATCGTGGAACAGGGAGGCCCATCTCAGCTCGATGCCCGGACGGGTCCGCTCCACGACCGACAGGGTATGGCTCCAGACTCCTTCGACGTGGTGCACTCCTGGATCCTCGGCGTCGCTGCCGGCGAGGGGGACGATCTCCGGTAGCACCACAGGGAGAACGTCGAGATCGACGAGGCCTCTCATGCAGGACGAAGCCCCGGCGCCCGACGGGATCAGCAGCATCCCGTCCAGTTCGCGCAGCCATCTCTCTACGGAGACTTCCCGCAGCGATCCTGCGCCGGCTCTGATCGCAGCCTCGAGCGCCGCGTCGATACGGAAGCCGAAACGCCCGCGGAAACGGACGGCGCGGAGGATCCGGAGAGGATCGTCGGCCATGGCGGACACCGGGTCGCCGGGAGTCCTTATGACCCCGGAGGCGAGATCGGCCGCTCCTCCGGCGGGATCGATGATCGCGCCCCGGGAGTCCATCGCGATGGCGTTGATGGTGAAGTCCCGCCTCGACAGATCCGACTCGAGCGATCTGCCGAAGCGGACCCGGGGCTTCCTGGATCCCTTCTCGTAGTGCTCCGAGCGGTAGGTGGTGATCTCGGCCCTGACCACGCCCCCCGGGGTCTGCACCACAGCGGTGATCGTCCCGAATCTGCGCCCCGTGTCGAAGGTCCGGATGCCCCTGCTCTCGAGGATGGAGACGGTGGAGTCGGGCGGGGAGTCGGTGGCGAAGTCCAGGTCGGAGGATGCCAGGCCCAGGAGCCTGTCCCTCACGGTGCCTCCGACCAGGAACAGCTCGCGGCCGGCTTCCGAGAAGATTTCGAACAGCAGATCCTCGACCGGCATCACGACCTCCCGGCTTTCGCCTAGGATAGCACCGATTCCATCCGGGTGGTTATCTTGAGGCAAAGAACCCGATACCCGGAGGAGAACGGAATGGAACGATCCTTCATCCTTGCAGGCCTTCTGCTCGCCTTCCCCTGTGAAACAACGGCGCAATGGTTCGTCGACGGCGAGACCGGGGCGGGCTGGTCGCTCTACAACGACGTCAGGGTCCCGGGGGATACCGGCACGGAGTTCTCGCTGACCGAGGATCTCGAGACGGACCCATGCCTGTTCTTCAGGCTCAGATTCGGGAGAACCTCCGGGCGGCACAGCGTGAGCGTGCTTGCGGCACCACTCTGGCTCGAGGCCAACGGCTCGTGTGACGAGGACATCCTCTTCGACGACACGGTGTTTCCGGCCGGCACCCCCCTGCAGGCCGACTACAGGTTCGATTCCTACAGGCTGACCTACCGGTACGCCGTCGTCGACCGGGAGAACCTCGACATCGCCCTGGGCGCCACTGCGAAGCTGAGGGTCGCCTCGATCGAGGTCGAGGGCGGCGGGATGTCCGCGATAACGAAGAACACCGGTGCAGTCCCGCTGATCAGTTTCGGCCTGGACTGGAACGCCTCCGATCCTCTCCACGTGATCCTCGACGGCGACGCAGCCGTCGGCCCCGCAGGCAGGGCCGAGGACGTGTTCCTCGGACTGGGCTGGGCCTTCGATCCCACCGCGAGGCTCACTCTCGGGTGGAGAATCCTCGAGGGGGGAGCCGACGTGGATGAGTCCCGCAACTTCACGATGGTCGACTTCGCCTCGCTCGGGTTCAGACTGATCCTCTAGTGGCGCGGGGTCTCGCAGGGAAGGCCGTCGGGCTCATCAGGGAGTCTCTCTCCGTCAGCATCCGCCTCTTCCGGATCATGATCCCGGTGGCGGTCGGAGTGAAGATCCTCTCGGAAACAGGCGCAATAGCCCGGATAGGGGAGTTCCTCTCCCCCGTCATGAGGCTCGTCGGGCTCCCGGGCGGCATGGGGCTGGTCTGGGCCACGGCCATGACGACGAACCTCTACGGCGGGATAGTCACCTTCGTCTCGCTGGCGCCCGGGGAGCGCCTCTCGACGGCCGACGTGACGGTGCTCACCACCATGATGCTGGTCGCCCACTCCCTGCCGGTGGAGCTGGGCGTGGCGAGGCAGGCGGGAGCCAGGATCCGCTTCATGCTCCCGCTGAGGGTGGTGGGAGCCTTCGTCCTCGGAGCGATGCTGTCGGCGCTGTTCGATTCGGCGGGCCTGCTTCAGGACGAGGCGGTGATCCTCTGGCGGCCGTCCCCGGAGACCCCCGGATTCATGCCGTGGGTTCTGGGACAGGTTCGCAACCTCGTCTCGATCTTCGTCATCGTGACCGCTCTGATGGCTCTTCTCCGCATCCTCAGGAGGACTGGCGTCACCGCGCTCATCGACAGGGGGCTGAGGCCCGTGCTGGTATCGATGGGTATCGGGCCGTCAGCCTCCACCGTTACGATCTTCGGGATGATCCTGGGGCTGTCCTATGGAGGCGGGCTGATAATCGGAGGGGTGAGATCGGGCTCGATCCCGCCCCGGGACGTGTTCTTCTCGCTCTGTCTCATGGGGCTGGCCCACAGCGTGGTGGAGGATACGCTGCTGATGCTCTCGCTGGGCGCGAGCGTCTGGGGTGTGCTGGTCGCCAGGCTGCTGTTCGCCTGGGGAGTGGTCGCTCTGCTGGTGAGACTGGTCCGGTCGATGCCGGACAGACTCTTCTACAGGTGGTTCTACAACAGTCCCGCCTCCGCAGGGGCGTCNNCTGACGGCCAGGTAGATCACCGCACCTCCCACGATCACGGAGACGACTGTCGCGATGGCTGCTCCCAGGCCGCCCAGGACGGGGATCAGCATCGCGTTGAGCCCGACGTTGAGGATGGCCGAGGCAGTGACGGAGTGCAGAGAGTACTCGGGTTTTCCGAGCCCGCTTGCCGTCGATGAGAAGAGGCTGCCGAGGGGCTTGAACAGGTTGAGCAGGGCCAGCACCATCACGACAGGCCAGCCCTCGTCGTACCTGCCTCCGAACAGGAGATGCAGAATCTGCCGCGGAAACACGGCGAAGACGGCGATGAACGGGAGCTGGATCACTTCGACTATGGCAATGCCCTGCCAGGTTCTGGCCATCACTCCGCGGGTCCTGCCGGTACTCTGCATGCGGGAGGCCAGCGGCAGGAGGACGATGTTGGCGGCCTGGTTCAGGCTCGTCACGAACATCGTGAGGCTTCGCGCCACGCCGTAGACAGCGACCTCCCCGGGAGCCAGCTTTCCGAGCATGAGGATGTCCGTCGAGGAATAGACGTATGACGCGAGGAAGCTGCCGAGGGTGAAGACCGAGAACTTCCATACGGTTGCGAGGGCTTCCTTCGTGACCCGTGCGCCGCTCTCGAAGAACTTCCCGCCCCCCCGGACCAGGAACGCCAGGCATACCACGTTCGAGGCGGATTGGGCCAGGAAGAGCGGATGAGGGCTGTCGAGCCTTCCCTTCAGCAGAAGCCAGGCGAGGATGGCTACCCGCACCGCGAATCCGGCCACGTCGCCCCGCATGACCGTCCCGGTCCTCTGCCCCGCTATCAGGTAGTTCCTCGGTATGGCGCAGGCGCCTTCGGTGAGTACGAGGAGGGCGAGGACGGACGGCAGCCCTTCCAGGGGGATGCCGTCGTAGAAGTCCTGCAGGAGCCCGCCGCCCGCAAGAAGCGCACCCGCCCCCACGATGGTGAGGAAGATGGAGAGGGCCGAGGCCGAGTTGACCGTCTCCCCCCTCCGGGGGCCGGCCGCCTCCGAGGCGAATTTCATGAGAGCCTGCATGACGAAGCCGCCGCCCATGATCACGGCAAGGATCTCGATGGTCTTCCCGAGCGAGAAGGCCGCGTAGGCCTCGGTGGGGAGTACTCTCGCCGCGAGAAGGGTGATGACTCCCCACAGGGCGTTGGTGCTCTGGCTGACGAGCGCCGGGAGACCGACAGCCATCAGCCTGTCCTTCGAGGCGAGGATCTCCCTGATCAGCGGGGAATGAGGCTGTTTCAGCGTCTGAAGCGCGCGGGTATCTGCCCCCGCAGGGCGGTCTTGAGGCGCCCGCCGAAATCGGACACCGAAGGATCTCTGGCGAGCCTTCTGAAGTAGGCCAGCAGGGTCAGCCAGAGGCAGCCCAGAACGAAGGCCGCCATTGTGATGCCGAGAACCATGAGCGTCCTGCGGGGAAACGCGCGCTGCTTGGGAGCGACGGGCGGCTGGATGATCTCCAGGGTCGGGCTCTCGCGCGCCTCTTCGATGCGAAGGGTCTCGAGCTGCTGCGTCAGCATCATCACGATCGTAGTCTTCATCTGGACCGCGAGATAGAGGTTCTCGTAGATCCTCATGTCCGCTGGCAGGCTGTCCATCGGGGGGAATACGCTCAGGCTGTCGCCCGGACCGAGGCGGCTGGCCAGGTCGCGCTCGAGAGAGCCGATCCTGGCGGCCAGCTCACGCGCGGCGGGGCTGCTCGACGACAGCGTGGCGGCGGTTCCCGACAGCTCGGACCTCGCCAGCAGAAGCTCGGCCTCCACCTGGCTCATGGCCTGGATCATGGCTGCGCCCTGCTCCTCGGGGAGGATCAGCCCGCTCTCGGTGCGGAAGCGCTGGAGCCTGTCCTGCGCGGCCGAGAGGGAGTCCACGGCCATCGCGAGCAACTGTTCCGCCTCGATCCTGGCTCTGCGTGAGCGGCTCGTGACCAGGACGGAGAGATCCTCGTCGGCGAACCGCAGGATGTCGGAAACCATCGCAGCGGCTTCCTCGCGCGTCTCTCCCATGGCCGTCACCACGAAGAGCCCCTCGTTCGTCAGGGTTGTCCCCACCCGCTTGTAGAGCTTCTTCAGGGCGTCGTCCATCGTCTTCAGGTGCCAGCGGTTCATCAGGTCGTACCGGATCACGATCCTCTCCATCACGGAGCGCGACGAGAGGACGGCCTCCACCACGTTGATGTCCGCCCCCGAGGGAGTTCCCATCTCCATCGGGAGGCTGGAGGCGAGGTCTCCTAGAGAGCCCAGCGCGCCCGGAAGAAGCCCGGTCAGGGCGGCGAGCCCGCCCGTCGAGGATGCTCCCGGCACTGCTGCAACCGCTGTCGCGAGGTATCTCGGCTTGACCACGAGGGTGTAGATCGATGCGGCGACTGCGACGACGGAGCAGAAGACCGCGAGCTTCCTGAGGCTTCCGGCGATCAGGAGCAGGGCATCGCCTGCGAGTCCGTCGAGACGAGTGTCTTCCATATCTCCGTCATTTGTTGAGGTTGTACAGGATGGCGCCGGCGCTCACCAGCGCGCCCAGTATCGTGAACATGCTGGTGTGACGGCTCGCCCACGAGTAGGGAACCTGGATGATGTCGCCCGGGGCGGGGACGGCGGCCGAGGCTTCCGATCCCCTGGCGACCGTCTCGCCGTTCCTTATCAGACTGATGCCTCCGGTGCTGGAGTTTTCCACCAGTCCGCCAGCGAGGTTCACATAATCGACAGTCCGGAGCCCCGCCGTCCACCTGACCGCCGAAGGGACGGCCACGGCCCCGGCCACCGTCACGGAAGCCCGGGCCTGAGCGAGGAAGAGCGTGTCGCCGGGCGATACGGTCATGGACACGAGGCCGCCGTCGCTCCAGATCGGCAGAAGCACGCCCTCGTCCATCAGCCCCGACCGGCCCGGATCGAAGTCCGCACCGACGCCTCCCGTCATGGCCAGGAAGTCGGGCAGGGACATGGGCCCGTCCACCTCCCAGGCGGTGACCGATGACGAGAGGGGCGTGATCGAAGAGGAGTCGACCGCGGTACCCACTATGAAGACCGGATTCCTGCAGGTCTCGAAGACCACGGTGGATCCGCCCGTCAGGAGGGGGTCCGAGGCGGGCTCGTGCGTCCACGGGTCGAGCCTGAGATCGAATCTGAGAGAGTCGGAATCCGTGTACATCCATCCGGTCCTCGAGCAGGCCGTCGCGGCGCCGGCCGCGAGGAGCAGGTCGGACACGCTCTGAAGGGCGTACATGGGATAAATGCCGGGCGAGGATACCGCGCCAGAGGCTCGCACCCGCACGATACGGGGGATGGAGAGGGCCATCCCGACCCTGATCCCCGGGTAGTAGGACCTGGTGAGACGGGCGAGTTCCAGTTCGGCCTGCCCTATGGTGAGACCCAGAACCTCGATCCGTCCGATGCCCGACACGCTCAGCATCCCGTCGCTCGAAACCGTGCAGATCGTCTGTGGGAAGAGCCCCGAGGCGAGAGCGGCGGGAGTGGCCCCTCCCTCCACCGTCACTTCGAGAACATCCCCCGGACCGAGAACGTATTCGTCCCTGTCGGCGGGTTCGAATGCGACCGGGATGGAGACGGCCTGCCCGGCGGAAGGGATCTGTACGACGGGCCGGTCGGCTGTCGCCGAAAGGATCAGAAGCAGGATCAGAGACATAGCTTCTCCCGGAAATATGAGATCGTGTGCCCCAGGCCCTCCTCGAGGGAGACGCGGGGCTCCCAGCCGAGCCTGGTTCTCGCGTGGGAGATGTCGGGCCTCCTGACCTTGGGATCGTCCACGGGAAGAGGCTGGAATACTATTCTGCCCCCTCCGCCGATCATGGACAGCATCGTTTCCGCAAATTCGAGCACCGTCATCTCCTCGGGATTGCCGATGTTGACCGGGCCTGGATCGTCGCTCCATGCAAGCCTCAGAAGCCCCTCCACCGTGTCCGAGACGTAGCAGAAGCTCCTTGTCTGGCTGCCGTCGCCGAAGACGGTGAGATCCTCGCCCCGGAGGGCCTGGCAGATGAACGCCGGGACCACCCGTCCGTCCTCCGCCCTCATCCTGGGCCCGTAGGTGTTGAAGATGCGGGCGACCCTGACCACGAGCCCGTGGTAGCGCATGTAGGCGAACGCCAGAGCCTCCGCGAAGCGCTTCGCCTCGTCGTAGACACCGCGGGGACCCACCGGGTTCACGTTCCCCCAGTAGTCCTCGGGCTGGGGATGGACGAGGGGATCGCCGTAGACTTCGCTCGTAGAGGCGAGCAGGAAGCCCGCCTTCTTCTCCAGGGCGAGGCCGAGGGCCTTGTGCGTGCCTAGCGCGCCGACCTTGAGCGTCTGGATGGGATAGGTGAGGTAGTCGAGAGGGCTGGCCGGCGAGGCGAGGTGGAAGATGAAGTCGAGCCCGCCGCTGACGAAGATGTACTCGGTCACGTCGTGATGGATGAAGTGGAAGCGGGGATTGCCGGCCAGGTGCGCTATGTTGTCGGTGCTGCCCGTGATCAGGTTGTCCAGAGCGACCACGTCGTGGCCCTCTTCGATGAGCCTGTCGCAGAGATGGCTGCCTATGAAGCCGGCCCCGCCCGTCACGAGGATTCTCACAGGTCGGCCTCCACCGATTTTCCGGCCGCCAGCCTGTCCGCGTACATGGCCATGTAGTACTCCCGGAAGCGGCCGCTCTTGATCTCCTCCCACCAGGCGCGGTTCGACCGGTACCACTCGACCGTGCGCGCCATGCCCTCCTCGAAACGGATGGAAGGGGACCAGCCGAGATCGAAGGATATCCTGGAGATGTCGAGGGCGTAGCGCCTGTCGTGCCCGGGCCTGTCGTCGATCATCCGGACGAGGGACCGGTCGGCGCCCGTCAGTTCGAGGATCGTTCCCGTGACCTCGAGGTTGGTGTGCTCCTCCCCCGCCCCGATGTTGTAGATGCGCCCCGGAGTCGCGCGTTCCACGACGGCAAGCAGCGCCCTGCAGTGGTCTTCGACGTAAAGCCAGTCCCTCCGGTTCAGCCCGTCGCCGTACAGTGGCAGTGGAAGGCCCTCGAAGCAGTTGGTCACGAACAGAGGCACCAGCTTCTCGGGGTACTGATAGGGTCCATAGTTGTTGGATGCGCGGGTGACGACGACCGGCACGCCCCAGGTGTGGAAGAAGCTCATCGCGAGGAGCTCCCCTCCGGCCTTGGAGGCGGAGTACGGGCTGCGGGGCGCCAGAGGATCGTCCTCGGAGGATCTTCCCGTCTCCACGCTGCCGTACACCTCGTCGGTGGAGATCTGGAGGAAGAGCCTGCCGCCCGATGCGCGGAAGGCTTCGAGAAGCGTCCTGACCCCTTCCACGTCGGTTCTCACGAAGGCCGCCGGATCGTCTATGGATCTGTCCACGTGGGTCTCGGCCGCGAAGTTGACCACCACATCGCATCCGTCGACGGCGGAGCCCGAGGCGGCGGGGTCGCAGATGTCGCCGACCCTGAACTCCAGCCTCCCGGAAGACTCGAGGTCGGCCAGATTGTCGCGTCTGCCTGCGTAGGTGAGCTTGTCCAGAACCCGGATGCTCCATCCCGGGCGCTCCGAAGCGAGCATCCTCACGAAGTTGCTGCCTATGAAGCCGGCTCCCCCGGTGACCAGGATCCTCATTCGACCCGCCTTTCCGACGAAGCGCGCCTCACCATGCCGGCCACCTTCATGTTGGCTTCGAGATAGCCGTCTATGCTCGATCCCGCGTCGCTCCACCAGCCCTCGAGGATGTCCGCCTGCAGGAGCCCCCGTTCGAGATAGGCGTTGTTGAGGTCAGTCACCTCCAGCTCCCCCCTGTCCGAGGGTTCGAGCCGGGATATGAAGTCGAAGGCGAATTCATCGTACATGTAGACGCCTATCACGGCGTAGTTGCTGCGGGGCACGGCGGGCTTCTCCTGGATCGAGACGACCCTGCTCCCGTCGAGTTCGGCCACTCCGTAGTCCCTGGGGTTGGGAACCTCCTTCAGCAGTATTCTGGCGCCCCCGGGCTGGCGCTCGAAGGCTTCCACGTGCTTCCTGATGGATCCCTCCAGGACGTTGTCACCCAGTATGACCACGAACCTGTCGCCTCCGACGAACGCGCGGGTCAGGCCTATGGCCTCCGCGATGCCGCCCTCCCTCACCTGGTATGCGTAGTTGAGTATCCTGAGGCCGAACTGGGAGCCGTCGCCGAGGAGCCTCAGGAAGTCTCCCGCGCTGTTGCCGCCGGTGACGATCATCACTTCGGAGATCCCCGCGGAGACGAGCGTCTGGATCGGATAGAAGATCATGGGCTTGTCGTAGAGGGGGAGCAGATGCTTGTTCGTGATGTTCGTGAGCGGCCGGAGCCTGGTGCCCAGCCCTCCGGCGAGAATGACGCCCTTCATGCCGCCTCCCTGCCTACCGGACAAGGGCGAGGCCGGTCAGGGCCTCGAATCCGTCCTGGATGATCTGGACAACATAGATTCCGCTCGGCGCGGGTCTCCCGTCCATGTCGGCGCCGTTCCATGCGATGCCGTCCCTGTCCGGCGCCGCGAACTCATAAACAAGCGAGCCTGTCAGGTCAAACACGCGGATCTCGGTGGGGATGTCCTCGAGGCCGGCTACGCCCAGAACCTCTCCGTCTCCGGGATGGAACGGATTGGGATATAGCGTCGCCGAACCGCCGTCCCCGGAGAGGCCCCCGCCCAGATCGACGGTCCACATGCCGTGATCAGTACCGATGTAGAGGATGCCCCTGTCCCTGTCGCAGGCGAGATCCTTGATCACGGTCGAGAGTATCGGGCAGTTCAGCGTGTTGTACTCCTCCAGACGCCCGTTCGGGAGGATTCTGAACAGGGCCTTGTCGGTGGCCGCCCAGACGGCTCCCGCGTTGTCCTCGACCAGGGCGCTCACGGCGCCGTCGACCCCCGCCACCTCGGAGGCCGTCGACGCTCCGGGTTCGACGAGCCCGAGCCCGGAGGAGGTTCCGGCATAGAGGCGTCCCGTCCGGGTGAGGACGAGGGCGGTGATCTCGTCGGAGGGGAGCCCGTCGGAAGAGTTCATGACTTTCGATACTTCCTGCTGACCGGGCCCTACCCTGGTCAGACCCGAGGCAGTGCCCACCCAGGCGCTGCCGTCCGGGAGTCCGAAGACGGCCTGGACCGCGCCGGAGGGGAGGCCACCCGCGGCGGTCCAGGAGGTCCACCGGGCGGTCTCTGCATTTCCGGGTTCCCAGACGAGCCGGGTGACTCCGGAGGCCTCCTCCGAGGCGACCTGTATCTGGCCGAACCAGGTCTGCCCGCCCGCGGCCCTGTGGATGGCGAGGATCCGGTTGCTCAGAAGACCGCTGTTCGTGATGTCGAAGGCTATCACCTCGTCGTCGGCCGTATCGGGGGTGCCGGCGTTGGACAGCCAGGCGGCGCCGCAGGCGTAGGGCGCGATGAACACCGATCCGTCGGCCTGCGTTTCGCTGGCGAAGACCTGGTGCTCCCCGGGAAGAACCGAGGTGTACGAGATCCAGGTGCCGTCCAGGAGGACCGCTGCGCCGATGTTCTCGGTGGTTATCCAGCATGTCCCCCCGTCATCCAGAGAGACCGAGTGGACGGAACACGAGGGGATGCCCAGCGGGGTCGTGACTCTGTACCATCCGCCCCACCGGACGCCGACGCCCATTCCCATGTCGTCCACGTCCAGTTCGCAGGTGAGACCCGCGTAGACGAGGCCTCCGGGGCCGAAGGCGACGGCCTTCACGTCCTGGCCGCCCCAGACGCTCTTGTAGGACCACACGCCGCCCTCGCGGACGACCGACAACCACCCCGAACCGACCGCGAGGCTGGTTCCGTCGGAGGCTATGCAGAAGGCCTTCTCGAACGGGAAAGATGCGTCCTTCGTCCAGGCCGCGCCGCCCGGCGGAAGGAAGAAGAGTCCATCCTCGGCGGCCGCCCAGAGAGTGTCGGAGCACCATGCCAGCTCGTTCAGCTTCTTGCCGTCCATTTCGGGGAAGCCGACCCACGAGGAGGGGCTTCCGGGGTATCCATCCGCCCTGAGCATCGCGATCCCCGACTCTGTTCCCACGAAAAGCCCCGAGTCCGATGAGATCAGACTGGTTACATTGTCGTCCGGAAGGCCCCTGCCGGTGTTGAGTTCGGTCCAGGTCTGGAAGTAGCCGTACTCCATGATCGAGAGTCCCTCGGTCGTCCCGGCGAAGATCGAGGAATCGGGGAGGATGGCCCTGATCCTCTGGGCGATCGGCAGGCCCTCGAGCTGACCGAAGTGGACCCTGTGCCCGTCGGGCCGGTACATGTCTATCCCGCCGCCCCAGGTACCCACCCAGATCGATCCGTCCGGCGAAGAGGCGAGGCAGCGGCAGTTGGCGTGACCGAGATCGCCGGGATAGACCCAGCTCGAATCCCAGCGGATCGCTCCTTCGTCGACAACCGTGCCGAAGATCACCCCTCCGGTGGTGGCGCACACGAGTTCACCGCCCCTGGGGAGTATGTCGGCGATGCTCCCGGTATGCGGATGCAGGAGCCATCCTGACGAGGGGATGGCAGAGACGGCGACCAACAGCCCGAGAATCATATCCTGTCCTCCCACCATCCCAGAAGGATGCGCAGCCCCTCCTCGAAGGTGTATCTCCGCCTCCAGCCCAGGGACGTGAGCCGGGAGGCATCCCCGATCTGGACGGACACGTCGTTGTTCCTGAGCAGAGAGTCGTCGGGCGTAGCGGACACGGAAACACCCGCCATCGTCCGTAACGTCTCGAATGCCTCCGCCATGGAGCGGCCCTCTCCGCTGCACACATTATAAGCCATCCCGCTCATGCCCTTCGACAGGAGTACGGCGTATGCCTCCACGACGTCTCCGATGAACGTGTAGTCTCTCACCGCCGAGAGGTTTCCTACCGTGACCGACTCCGCGCCGCTCCTCCGTGCCTCCAGGAGCTTCCTGCAGAAGGAGGGAAACGCGAAATGGGCGGCCTGCCACGGCCCGAAGTGTGGGAAGGGCCTTGCTATGACGATGTCGAGACCATGCGATCTGCGGTACTGTTGCGCCGCGGTCTCGGCGGCGGCCTTGCTGCCGCCGTAGGGGCTTCCGGGAGCGAGGGCGGCCGTTTCGGGAATCCGGCCCCGGGACGACGATCCGTAGACGTCGGAGGAACTCGCCATGACCAGTCTCGCACCGGGGCAGGAGCGCGCCATCCATTCGAGGACGGCTGCGGTCCCGGAGGTGTTGGCGGTGTAGATCCCGGCGGCATCCAGCCCCGAATGAGCCACGGACGAAGCGCCCGCGAGATGTACCACGTATCTGATCTCCGGACCGAGCGCCGCGGGGACTTCTCCGTCCGGCAGCCTCCAGGGGAGGCGGACGACGCCGGGAGGGGCGACGAAGTCCGCGGTCAGATCGGTTCCGAAGTCTCCCTCGCCCATCTCGAGCTGGTACATCAGATGGCGCCCTACGAATCCGCCCGCCCCCGTGACGAGGATCGGGCCGTCCTCGAGAACCGTTCCGCTCGACAGAATCCTGGCCATCGACTCACCGTCCCCGCTGAGGCTCCTCAAAGGAGCCCAGGTACCGGATCTCCTCCCTGAGGGAGACCCCGGATGCATCGTAAACGACCCTCCCGGCGTCGTGAATGAGCCCGAATACGTCGGACGAGGAGGCGCCTCCGGCGTTCACGATGAAGTTGGCGTGCAGTTTCGATATCATCGCCCCCCCGACCCTCCTGCCCTTTAGCCCGGCGTCCTCTATCAGCTTCCCGGGAGGCGGAGCGCCCTCCACCCTTCTGAAGACGCTGCCGGCGTTGGGCAGATCGAGCGGGAAGGACTCCCTGCGCTTCCTGAGCGTCGCGGAAGCGGACTCCATCAGCCTGTCCCTGTCCCCGGAGTCGAGACTGAGCAGGACCGAGAGCACCAGGGCATCGGAATCCTGGAAGAAACTGGCCCTGTAGCCGAATCCGCACGCAGCCCGGTCCATCGTTCTGAAACCGTTCCCGTCGAGAACTTCCACGGAAACCACCCTGTCCGCCATGCTCCCGCCGTAGGCGCCCGCATTCATGAACACCGCCCCGCCGAGGCTTCCGGGAATGCCGACGGCGAATTCGAGGCCGGCCGCGCCCTTCATGCAGGCCGCCCCGGCCAGCCCCGGGAGAGTGACGGCGGCACCGGCCGAGACCAGCCATCCGTCCCCTCCCCGCGTCCACGACACCATCCCGAAGTCTCCCGCGAGCCTTACGACGAGCCCGTCGTAACCGTCGTCAGAAACGAGGAGGTTCGATCCCCTCCCGAGAAGGAAGACCTCGACTCCTAGTTCACGGGCCCTGCCGAGTATGTCCGCGAGCATCCCGGCGGAGCGGGCCTCGATGACCGCGGCCTCCCCGCCGATCCTCCAGGTGGTGAGGGACGAGAGGGCCATGACCTTCACGCATCCGGGGAAGGCCGTTGCAAGAGCATCGAACGATCCTCGGTCCATCACCGGAGCCTCCCGGTATAGCCTCGCAGGCAGGCGCCCACGGAGAGATATGTGAACAGGAAGGCCGGGCGTCCCACACGCGACATCCAGGCGAGGACGAGGCGGTAGACGGGGTCCGATATCGCGGCTTTCACGGCCGCCGCTCTGATCGACGACACCGCTCCCCGGGCACGCGGGGAGACCCATCCCGTGCCGAGCAGTCCCTCCAGGTCCGGATGCTTCGTCACCGTATAGAAGAGCCCCGTGGCGCCGTACTCCTCCATCTTGGAGGAATGCCTGCGGACGGTCACATCGTCGAGGTGATCGGCCCTCAGGGCCGGATCCCTGAAGAACGACGCCCCGGCCAGGAAAAGCCTGTAGGCGAACTCCGTGTCCTCGCCTCCGTAGTGCGTAATGGCCTCGTCGAAGCATCCGGCTTCGAAGGCGAGCGTTCTGGGAAGGCTGGCGTTGCCCGTCACGAAGTGCCTCCAGGGCATCGCCGAGAGGGTTCCGTCATTGCCGCCGGCCCTAGTATCGAACCATCGCTGCCACCTGGTGGACGACAGGGACCAGGCATTGACCCTGGAACCCCTCAGAACCGCCCTGCCGTCGGCCCCGTCCCGGGAGTGGAATGCGGCATGGCCGGCGAGGACGCCTGGAGCCAGCCTCAGGTCGGCGTCGGTCATGAAGGCGATCGGCGCGGTGGAGGCCTCCAGCGCCGCATTCCTGGCCCGCGGCCTGTTTCCTGTCCCCTCGATCCTGACGAGTTCGGTCCTGACGCATCCCGGGGGATGGAGATCGAACGAGTCCCCGACGGGGATCCTGCTGCCGTCGTCCACCACGACGAGTTCGTACGAGAAGCCCGGGCGCTCCTGGAGGGACAGGGAGCCCAGGAATGCCGCGAAGGCGGCTCCCGGGTCGCGGACGGGAACCTGGACCGAGACGGAGGGGCGGAGATCAGGCATTCCCAGGCTCATCATCCTTCTCCGCCAGGAGCAGGCTGCGGCAGAGGAGCGCGGAGCCGAGCGTCCAGAGGAACGCCGCCCCGGCCCGCCAGGGCAGGGGGAGAGTCGACAGGGGGCCCATCGCCGAAGGAACTGCCATTATCATGACCACAGCCGGTGCGCTGACCGGAAACCCTCCGCGCCCGGCCCAGAACAGGCTGGCGGACATGAAGAGGTTGGTTCCCAGGGTCGCGAGCGCGGCGCCGGATGCTCCGTACTGCGGTATCAGCCTGTAATTGAAGGCCAGATTTCCCGCTGCCCCCAGTACGGTGGTCAGGGCGACCAGCCAGGTGCGCCCCTCCAGGAGCGGCCCGGTCTGGGCGACGAGATAGATTCCGTAGAGGGCCGACGATCCCGCGAGGATAGGCAGCACCCTGGCGGCGCCCGCGTATTCCGCGCCTCCGACGAGGGAGACGGCCTCGCGTGAAAAAAGAGCGAGCAGCATGGCCGCGGCTTCGAGGACAACCACGAACACGAGCGATTGCCTGCCGAGCTTCGCGAGTCCGCCCGGCACCCCCTTCAGGGCGAAGATCTGCCGGTGCCAGGCCATCCCGAATCCTATCGTGAGCGGGGTCAGAGCCATGCAGGCCGAGGAGGCCCATTCGTAGTAGCCGCTCTCGGAGAGATCGGGGGCCATGGCCCTGAGCATGATCATGTCGGCGGAAGAGAGGATCAGAAGGGCAAGTCCGGCCGGCATCAGGGGCAGGCTGTAGCGGAAGAGGCCCGCAGCCCCTCCCCGTGATCCAGGCGCGAACCGGAAGGCGAGGAGGAGCGCAGCCGCGGCGGCGAGCAGCGCAGGGATCCATCTCGCCATGAGGAAGGATTCGACCCCTCCGGCTCCGGCCATTAACAGGAGGGGGAGCAGGGCGAGGGACGCCAGGCCCCGTGAGGCCTGGATCAGGAAGTAGCTGACGGGCCGCCCGTCGGCCCTGTGGAAGGAGAGGGCCACCTGGACGAAGGCGGCGCCCAGCCCGAGCAGAAAGGCGTGGAGGATGCCGTATGCGAGGGACAGGTTCAGGAGTGAGCCTATCTGTCGGCCGAACGCGGCGCAGAGCAGCCCCGCCGCGAGGCCGGCGAAGGCGCATCCCATGGACGCCCTGGCCACGAGAGCCCTCTTCGAGGCCCCCTCCGTCTGCCACATCCGCACGATGCCGACGGGCAGCCCGAGGACCATTACGCCCGCGAGCACCTCCGCGATGATCCTGAGGGTTCCCACCTCGCCCGCCTCGGCGGCGTCGAGCCGCGCCGACATGAAGGGGAGGAACGCCAGCATCACGAGCCCGCTCACGAGCGTCGAGAGGCCGTAGAGCAGGGTCTCCCGCCCGAGCCCGGGCGCTCCGGCGCCTGGTCTGACTTTCTTCACCTCCCGGACTCCCCGTTCTCCCAGCCCAGCCTCCTGTAGGTATCGTGGAGCGATCGGGCGACCTTGAGCCAGTGATGTCTCTCCTGGATCCATCCCGGGCCCGCCTCGCCGTGCTTCCTGCGGAGGTCGTCGTCCAGGACGACCTCGCGCAGCACCCGGGCCAGGTTGTCGGGGGTGGCGAGTATGAAGGGATGGTCCGGGATGAACTCCCTGTACCTCTCCGAGAGGTTCGTAATGGTGGGAATCCCCATGGACAGGCTCTCCAGCGAGTTGACCCCGTATCCCATGTCGCCGTCCGCGATCTGATCGATGGCTGCGTGGCAGGTCGACTTCACCGCCAGCGCCTCCGCGTGGGACAGGCCTTCGATGAGGACGAGTTCGACGGGAAGGCTTCCCTGGAGCGATTCCACGGCCGAGATGACGGTTTCGGTGCCCTTCACGGCCCTTATTCTGGGGGCATGGCAGATCCTGATCCTGTCGCCCCGGGGTTTCGCGGCGGGCATCGCGGAGGGGTCGAAGGGAAGGAAGATGTACTCGAGTTCCGGATAGCGGCAGAAAAGGTCGAACTCGCAGGTCAGGTGCAGGTCCGTGGCGTCCCACACGGGTTTTATCGCGCCGCGCATCCTCAGATCGAGCCCGTGGTAGCTCGAGACGATCCTCTTGCCGGCCTTCTTCAGGCGGATCACGTCGCGTCCGTCACGGAAGAAGCTCATCCCGCCCTCGTAGTGGTAGATATCGAAGTCGTCCAGGGAGTACAGTGCTGTAGCGCGGGCGATCCGGGGGGTCCATACCGCGTTTCTGAACCCCAGCAGCAGCCTCTCGACGAATCCCGGGGACCAGATTATCCGCTCGGATGTGCCGGTGAAGGGCACTCTCATGCTCCCGGCCCCGACCAGCCTCTTCACCTTCCACAGCCATTCCATCGGCCCGACGAAGGGCAGGTCCAGACAGATATCCTCCTCGTAGGCGTTCTTCGCGCGGTAGAACGTCACCAGCCTGCTCTCGTGGCCGAGAGCCCGGTGCCCCTTCAGATACAGGGTCAGGACACCCGTGTAGTTCTGCGGGGAGACGTGCAGTATCCTCATGCGCGGCCGTTCCTTTTCCTGCTCCTGGAGAGCGCGGGGAGGGCCAGTGCCCCCAGCACCCAGGCCGCCTGCCCCGCACATGCGATCGCCCCGGCGCGGCGTGATTCCTGAGATACAGTCACGCAGAAGATGTCGGGGGCTCCGGAGCCGATCTCGGCCAGGGTGTGGAGCAGGGGGGAGCGGGCGGGGCTCCAGATGACGGCCTGCCGCGATGGATCGTCGAACGAATCCGCCCCTAGAGACCTCTCGACGGCGCAGGGATTGGACCAGACAGCCGCCAGGGTGAGCAGGACGCCCCACAGGGCCGCGGCCTTGAACGGCAGGCCCCCGCGTCCGGGAGCCGCCAGAGGGGCCAGGAAGGCCGGAAGCGCCGGGAACAGGAACCTCGGCCCCCAGCCGGTGCCTCCCGTCCAGTCGTAGAGCTGTGAGTGAAGCGCGATGCCGAGCAGCAGAGGCATGGCAAGACGCCACCCGCGGTGCCTCGGGATGGCGGGTAGAACCATCGGAGCGAACCAGACGAGCCCCTTGCCGGAACTCGCCAGCAGACCGACGAGCCCCGCCGCCCCCGGGGCGAAGGCCATGGCCGGGTCCTGTGAATGCCCGTCCTCGAACACCGAGCCGAACCTGAACCGGTTGAGCGCGGCGATCACAAGCAGGGCCGCCGCAATGCCGGGGACGAGCCTGAGGCTCCTCCTCCCGGCGAAGAGGGACGGCAGGAATACGATGCTGTCCAGCCTCACCAGCAGTGCCGCGCCCAGAAGGGCTCCGGCTGCGGCATCCCTGCCCCGCATGGACGAGAGGAGCGAAGCCGTGCAGAGGAGAGCGGCGGCGGTCACGTCGAAGGGCAGTTTCGAATAGACGGCCGCCATGCCTCCGACCGCCACGAGCAGGGATTTCCACTTTCCGGGAGCCGTCCCGTTCACTTCCGTGCACAGCGAGAACCAGACGGCAAACAGCGCTGCGGAGAGAACCGCGCAGGTGAATGCGGCGAGAATCTTGCCGGCGGCCTCCCCGGCAGCCGCGCCCGCGAGCGCGGCGGGCGCAAGGAGCAGGGAATAGCCGATGCCGTGGGGCGAGTATCCATGCCCGTCCACTCCGTAAACCACCCAGCCTTCGGAGGCGGTGAGGAAGGGCCGGGCGCCGGTCAGCGAACCCGCGACCTGGTACTGGGCAAGAACATCGGTGCTGTAGAGCCTGCCGCCGAATACGAGGCCGGTGAGCGCGATCCAGAGGGGCAGTGCCCGGCGCAGACCTTCCCGCCGGGCCGGGCCGGCGGCTGCGGGGACGGACTGGCTCAGATCGACGACCTCTCTGTCATCCGTCGATCCTTCCCCTGAACGTCTCCCGGAAGTGACCTCTGGCGCTGAAGGACTCCTTGAAGCGGCAGAGCCCGTGGTTCACCTGCATGTCCAGCGTGAACGTGCCGAGGTCGAGATACCTGTAGCCCGAATCCCTTGCCCAGCGGATGACTTCCTGGTAGACGAGGTTCACGGGACGCAGGGCCTGGTATCTGGCGTCGTGCGAGATGTAGAAGGCCAGAGTGACCCGCGGGTTGCATCGGAACATGATCATTCCTGCGAGCACTCCCTGTTCCCCCCGGGCCACGAACTGCCGGATCATGCCGCCGCCGAGGAGGCCGCGCAGTTTCTCCAGCTCCTCGATCGTATGGGTCGGCCTGACCCCGTGGCGCTCCTGGAGGTTGGTTTCCAGTACGGGATAGAAGGCGCCGAAGTCCGGCTCCTCCGCCACCTCGATGCCCATCCTGACGGCACGGGCTGCTCCCCGTCTGGCGGAATCCCTGAAGGCCAGCTCGATCTCGTCGCCCATCCTGCCCAGGTCTATCACTGCGGTGAGTTCGCGCTTCCTGTATGTGAATCCCCGCCTCACCAGCGCGAAGTCCAGGTAGTTCGACGGGCGTCTGTGATAGACCATCGGGGGCGGCGTCATCTCCATTCCGACAGCGCCCATGGAGCGGACGTGTCCGATCAGAGCCTCGACGCACTCCTCCACGGTTTCGAGGCCGGCGGAATCGTTCATCACCAGCCCGCCCCAGGAGGCGCCCGGGTGCGACCGGAACCATCTCTCCCCCTCGATCTCCGAGAAGGCTCCGGTTGCGATCGCGACTATGGAACCGTTCTCGTCGTCCTCTAGGACCACGTGATGGTTGTCGAACCGCCCCGGGGGATGGTAGTCGAAGAACTCCGGCAGGTGGAACAGAGTCCCGTTGGAGGAGAGTCGGACGAATTCCGCCCACCTGCCCCTGTCATCCGAAACGAGCTTTCTCGCCCTGATCATCTGACTACCGCCAGCTTCGTGACCGATGTGACTCCATCGGCCTCCACGACGGCGAAATATACCCCGCCGGCCGCGTTCCCGCCTTCCGTGCGGCCGTCCCAGGACCATGCCCCGGGGGAGTCGGCGCTGATGGAGGCGACGAAGGCCCCATCCACCGAGAACACCCGCACGGTCACGGGCGCGTCGGGAACGCCCGTGAGCGAGAGCACTCCCCCGTCGCCGGGCAGGAATGGCTGCGGATGGAAGCGCGGCCCGCCCCCTCCGGCCGAACCGGCGGCGGTACGGATCATCCACATGCCTATGCGGGAGGAGAAGATTATCCGCCCCTCCGAGGGATCCCATGCCGCAAACTCGTTCTCGACGCGGTTCACGGGCAGGAACGGGGAGTTGGACCGATCGTAGCGGACCACCTCTGCACCGTCCACGGCCCACACGGCCGAGGAACCCAGACACCATGCCGTTCCGTCGCCGTCCAGGGCGATGGCCTTGATCGCTCCGTCCACTCCCGCGACGGTCGTGAACCCGGCCCCCGCAGTCCAGCGGGACAGCCCCGCTCCGGTGCCGACCAGAACGCCGCCCTCCCTGTCCCGGCAGAATGAAAGCACCTGGCTGGAGGGGAGGCCGCTCGACATGCCCCAGGACTGGTTCGGCGCAGGCAGCCACGAGTCGTCGGAATGGATCAGCGGAGTTCCCCCGAAGTCGAGATACTGGCAGCCCGCGTCTCCGGCGAAGGCGATCCAGATGCCGCCGTCTCCCGTGAGGAGCAGCGAGCGGATCGCACCGGACGCCAGGCCGTCATCCACGGTGAAGGCAGCCCATTCGAGGTCACCGGCCGCCGGGTCGCCCACGCAGACTACGAGTCCGCTCGGCTCGTCCGGAGTCGTCCAGAACGGCTCCTGGCCGATCCAGAGAGTCTCCCCGGAGGAGGCGAGGCAGACCGCCTGGTTGTTGAGGAGCGGCGCCTCCATCTGGGGCACCGGAGGGTTCACCTGGATGCTGTCGCTGACGAACGTCATCAAGATGTCGTCGGCGCCGGAAGGGGTTCCGGAATCCCAAAGCCATGTGAGCCCGTAATGGTAGCTCGCCGTCCATACGGCTTCCCCGGGGGCATCGGCGACAGGATAGACTCTCAGCGTGTTGGGCAGTCCGTCGAAGGGGCCGTAGTGTCGCCACTCGTTTCCGTAGCGGGCCATCAACCCCCGGTTGTGGCTGCCGCAGTAGAGCGTGCCGTCGATAATGGCGGGCTGATAGCAGCTCCCGGCGGGAAGGCCCGGGATCAAGACGAGAGTCCACCCTTCCGGGTTCAGCCTGGCCAGGCCGGCTCCGTAGTCGGTGTTCGTCCAGTGCTGCGATCCTGCGCCGCACCAGAGACTGCCCCCGCCTTCGGCCAGGAAAGTCGCCTGGGTGCCGGGCGGAAAGCCCTCCCCCCATCGCTCCCATGCGGTTCCGGCGATCCTGCGGCGCACGCCGCAGCCCGCGGCGACGAGACCGTCGGAGGTCGAGGCGAGTCCGAGGATCATGCTGTCGGGATGTGAGGAATAATCGAGGAGGACGGTCCATGCTCCGGGATCCCGCCTGAAGACGCCGCTGCCGAAGGCGTAGAGGCTGTCGGGCGTTGCCAGGAAGCCTCGTATGCCCAGCCCCCCGGTCTCGGCGGCCCAGTGGTGCCACGAGGATGCGACGTAGGGGCTCGATCCGAGATCCAGGGAGAACACGCCGATTTCGGTGGCGATCCAGAGAGAGTCGTCGCGCTCGAGAAGGGCGTCCACTTCGCCCGCAGTGAATCCTCCCCGGGTGAGAGCCTCGTCCATGTGCAGGAATCCCGAGCCGGTCCATCCGGCCAGCCCGCCGTCGGTTCCGGCCCAGATCCGCGAGCCGGCCTCCTCGACGACCCGCACTTCGCCGGAGCCGGGTATCCCATCGAAGGAGGTGTAGACGGTCCATCCGCCGTTCTCGAGCACGGCCAGGCCGTTGCCCGTGGCGCACCACAGCCTGCCCTGGCTGTCCTGCAGAACGTCTTCAACGGCATGGTGCGGTAGATCGTGCGGATACAGGTACTCCGCCGTGAAGCCCTGGTCGTAGTCGTAGAAGAAGACGCCTCCGGATGTGGCGCACCACAGGCCCTCCGCCGTGGGCTGCGCCGAGCGCACGTGCGTCATCGAGGAGACGAAATCCCAGTCCAGAACCTGTGTGGATGCGGCGAGAACGGCCAGAGGAAGAGCCGGAGAGATCATCGGAAGAGGTTGGACAACTTGAGTCGCCAGACCATCCACACGGCTTCCCAGACGATGCTCCGCGTCATCTTGGAGGTGCCGGCGTGTCGGTCCACGAAGATGATGGGTATTTCGACGACCCTGCACCCGGCCCGGAAGAGCTTGTATGTCACCTCGATCTGGAACGAGTAGCCATCCGAGCGGATCTCGTTCAGATCTAGCTTCACGAGGGCATCCCTGCGGAAGGCCTTGAATCCGCCGGTGGCGTCCGTGACGGGCAGCCCGGTTATCAGGCGCGTGTAAACGTTGGCGAAGTAGGAGAGGAGCAGCCGGGAGAGCGGCCAGTTCACGACGTTCACGCCGCAGCAGTAACGCGATCCGAGGGCGAAGTCGTGGTCCGAGAGGGCTCCGATCAGTTCCGGAACCTTCACGGGGTCGTGGGAGAAGTCCGCATCCATCTGGACTATCGGGTCGAAGTCCTGTTCCAGCGCCCATCTGAAGCCGGCCACGTAGGCCTGGCCCAGGCCCTTCTTCTCCGGCCTGGTCAGGAGATGCACCCTGCCCGTGCCCTCGAATTCGCGGATGGCGTCGCCCGTTCCATCGGGGCTGCTGTCGTCGACGACGAGGATGCTGGGCGATCCCGGAAGCGCCAGGACCGCCGGTATCAGCTTCCTGATGTTCGATACCTCGTTGTAGGTCGGAACTACGATCAGTGGCCCCTTCAAGTCCAGCCTCCTTGAGGTAGTTTAAGATGAGTATAAACCCTGTCGATGGGTTTCTGCCATGCCGGGCCCCGAATCCGGCGTCGCCCTCAACCCCGGCCCTGGAGGCCGCGGAAGAATGATCACCACCGGAGGAATCGCATGAAAGCGCTTCTGCTGACACTCATGGCGTCCGTCGCCGCTGCCGGCGTGGCTGTTCTCCCGCTGGTCAGCTACTCTTCCGGATCGGGTCTCCTGTATGGCGCGATCCTGCACGCAGGCCCGGAAGGTGTCGAGGGCCCGGAAATATCGGTCATGGCCTACGGAACGGCGAGAGGGGGCCAGTACGAATCCTTCGGAGTCCGCATCCCGGTGGGAGGAGGCGCGTGGTTCGCGTCCGCCTGTCACGAGCAGCTTCTGAATCACGATTTCTTCGGCTGGGGCAACTGGGGCGACCCCGACGAAAGCCTGGAGTATGACAGGGAATCGGACGTGATCTCCATCGGACACACCCGGACCTTCGGTCCGTTCGAGGCGAGGGCGGGGGCCGAGGCGAGGCACTCTTCGGTATTCGACCGGGAGGAGGGCGATCTGTGGGGCAGCCTGCCGGATCGCCCGATCACGAATGGATGGACCGCCGGCCCCTCCGTGTAGTTGAGTTCGCGCTCATACCCCGGTCCTGCATGGGGAAATCTCCGGGCACGATTCGACTGGCAGGGCGGAGGCGGAAAGGCTTACTGGAGGACCGAACTCGAGCGGACGGCCTGCCACCCGATCGGAGGAGGCTTCCTGCTGGCTCTGAGAAACGACGTCGCATACCACCACGGCGCCGGTGACACACAGATTCCCTTCCTTCCGTTCCTCGGACCCGCCCAGCTCCTCAGGGGGTACGCCGGCGACAGGTTCTCGGGTGACTGGCTGACCGTCGCGAACCTGGAACTCAGGAGGCGGCTCTTCGGGTTGATGGACGATCCGGAGACGGACGATCCGCTCATTCTCGTCGGTGCGGCCCTGTTCGCGGACGCCGGCCAGGCGTCGGAGACGCTCAGCGGGATGAGATGGGACAGGTGGCACCCGGACGGCGGAATCGGTTTCTACGCCACCTTGAGGGGCATGACTCTCCGGGTGGATGCGGCCCTGCTGTCCCCGGAGGGATTCAGGCTGAACATGCGCATTGGTGGCGGGTTCTAGCGGGTTTTCAGTCCAGCCTGAAGCCGAACAGCGCCTCCTCGAACGCCGCCCCGTCGAACACCGGCGCCTTCTCGAGCCAGTGCCCCGCGTTCCGCCCGGAAGTCCTCCGACCAGGAGGGCGCGTACAGCTTGATTGCCATGCCGTCCAGCAGGAAGACGAGATGCGTGCCCGAATCCACCCGCGCCGGACCGGCGGAAGGGATGCCGTGCCTGCGGCAGATCTCCGCCGCCGCAGGTACGAAGTCCAATCTGCTCCTCGCCTCCATGTAGGAGGCCTGATCGGCCGCCTCCGGGAGGAGCCCCTCCGTCACTCTACGATGACGGGCTGCATCAGGTACAGCGGCCTGTCGAAGGCCGATATCTGATTGAGAAGACTCCGGGGATCGAGCACCGACGCGCCTCTGAACGGGCTCAGGCTCAGGCCATCGAAAAGGCCGGGCCTGGGATGCACTTCGATTACTGGTACCCAGTCCTCACCGAGTCCGGCCATTCCCGCCGCGCAGCGCACGGCGTCGGTCAGCCCTCCTATCCTGTCCACCAGACCGATCTCCAGGGCGTCGGAGCCGGACCAGATGCGCCCGCGTCCGATCGAATCGACCTGCTCCCTGGTCATGCCGCGGCCGTCCGCCACCCTGCCCGTGAAGAGGTCGTAGCAGCGCCCTATGGACTCCTCCACGTTCCGCCTCTGATCGTCGGTGAAGCTCGAGAAGACGTCGAACAAGTCGGCCATCGGATACGGGGCGATGGTTTCGACGCCTATGCCGATCCTGTCGAGGAGTTCGCCCGCCGCTATCTTCCCGCCGATGACCCCGATCGAGCCGGTGACCGTGTAGCTGTCGGCGAAGATGCTGTCTGCGCAGCATGCGATGTAGTAGCCGCCCGATGCGGCGACGCCGCCCATGGAGACTACGACGGGCATTTCCTTCGAGATTTCGTCGATGCAATGGTGCATCTCCTCGGATGCGAAGGCGTCTCCGCCGCCCGAGTCGATCCGGATCACAACGGCCTTCACGCCGGGTCTGGAAGCCGCGTCCCTGATCAGCTCGCAGATGGTCTCGCTGCCCATCGTCCCGCCCAGGGGGAAGGAAGTCCCGCTGCGGCCGCGGGTGATGAAGCCAGTAGCCGTTATGACGGCGATCCTGGGTTCTGGACCCCAGTCGTCGTCTATCGGGATCGATGCCTCGTACTCGTCGAGCGATCTCACGGTTATTCCGCGGCCGTTCAGAGCCTCCAGCCGTTCCTCGATCTCGTCCGGAAACACCGTGCCGTCGACCAGGCCGGCGTCGACGGCCTCGTGCGGCGGCATCATCCCGGCCTTCAGAATGGTGACGATCTGCGGCGGCTCCAGACCGCGCCCGTTGGTGAGGGCGAGGAACAGCTCCCTGTGGAAGGATTCGAGGAGCGCCGTTTCGGCGATCCTCTGGGCTTCGGACATGTCCGACCGGGTCAGCATGTCGGCCGCGCTCTTGTATTCGCCGATCCGCACGAAGTCCGGATAGAGCCCGACGTTGTCCAGGAAGTCCCTCAGGAAGATGCCGTGGGCGGCGAAGCCGGAGAAGAACGTCTCTCCTGCGGGGTGCATCCAGAACTCCGTGCCAGCGCTCCCGACGTAGCACTCGATGTTGCCCGGGCTGCCGGCATAGACCACCACCTGCTTGCCCATGCTCCTGGCCCGCGCGAGCTGGGTTCTCAGCTCCTCGGCCTGGGCGGCGGTCCCCGTCCCTCCGTCCAGATCGACGATCAGCCCTTCGACCGAAGGGTCGTCGACGGCGCGCTCTATCAGGAGGATCTCCTCGGAGAAGCTCCTCTTCACCGGACCGAGGAAATCCCTGGTCTGCTCCTCGGCCGTCGAGCCCGTCTCTATGCGGACGTACCTCCCGGACGGAGGAAGGATGCTTCGTCTCGGGCTGGAGGTGAGCCTTATCTCCGCCCGCCCCCCGGCGTAGTTCTCGTCCTCGAGGAGGCCGGAGAAAGCTGCGCCGACATGCCCGAAGTCGCTGGAGATGCCCGCCGAGACCCGGTCCTCGGAGAAGCCCAGCCGCAGGGCGGCGCCGGGAACGGGTCTGACCTCGAACCCCCCGTCGAACTCGAAATCGTCGAAATCCTCGTCCACTCCGACGTTTCCGGTCAGAGTGAAAACCGGGCCGAAGGGTCTTGCTGCCAGGCCTCCCCTGTACGAGGCTTCATGCTCCACGCCGGCCGACTCGAATCCACTCCTGCGGACGATTCCGACGGAAAACACGGCGGAGGGCCTGAAGGACACGCCGATGTCCCAACTGCGCGCTCCTTCCCACTCATCGGAGGTCACCGGGTCCATCCACGTATAGGATGTGCCGATGGACGCCATGCCGTCGACGAGGGTGGTCGCCGACCCGACCGTGAAGCGCCGGAGATCCCCCTTCCCCTCCCACCAGCCCGAGGCTCCGATGCCCGGGAGCCCGAGATAGACCCTGTCCGGGCGGTGGAGCGAGCTGTCGCTGGAAGGGACGCCTACGGAGAGCGTCATGTCGCGCTGCCAGGCCAGCGCGGCGGGATTCACCACCTCGACGAATCCGGCGGAGGGGAAGGCCGGCCAGTCGAACAGCATCCCCGGGCCCGGCATCCCTGCCACCACCCCCGCCAGAACCGTCATCATCACCACTCCCGCCATCTCCCGACCTCCCCGTCCGGTGTCAGAGGAAAAAACGTCAAATACGCAAAATCGCTGTATAATTGCATTGATTACTTGCAGTTCAAGAGATAGCTTACTCCCTGTCTCGTGATTCCGAGCAAACGGCCCGTCTCGGTCATATTCAGCCCTGCTTCGGTGATCAGTCTCCTGGCTGCGGCAGCTCTCGCTGCAGTGAGAGTTCCATTGCGCGACTTCTTCATCAGGTCTCTCCGCTCGAGACCGAACTGGTCGAGGATGTCGCGGAAGATCTCCTCGATTTTTCCTCTGGAGCTGTCCCTGTCGCGGATTCCATGCCTGCCGTCCGCCTTGAGGGATGTCGCGAGTTCAGCCGTAGATTTCCTGTCCCCCAGAACCCTCCGACTGGAAGGTGTCCTCTCCGACATCAGATCGGAGACCCTTCCGGCACTCATTCCCCTGGAACCGAGGATAAAGCCCTCACCTACGTATTCCCAGGCGGGCGAGTCGGAGGACATCATCTTCAGATATGCAGCCAGCGCACTTTCTCTGTCGCTTCCGAACATCGAGAGCACCGCCTTGGTGTCCTGCCCGTTGATCGAGATTCCTGAGATGATCGACCTGTGTCCCGTCCAGGGATATCGGGCGAGATCGTCGACGCTGTCCACCATGCCGGCCAATACCGGATTCAGGTGGATGTACCTTACGACAGTCGTCAGGTACGCCTCATCGTTTATGAGAATCGACCTGAAACGGCTCTCGAAGAGGTGTCCGGTCCTCCCGTGCCGCCTGTTGAAGTACCTGGCATACCGCGACAGAAGCTGCTGCATGAACCTGGACAGCGGAAAGTCCCCGCACCTTATGAGCAGGTGAACGTGGGAATCCATGAGCGCCCAGGCGAGCAGTCCGGTCTCGGATACGGCGCAGAGTTGGGAGAGGGTATCGAGGAAGGCTGCACGGTCGGTGTCATCCATGAAGAGAAGCCGTCTCTCGACGGTCCTCGCCATCACGTGATGAAGGGAATCAGTCTGATCGAGCCTGGCTCTGCGACCCATCTCCCGACCTCCCGTCAATGCAAAGAGGCCGGTCGTCGACCGGCCTCTGTTCTTTATCCGTCATTCATACCTTAAAGGTGCGTATTTGACGTTTTTTCCTCTGACACCGAACGGGCGATGAGGATGGCGGGGGGGATCCAGAGGAGGAACCCGCCGAACAGGAACGGCGCGATCGAGGTAATGCCCAGCTCGTCGCCGTGCATCGCCGCAACGCCTATCAGGCCCCAGCCCGCCAGCAGGAGGCCGAACACGGAGTTCTCCCTCCTGTTCATCCCGCGGCAGAGCGAAGCCACACCCATCATCGTCACCAGGATGGGCCACCAGCGGGACACCCCCAGGCCAAGACCCCAAAGCAGCAGGAACAGGCCGAACGATCCAAGAATGACCGTCCAGACGATCCAGCCCCTCGTGACTGCAGGCATTCTACTCCCCTTCCTCCATCGGCGGCGCCAGGGTCGTCAGATCGACGAGCCAGATGCCTTCCACCAGCCTGACCGGAATCTCCTGCGGTCCGTCGGTCGTCCTCACCACAACCACCGCGAGCGTCGAATCCCTGTAGTCGACCGATCTGATGGAGGTGCTCAGCGAATGGGCGGTCTCCGAGCGGGAGACCATGCGCGAGAAGAGAGTCTGCCCGTCCAGGGCCGCGAACTCTTCCTCGGTCATCTCTCCGGCGAGCCCGGTGAGGGCCCCGGACGCCTCCGTGTAACCGAAATGGTGCAGGACCACTACGGTCGAATCGTACAGGTGCCGGGTCGAGGGGGTCAGCAGATTCCAGGCCGTGTCGTAGGAGGAATCGGCCAGAGCGCCGGCGAACTCCTGGACCGCACGCGAAGCGCCGCTACCTCCGCACGAGGCCAGCAGAAGCGCCAGTATCGGCGGAGCCAGACGCTCGAGTCTCATCGGTCCCTCCCGGTTACAGCATGTGGATGACGAGCCCGCTCCGAAGCTTCGGCTCGAACCACGTTGATTTCGGCGGCATCACTCTGCCGTTGTCGGCTACGTCGAGAAGCTGGTCCATCGTCACAGCGTGCAGGGAGAAGGCCACGGCATACCTGCCGGAATCGACGAGCCTCTCGAGTTCGTCAGTCCCCCTTATCCCCCCGACGAAGTTGATGCGACTGCTGGTTCTGGGATCATCTATACCCAGGATGGGCGCCAGTAGGTTCCGCTGCAGGATGCTCGCATCCAGGCTCTCGACCGGATCAGCCGCGGGGAAGCTGCCCGGAAGGGCTTCCAGCCCGTACCACTTCCCGGCCATGTACATCGAGAAGTTCTTGACCGCCCGGGGTGTGGGTTCCGGATCGGGGTAGACTCTGAACTTTTCGGAGATACGAGCGAGGAACTGCTCCTGCGTGAGCCCGGGGAGGTCGGCCACGACACGGTTGTAGGGCATTATCTGGAGGCTGCTCTTCGGGAAGATCACAGACAGGAAGTAGTTATACTCCTCCCTGCCGGTGTGGCCGGGGTTCGACGCCCGGCGCTTCTGCCCGATCAGCGTTCCGGCGGCGCTTCTGTGGTGTCCGTCGGCCACGTAGAGGAACGGGATCCCGGCGAATATCTGGACTATTCTGTCCACAACGTGCTGTTCTCTTACGACCCAGAACGTGTGCCTCACGCCGTCGGGCGAGGTGAAGTCGTTCTCGGGTTCTGCGGAGCACACCTTCTCCGTGATCTCCGCCATCCCGGCCACATCCCGGTAGGTCAGGAACACGGGGCCGATCTGGGCGTTCTGCGACTCGATATGCCTGATCCTGTCGAGCTCCTTGTCCTTCCGTGTGAACTCGTGCTTCTTTATGACGTCGTTCTCGTAGTCCTCGATGGATGCGCACGCGACGAGCCCGGTCTGGGAGTGGCCGGCCATGATCTGCCTGTAGAAGTAGAACGTGGCGGTGTCGTCCTGACGGAGGACACCGCCCTCGATCATCCTCCGGAGGTTCTCGGCGCCGCGGGCGTACACCCGGTCGTCGTACAGGTCCACCGACGGATCGAGATCGATCTCGGGCTTGGAGCAGTGAAGGATGCTCCAGGGGTTCCCGGCGGCCATCTCCCTGGCCTCGTCCGAATCGAGTACGTCATAGGGAGGGGCTGCGACCTTCTCCGCCATGTCCTTGCGAGGTCTTAGCCCGACGAATGGTTTGATCCTAGCCATGAAAGAGTCCTCCGAAGATCAGTGAGCCGGTCATAGAGTGAACTCCGCCCCGGAAGCCGGGAAAGCCCTCCTGAGACCAGCGAGGGCCAGCCCGATCCTCCGTGGAGCGTAACCTAACCCAAAAGCACTTTCACTGCACGAAATCCTGGTTCCCCGGCGGGCGGACCAGATCGAGAACGGCCTTTCTCTCGCCCGTGAACCTCGGATCGAGGACGGGCCCCTCGAAGAGGTCCAGCGTCTTCTTCCAGGGAGACACGGCCAGCCCGCAGTCCCTGAACAGCATGACTCCCTCGGCCAGCAACCTCCAGCGCCACTCGGGCTCCGCAGGGCCCCAGTCGAGCACCAGGTCCGGAAGCCGCCAGGGCTTCGCCCCCCTGTGGCAGGATTCCAGTATGTGGATGCCTTCGATGAGGAAGCCAGCACCCGGAGGGACAGCGGGATTCCCCGAGGCCTTCCCCGAGAGCCTGGAGGCCCTGGAAAGGAGCATATCCCCGAGCAGCCCCCCGCCTCCCCTGCCGGTAAGGTCCAGGCACAGGTCGAGTTCGCCCAGCCCCTCGGCCATGCGGTAGGCCGGCCCCAGTTCGGTTCTGACGGCGTCCTCGATCTGTCCGGCTTCGCGCCTCAGGACAGAGGCCCGGACGAACGAGTCGAGCGCCTCCCGCCAGGCGCCGGCCATTGCGCATGCATCACCCATGACCATCCAGGAGTAGGCCTTGCCCGGCTGCTCATCACACAGCAGTCCGGCCTCCTTCACGGCCGCTTCCGGGTTCCCGAGCCTGAACAGGAGGCGTATCGCCTGGGCCCGCATCCTGCCGAGTTCGTATGGATTCGCTCCCGGCATCCTCTGTCTGAGGGCCATCAGCTTCCGGCCCGCCCCCGCCTGTCCGCCGGTTTGGCTCAAGTCTCCCTCCCTTTGGCGTATTCCCATCGATCCGGCGTATCCGCTATCTTCAAACATGCTCAAACTGATCGAAGGGCACTACCGGGCTCTGGAATCCGTACTGCCGTCGGAGATCGAGCAGGCCGCCGACGACGGACCCTCGGCAGTAGTCACGGCGGGTACGGCCCTCCAGCGTCACATCCTCCGGATACTCGCAGAGTCTTCGAAAAGGGAGATCCTGCCCGGCCTCGAGATCATGCCCGGCCTGCCCCAGCTCGTGGACCGTCTCTCCGACATCCCGGCGGTGAGAGAAACCGTCTCTCCGGCGGACAGGATCCTCCTCGCGATGGAGGCAATGCGCTCGATCCCTGCGGGCCGGCCCTACGCAGCCCTCGCAGGCTCGCCCCACGCAGCCTCCGCACTGGCGGACTTCTTCGAGGATGAGCTGCTCGACCGCGGGATCGACCCTGAAGCATACGAGACGAGCGCAGCCATCGCGTCCGGCATGACGGGTGCGGAAACCGGAGGCGGCGCAGGCCTCTCATCGGACTCATCCACTGTAGAATCGGTGATGACGGCGTTCGGGCGATACCACGAAGCCAGGACGCGGCTGTATCCGGCCACCCACGACGTACTCGCGGCGGGGGTGCTCGGCAGGAGATCGATCCCGTACAGGAGGATCATCCTGTACGGCTTTCTCGATCTCAATCCCCTCCAGAGGCGGCTCCTGAGAACACTGCTCGGATCGGGGGCGGTGGTCGTCTTCTTCTGCCCGGTCCCGGCGGCGCTCGAACAGTGGCAGGACATCGGCAGGAGCACGCGCAGGATCCTCTCGGCTCACGGAGTGCCTGTGAGGGCCGATTCGCGAGGCGCTCCCCCGCCTCCCTTCCTCGAATTCGCGGATGCGCTGCTGGACGGCGGCGGGAGGACGATTCCCATCCCGGCCGGATTCAGGATGATCGAGACATCGGGAGCCATGGGCGTGGCCAGGGCCGTCGCGGACGAGATCGGCCGTGCGACGGCATCGGGGCTGAGCGGCCGTGACATCGCCGTTATAGGCACAGGTCCGGCATTCGGGGCGGTCGAGACGCTTTTCAGGCTGGAGAATATCCCCTGCACGCGGCCGGGCGGCGTCCCTGCGGGGTTCCTGCCCGTCGCGGCCCTTCTCCGGGGGCTCTGCAGGCTCCGTTCGTCCGGATACCATCATTCGGTTCTGATCGAGATCGCGGGTTGCGGAGTGCTGAGGGAGGATCTCGAAGCCGCGCCGGACACCATCGTCGAGGCCGTCAGGACTGTGCCGACACGGAAAGGTTCTGTGGTACTCGCCAGGCTTGCGGCGCTCGACCCCGCCGGCCCCCTGGGGCCTGCAGGACGCTTCGCCGCCGCTCTTTCGGCCGCGGATGCCTCGATACCGGATTCCGCCCCGCCGGACGGGATGCTGAAAGCCCTCTGCAGAGCCGCCCGGACCCTCATCGCACCGGGAGGCCTGGCCGAAACCGTGCTCGAATCCCTCCCCAGGCTCTCCCCTGTCAGACATGAGGCCCCCATCACCCTTCCCGGCCTCGGCGGGATTCTGGATGCGATCCTCGACGGAGCCTCGTTCGCGTTCCCCGGCAATCCGTCGGGCGTCGATCTGATGGGTTTCGCAGAGGCGAGAGGAACGTCCTTCCGACAGGTGATCCTCTTCGGCCTGGAGGAGGACGTCTTCCCGGGATTCGTCCGTACCGACCCGCGGCTGCCCGAAAGCCTCCGCTCCGTTCTCGAACTCCCCCCGGGGAGACTCAGGGAGCTGGAGCAGGCGCTCCTCTTCAGACAGGCCTTCGAATGCGCCGCGGAATCCCTCACCCTGGTGAGGATGACGAACGACTCGACCGGCCGGGAGGTCGCCTGGTCGCCTTTCATCGGCCCTATCGTCGAGAGGGACGGCGGCTTCGCCCGCGGAGGCGCCGGGCTTCAGGTCGTTAGATCGTCCTCATCCCCGCTGGTCGTCCTCTTCGGGGGAGGCGGAAGAAGCCGCGCCGACATCATCGCCGCCTCCAGAGGCGAACTGCCTCTCCACAGGCCGTTCTTCGCCGAGTCATTCGCGGCGGAGGCATCCCGGTACGACTTCTCGGCGCCGTTCGGCCCCTTCGACGGGATAATCGGATCTGCGGCCTCCGACCCGCCCCGGGCGTTCTCCCCCTCGGGTCTGGAGAAATGGATCGGATGCCCGTTCCGATACCTCGTCGAGCAGGTGTGGGGGCTGGATGATGGCCCCGGTGCCGCTTCGACCTCCGTGCCTCCTCCGGATGTCTCCGGCGCCGTCATCCATGCCGCCCTCGCCGGATGCCTGGCCCATGCTTCCGCAAGCGCCCTCGAAGCTCTCGAACTCGAGGCGGAGAGACGGAACCTCGCCGGGATCATGGGCAGCAGCGAGCTGGCCAGGCTCTACGTCGAATCGACGGCTCCGAAGATCGAGCGTGTTCTCGCATTCCTCAGGGACAACGGTCTCGCGCCGGACGGCGCCGGGTCGCTGGAGGCCGGCAGGGAGGGATACATCGACGAGGCGGGCGCCCGGCTGAGGGGAAGGATCGACATGATCCTGTCGGATGGGAGCGGGCGCTGGGTGCTCGATCTGAAGACCGGCCGCCCGGCCGGGATGAAGGAGCTCCAGGAATCCGCCGCCGGCCCGCTCTCGCTTCAGATACCCGTTTACGCCGCCATCATGGATTCCACGGGCGACCCCGTTTCACATGCCGGCCTGCTCTACATGCAGCGCCCATCCCTGGATGTGTCGCTCGAGGGAGAGAGTCTTGAAGAGGCCGTTGAGGAGGCGATGCCCGTCGTTGCGGAGACCATCCGGCTGATCCGTTCAGGAGTATTTCCACCTGCGGCTGGCGCCGCCGAGGGGTCTTCGACGTGCCGCTCCTGCCCCCACCTCCAGCTCTGCAGGAAGGGTCCTTCGAACAGGGTTTCGACCAAGCTCGCCGCGACACCGGACCTGAGCGGAGCCATCCGCTTCTGGGTATCTGGGGGAGGTGCCGATGCCGAACCCCGGGAGGACTGACGGGGGACCCGCGGACGGAGCCGTCCGGGAATCGATAGTCTCCGAGCTTGCGCGATCCGTCTCCGTCGAGGCGAGCGCGGGAACCGGCAAGACACATCTCATGACCGACCGTGTCATGCGGCTGGCCAGGCATCACGGGGACATCTCGCGGATCGCTGTGCTCACCTTCGGCGAGGCGGCGGCAGCCGAGCTGCGGCGCAGGATAAGGGCGAGAATAATGGACATGCCCCGCTCCGGAGAGGAGGGCGCGCTCAGGAGGACCCTCGCCGGACAGCTTCCCGGGGCCTGCATCACCACGATCCACTCCTTCGCCGCCTCGATGCTGCGGGAGTATTCGCACATCGCGGGCATCGACCCGTCGTTCGAGGTGGAGGAGCAGCCGGTAGGACTCGACGAACTCCGGAGGATGTGGGAGGAGCATCTCGCCGACGATCCCGGGAGGCTCTTCGAGTGCGGCCGGCTCATCGGCCTCTCCGGAAACGAACTCCCGGAGATGGCGCTCGAAGTGTCCTCCAGACCGTGGTTCTCGTCGGCCGGATGTCTGACGGAGGACGGTTCCTCCCCTGTGGACTGGGCTTCGGCAAGGCTGAACGCGCTGGAAGCCATCCTCTCCGGGGTGCCGGAGGGAGACAGGAAGGGCGATGCCTATCGCCGGGTTCTCGCTCCCGCCCGCGCCTTCCTCGCCGGCCTCGCTTCCGAACAGGAGCTCCGTGAAACGGTTGACTCGATCGGTCATTCAGGGGGCTCGGCGAAAAACTGGACGACGGTGTCCAGGTCGGAGGCCACTGTGCTATTCAAGGACACCGTGGCCGCGGTTTTCTCCGCACCGGTATCGGAGCAGTTCGCGAGGCTCGTCCTGCCCTTTGCGGAAAAGCTGAGGAGGCTCCGGGCGGACGATCTCTCGACCCTGTCCTTCGACGAGATCCTCTCCCGTTTCAGGGACTCCCTCGAAAAGAGCGATGATCTCAGGAGGGAGATCGCCCGGAGGTTCAGACACATCCTGGTGGACGAGTTCCAGGATACGAGCGCCGACCAGGCGTCCATCTTCCGCCTGATAGCGGGTTCCGGCCGCGGGTTCCGCAAGGGCTCCGTCACGATCGTTGGCGATCCTAAGCAGTCCATCTACGCATGGCGCCAGGCAGATCTGGAACTCTACGGCGACGTGAAGAAGTCCCTCGAGGACGACAGGGAGGGCACCCTCGCGGAACGGATCACCGTCAGCTTCCGAAGCAGCCCTGCGATCATCGATCTCGTCAACGCGGCCGGGCCGCTCATCTTCGACGGACGGACAGCCTTCGACTGCGGGTATTCGGGCTTCGAGCCGGCCCCGGGCGCTCCCGCCGGGCCCAAGCCCATCCTCGTCATACTGGACGACATAAGAGAGGGAGGGGGGAGGCCTCTTCCGACGGGAGACGCCGCGGCGGCGGCGGCGTACTGGTGCGCGGAGCACCTGCAGTCGCATACGGGACTCTCGACGAAAGCGATGGAATGGGCCGTCCTGCTGAAGGCGGGCACCCATATCGACCGCCTGGTCGAGACACTCTCTGAAGCCGGGATCGCCTGTTCCACCACACTCGGCAGGGAGTTCAAGGCCAGAGCCGAGATCGCCGATCTTGCCGCCATCATATCCTGCCTGCTCCACCCCGGCGATCGAAGAAGCCTGATCCGCACGCTCAGGTCGCCTCACTTCGGGCTCGACGACGCGACGATCACTACAGCCGTCATGGAAGGTCTGTCCGACTGGTCGAGGCCCCCCGGATCGCTCGCATCGTCGTCCCCTGCGGCCGCCCTGGCCTGCAGACAGCTCGAGATGCTGCGGAAGGCTTCACGGGATCTCCCCGTGGCCGATTTCCTCCAGACGCTTCTCTCGGAGACCGCCGCGGTGCCCGTGATGGCCGCGTCCGGGCGGGATGCCATCCGCGGGCTGTCCAACCTCGCTTTCCTGGTCGAACAGGCTTCGGGAGGCGCCTATCCATCCCTTCTCGACCTGCTGCGTGCGCTGTCGGAGGAAGCCGGGCGGACGGAGCTGCTCGAGGAGCCGTCACCGATCGCAGCCGACGGCACCGTGTCCGTCACCTCCATCCACAAGTCCAAGGGTCTCACCTTCGAAAACGTGATACTGATCCCGCCCCTCCAGTACACGAAGGCCGGAAGGGGGGATACCCGGCTCCTCGTAAGGGAACGCGAACGCAGGGCCGCCCTGAGGTTCGGGAGAGCCGGAGACGGGATTCGGACACCCATGTGGGACGCGCTCGCTGAAATCCAGGGCCGGCAGACCCTGGCCGAAGCGCGGAGGCTCGTCTATGTCGCCCTGACCAGGGCCCGGACGGGCCTGGTCACCTTCGTGCGCCGGACCGCCTGGGAAGCCGCGATCGACGAGCCGAGGTTCTTCGACGAGGTTCTGACGAGGGCGCTCAGGGGCGCCTGCGAAGCCGACCCGGGTCTTGTCGAGATTCAGGAGATCCCGTGCGTACCTCCGGGACGCGGGAGAAGCAGGAGAGCCGGCGTCATGCCGCAGATCCCCGCCGACAGGCCCCTCGCCGCCCTGGAACCGACGCTGCCGCTGGCTCCGGAATCCGAGGAGTCCGCCCGCTCCAGGGCTGTCGAACTCGGTATTTCGGTGCACCGGCTCCTTGAGAAGATCGACTTCGCCGACCCGGCCGCATGGCTGTGCAGAGCCCGCGAATCGGCCCGCGCCGGCCGGGAGGATGCGTCGAAGGCCTTCGATCTCGCCGGGAACCTGTTCTCGGCTCCCCTGCCCTTCGACATCCGTGGGGCAAGGATCGCCGGCAGGGAGTACCCCTATCTCAGAAGAACGCCCGACGGCTTCAGGAGCCGTTTCGTCGACCTGCTGGCCGAACACGGGGGGAGGCTCTACGCGATCGACTACAAGACGGACGACATAGCCGCGGAGGAAGTCGAGGCCCGGGCGGCCTTCTACACGAGCAAGCAGGAGGGATACGGGCAGGATCTGGCGGACTCGCTGGGAAGGGCGGTCTCCGTGTGGCTGGTCTTCCTCTCTCCAGTGAGATGTCATCACGTGGGAGACTTCGGACCCGGGTCGCGCCTGTCCTGAAACCCCCGGAAAAGAGACCGTCCCGGGGTCGCCCCCGGGACGGTCCGCATCCGGAAGGTACGGCTACCTGATTACGGTGACTCTCTGGGAGGTGATCTCCCCGGCTCCGTTGAGCCTGAGGAAGTACACCCCGGAGGAGAGGCCGTCTGTAGCGTTCACCGTCATGGTTCCCTGGACATCGCCCTGGAAGGGCCTTGCGACGATTCGTCCGGTGAGGTCGAAGACCTCAAGACTGGCGGGGCCGTTACCGGTGATGGTCACCACGTCCATCGCGTAAAGCGGGTTGGCGCAGCTCAGGCCGAACGCGGCGGGGGCCTCCCCCTCTTCGCCGATGCCTACGGCGTTTACGGCGATCGTGCCGATGTAGGGCTTGTAGTTGTGCCTGCGGACGGTGACGTTGAGCGTGCCCGTCGTGGCGGGGGCGACATAGAGGGTTGCGCTGCCGCCGGTCGTCCAGTCGCGCACGAAGACCTCACCCTCCTTGTAGAGGCATACGAGGGCGTCGTCGGTGGCGCCGGATACGGTGACCGTGACGGGGCACGTTCCCATGATGGAGGCGGGATGGGAGACGCTCATCGTCATGGGCACGCCGCCGGCCGTCTGCCAGGTCCACATCTCGACGGACGGGTCGCCCATCAGGTTGTAGGCCTCGAAATAGTACTTGGTGCGGCCGCCGCCGCTGTAGTAGGAGTAGAGGGCGAGCTTGCCGCCGTTCAGGAAGCCCATGGGCCAGTAGATGCCGTCCTGGAGGAAGTGTTCGTACTCGGCCTTCTCCTGGATGTCGTCCTCGGTCCAGTAGGAGGAGGGGACGGAACCCCAGAACCAGAGGCCGCCCTTGCCCGGCGTCCGGGTCCAGGTTTCGCACCAGGCGGTGGCGACGCCGTAGTTGCCCGTGAGGCAGGCGTGGGAGATAACTCCGGGGAACATGTTGTTGTTGTTGAGCTGATTGAAGTCGCTGGAGCCGAACGACATGTCGCCCCAGCTCGTCTCGGAGCCGTGGCCGGAGAACGTGAGCATGGACTCGCCCTGGTTCACCGCAGCGATGACGTCCACCGAAGAGGCTCCGTAAGTGACGGGATAGAGCCGGTCGAAGGTGTAGCCCAGAGGAGTCAGGTAGTTGTTGATGCAGTGGTTGTGGGTGCCTTCGGAAATGCTGGGGTTGTCGTTGCTCGCTATCCATCCGGTGCTCTGCAGCCAGGCTCCCGAACCGGAGTAGTTCCACTGCTCGTAGTCGATCACCCTGTCGGCCATCATTATGGCCTGGCCGGTGGTCGTGACGGAGAAGCGGCCGATGAACGCATCGGCCACCCAGCCGCCGTCGTCGAGGCAGACGTAGTAGTGATCCGTGACGCCGCCGTACTGGCTTGCGGAATAGCCGGGAAGGAAGTTGGTGTCGCCGACGAGCAGCACGTACTGCGGCGGCGTGCTCCATGTGGAGATGGCGTTCCGGATGTAGGACTGGATCGCGGCCGGAGTTGAGCCCGTGGTCGTCGTGGAGACGAGGGTGACTTCGTAGCCGCACATGGTCTTCCAGGTGACGAAGTCATCCATGGATGTCTCGTAGAAGTCGGGGTGGGTGATGATGAGGTATCCACCCATCGGGGAGTCGGTGCCGTCGAACGAGTTGAACGTGCCGTAGTTGATCGCCATGGAGGCCAGGAGGGGCTCGAAGCCGGAGGCGGCCAGGCGCTCGGCCTCGGAAAGGGTCAGGGCGAGGTCGCCGCCCGAGAAGCCGACGGAGATCGTGGCGGACTCGAGGACTTCGGCGGAATGAGCGGAAGGATTCCAGCGGACGGGGGTCACCTCTACCAGGGCGAGCCTGCGGCCGCGCATCATTCCGGCCTCGATCACCCTCACCCAGCCGTCGGGGTAGACCGCGCCGTTTATGTAGACGTCACGATCGAATACGAGGTCGTACGAATCCCTAGGCTGGTCCTTGGACACGGAGGGTATGCCGGGGGCCACGGGGGCCAGACCCGTCATGTCGAGCGTGCTCGTGACCTGGCCGTCGAGGGAGACTTCGATCTCCGCACCTATCGGGGCGATGATCCAGGTTCTGAAGACCGGCAGAGCGGGCAGGCCGACTTCCGCCAGGTTCTCGGAACCCGCCACGATGACATTGGAGTATGTCGCGCCATCGAGCGTGGTCTCGATGAGCCTGGGCATGGGCGTATCGAGGCTGAGTACGACCCCGTCCATCGAGGTCGAGACAGTCGACAGGCCGGCGAACGCGCAGGTCGCGATCATTACGAGAGCAAACACTGGCAGCTTCACTGAGACTCCCTTCTGAGAGGTATGCGAACGGATATGAAAGACCGTATCGTTGTTAAAATACCCTGACGTGCAGTCCGGGTAAAGTATCGGGGAGCATGCCGTGATCCGTCTTCTGATCCTGTCCGCGCTGCTGTTTCAGGTACGGGGCTATTCGGTCGTCCTCTCGGGAGGAGGGGCGAGAGGTCTCGCACACATCGGGGTGCTCAGGGCCTTCGAGGAGCGTGGGGTTCCCGTCAAATGCGTAGCCGGCACCAGCATGGGCGCCCTCGTAGCAGGCCTTTACGCATCCGGGTGGAGCGCCGCCCAGATCGACAGCATCGCCCGGAGCATCGACTGGGATTACCTGTTCTCCTCCGCCCCGGACAGGGAGTTGTCGTTCCTGCCGCAGAGGCTCGAGGGAGAGATGGAGCTGGTCACCCTCGGGATGAGGGGCATGACCCCCGTCCTGCCTGCGAGCGCGATCTCCACGCAGCGGCTCGTCACGCTTCTCGTTTCCCTCACCTCATTCACCCAGCTCCGGACCGGCGACGACTTCGACAACCTCCCCGTACCCGTCCGGATGGTGGCCTTCGATCTGGAAAGCCGCTCCCGCGTCGTCCTCGAATCGGGAAGCCTGCCGGACGCCATGCTCTCCTCGATGGCCTTCCCGGCGGTCTTCCCCGCGGTTCGGTCCGGGGGGATGCTCCTCGTCGACGGCGGAGTGGTCGACAACATGCCGGTCGACATAGCCGCGGAGACCTGGGAGCTGCCCGTAATCGCGGTGGACATCTCGCCCGAGAGGAACCCGGCGCCGGAGAGACCTACGCTCCTGGAGGCAGGCACGCTGACTCTGGAGGCCCTCACGAAGACGCTGAACGATTCATACCGCAGAAGGGCCGACTATACGGTCCGTCCCGCTCTCGGCAACGCGGCGATGTGGGATTTCAAGAAGGCGGACTCCCTGATCAGAGCCGGATACGAAGCCGGATGCGCTCTGCTGGACAGCTACCCCGAACTCACCGCAAGGCCCTTCAGGAGGCTGCTGCAGCGAGGAGACGCGGTCAGGCTGGACAACGTGCTACTGGGAGGGCTCACGAGGCTCCCCGAGACAGCCGTATTCCCCTGGCTCGGTGTGGCCAGGGGGGACACGCTGACCCCTGCGAGCCTGCGAAGGGAAGTCGAGATCCTGTTTGCCTCCGGCCTCTTCAATTCGGTTCGCCCCGAGCTGTCCCGGATCGGCCCGGGCAGGGCGGGGCTGACCTTCCACCTGGAGGAGAGGGACCCTGCGGAAATAGGCATCGGTCTGGCCTATCGAAACGAGTTGGGGCTGGAGGGCAGGCTGGGGCTCAGGACGAGGAATTTCCTGAACACGGGAGGGCGTGCCTCCCTCGGCCTCGGGGGCAGCCAGGGCTACGTATTCGCCGAGCTTTCCGTCACCGGAGCCTCCTCCCGAAGCAGATCCTTCCGCCAGTTGTCCCTGACGGGATGGCAGATGTGCATGCCGGCCGGATCGGGAGACGGATCGACCTGTGCGGTCGAGAACAGGTTCGAGGCCGAACTGGCCAACGGGCTGTCCCTCGGCTGGTTCGGAGTCTCACAGATCGGAGCGGGCTTCACCGCCAGGCACTCGCCGGCGGAGAGCTGGACGACTTTCTGGCGTGCGTTCATCCGGGGGATGACTCAGACCTGGGACAATCCGATGAACCCGAGAAGAGGAAGCTCGGTCCGGATGGAGTTCTCAGTAAGTCCGCTGAAGCCTGTCCATCAGGTTTTCGACCTGGACGCAGCGTGGGTGACGCCCCTGGGGAGGCGCTCCTCCTTCGGAATCGACGGATGGACTCATCTGTCCGCCGGGGAAATCGAACCCTGGCAGTTCACGCGGCTGTCGGTCGCGAGATCGATTCCGGGCCATCCCTGGAATTCGGCCGCATCGAGGGAGAGGCTCGTCCTTGGAGCCGTTTTCAGCCAGGACTTCAAAGGACCGTTCTTCGCGTCGGTCAGAGGAGTGGGAGCGTGGGACTGGGAAACGCCCCTCGAGCCCGGGGACGGATCGGCCATCTGGGGCGCCGGGCTGTCGATCGGCGCCAGGACTCCAGCCGGACCAGCCAGCATATCCTGGGGAATCGGCTCGGGCGACCGGACTTCGTGGACCGTCGGCATCGGCCGGCCCCAGGCCTTCGGCCCGGGGAGATAGGCTCAGACGGGCACCGTATCCCCGGCCATGAACCCCACAGTCCTCCTTAGGCCTTCCTCGAACGTCACGATGGGTTCGTAACCGAGTACCCGCCGGGCCAGCCCGATATCGGCCATGCTGTCCCGGACATCGCCCGGTCTTGCCGGCGCATGGACGGGGACGAGATCCTCACGGCCCAGCAGCCGTGCGATCTCCCCCGCCAGTCTGTTCACGGAGATGCTTCCGCCGCAAGCGACGTTCATCACCATCCCGGCTGCACCGGGCGCCTCGGCCGCCCTCAGGTTCCCCTCGACGACGTTCTCCACGAAGGTGAAGTCCCTGGATTGGCATCCGTCGCCGTTTATCAGAGGCGGCAACCCTTCGAGAATTCTCCTTGTGAAGATCGGAATGACTGCTGCATAAGGGCTGTCCGGGTCCTGACGCGGACCGAAGACGTTGAAATACCTGAGGCAGACGGTTTCGAGCCCATAGACACCGTAGAAGACCTGGCAGTACTTCTCGGCCGCCAGCTTGCTTACGGCATAGGGTGACATGGGCCTGGGGGCCAGGTCCTCCGACTTCACCGCGACGGGCTGGTCGCCGTAGATCGACGATGACGAGGCGAAGATCACCCTTCCGACGCCGAACCTTCTCGATGCCTCGAGCACGTTGAGGGTTCCCAGTACGTTTACCTCGTTGGATCTGACCGGGTCCGCGATGGATCTCGGGACACTGGGCAGGGCTCCGAGATGGAACACCCTGGAACAGCCGGCTACGGCCTTGTCAACGGTAGCGGCATCCCTCAGGTCTCCCCGGACGAACTCGCAGTCCACGCCATCGAGATTGGATTCGCGGCCCGTGGAGAGATCGTCCAGAATGCGGACATCGAAACCCCTGGCAAGGAGAACCCTCGCGAGGTTGGAGCCGATGAACCCCGCTCCGCCGGTGATCAGGCACCTCAAGATACTGCGCTCCCGCGCCCTCCCAGTATCCTCAGAGCGGCGGCCGCCGCCCCGAGCCCGTTGTCGATGTTCACCACGGTGATTCCCGGGGATGTAGAGTTGAGCATCGTCAGGAGCGCGGACACACCGCCGAACGCAGTGCCGTAGCCGGAGGAAGTTGGGACGGCTATCACCGGCCCGGAATAGACGCCTCCCAGCATCGTCGCAAGCGCGCCGTCCATGCCGGAGAAGACGATGCACAGGGATGCCTTCCCGATCTCGTCCGCCGCCGACATCAGCCCGTGTATCCCGGTAACGCCCATGTCGCCGAAGAGTTGACAGGGGACGGACATCTCCGCCAGGAAGAACTCCGATTCGGCGGAAGCCATGAGGTCCGAGGCGCCCGAGGCGATCAGGGCCACGAGCGGAGCGTCGGCGGCCGGAGGGGAGGGAGTCGGACCGGCGGATACGGCCATGCAGGAGCTGCAGGTTCTTGTTACGGGGTACTCCTTGATGAGCAGATCGAATGCGTCGCTCTCCAACCTCGTGGCCAGAGCCCTGCCGTCTCTCTCGTGCATCGCCTTGAAGATCGACAGCACCTCGACGGGCGTCTTCCCCCTGCCGTAGAGGACTTCCGGCAGAACCGGCTTCGGCGGGACGCGCTCGCCCTTCTTCGACCTGGCGGGCTGGGGCTTCGACTCCACCGGAACCCCCTGCGTGCCGGCGCCCTTCGTCAAGGCCTCCTGCAGCTTCTTCTCCTCCTCTGCAGGAGCCTTCGAAGAGGATGCGAGCTGCCGCACCAGCTCCTCGAAGGGGTCCGGCTTGTTGCGAGGGCTCACTGGTTCGGCCCCGACGAAATCAGAAGAACCAGATCGGAGCTGCTGCGGTTCTGCATGTGGAACACCTCCCAGGCCGGGACGGCCGCCACGTCTCCCGGCTTCATCTCGTGTGCGAACCCATCTGCATCGACATACTCGCCGGAACCCTCCAGAACGAAGATGACTCTCTCTCCCCTTGCGGCCTCCCGCGGAATATGTCCGCCGGGCTGCAGCGTGAGCATCCTCACGGTGATCTTGTTGCAGCCGTCCCGCGTCCCCGCCAGCAGCCTGCTCGCCACCTTGGAATACCCGGTGTCGGAGAGATGCTGGGGCCTGACCCCGCTCGAAGATCTGATGATCATCCACGGCCTCCGATCGCGTCGCCCGGGGCAGCGCCTCCGGACATCCAGCCCTCCGTCGCCAGCCGCCTGCCGTAATGCAGGGGATCTCCCGGGTCGCCGAGCACGAGAAGCCTCCTGACGGACTCGCAGCGCTTCCTGCCCTCCGTGATCATGGATTCCAGGTCGTCTGCAACGGCGGTCTTGCCTTCGTACAGGTTGTAATCCGCCCTGTACCCGGGGGGCGTGAGATTCGGCATGAAGACGTTTCCCCCGGCTTCGAGCCCCTTCTCGAGCCCTTCCTCGTCGAGTGTCTGCAGTGCGGTGGTGGCGGATATGTTGATGTCGGGCATCAGAATCCTGAGAAGTGCGATCATCCGGAGCGTGAGGGACACCCTCCGCGCCCGGGGAGGAGCCTGTTCGCGGACCTTGTCGAGAGGAGTGTCCTTATGCTCGATCCAGGGGCCCATGCCGCACATGTCGATGTCGAGGTCGACAAGATACTCGAGATCCCCCGCCAGAACCGAAGCGGTCTGCCACGGAAAGCCGATGAGGACTCCGCTTCCAGTCTGCCAGCCCGTCGCTCTGAGGTGCCTGAGGCAGGCATCGCGGGCGCTCCAGTCGTGGATGCCGTCGCATGGGTGGACCCTGTCGTAGAGCCCGCGGTCCGAGGTCTCGATCCGGAGAAGATAGCGGCTTCCGCCGGCCTCTCTCAGACGGTCGAGCACGTCGGCGGGAAGCTCCCCGAGGGACAGTACCATCCTCACCGAATCTCCCCAGCGGGAGCGGCATTCCGCCAGGATCGCGCAGACCTCCTCGATGAAGTCCCCGCCGAGCCGTTCGCCGGACTGGAGCAGGAAGGATCTGAGTCCGGCATTCCAGCCGTGGGTCAGCGCCTCCATGACTTCCCTAGAGTTCATCCGGTAGCGGGCCACTCCCGGGTTGTCCCTCCGGAGCCCGCAGTAGAAGCAGTTCTTCTGACAGGCGTTGGAGATCTCGATGATACCCCTCAGGTAGACCCCCGGCCCGGAGTTCCTCCCGAGTACGGCCGATGCGGCGCGGAACAGGGGCCCGTCGATCCCGGGGCCGGATTCGAGAATATCCGTCAGGTCGCGCCGCGAGAGCGGCGCCTCGCGCCCGGCGGCTATGTCGTCGAGCTTTCCCTCCAGGAACTTCAACGGTCTCTCTCCTCCATGCCTGAAGGGATGAACTCGCCTGGCATGACGTCATAAGGATCGCTGGCCAGCGATCTCCCGGCCTGCCCGAGCATGATCACGTCGTCGACCACTCCCGCGAGGTCGGTGGTAGTCCATGATTCGTGGTAGCGCCCGGCCACCCGGCCGTGGGAGTCCAGCACCTGCACCAGAGGATACCTGTCCGCCATCATCGACCGGGATACCAGCCCGTCGTCGTCCACGATCACCGGGAGCCCGATTCCCCATGCGGCCACGGTGGACCTCCAGGCCGACGCGGTGGAGTCCGTGGTGACGTACACTACGATCAGCTCGACCGGCTGGTCCTCATAATCGTCGGCGAGCGCCTCGAAGCGTGAGAGGTCGCGCACGTCCGAGAGCCGGCTGAAATCGCTGAACAGCAGCACGACCACGTGACCGCTGAGATCCCCGTACAGGCTGATGGGGGATTGAGTGTTGAACCATGCGTGGCCGGAGGGGAAGTCACCGACGGCGGCGTATCTCTCGGTTCCCTGTACCGGGGGCTCCAGCCCGAAGAGGAACACGACCACGGCGCCGGACAGAACGATGGCAGCGGTGAAGAGAATCCCGGATCTCAGCCTCTGACGCCTGAGGTCGAGCGCCGGAATCTCGTCGCCGTAGCCTTCATGGGTCATCGGATTCGATCCCGCCTTCGCGACCCTCGAGTTCCGAGGCCATCGCCTGCAATCGGTCCGGCGCCGTTCGGCCGATTCTCACGATCGGGCCTTCTCCCTGCGGGCGATGTCCATCTCATGATCGACCATCTCCCGGACCAGATCCTCGAACGTGATGCGGGGCCGCCAGCCGAGCAGCCTGTGCGCCTTGGAGGCGTCTCCACGCAGAGCGTCGACCTCCGTGGGTCTGAGATACGACGGATCGGTATCGACATAGTCCCGGTAGTCGAGCCCTGCGAAGCCGAAGGCCAGATCCGCGAACTCCCGCACCGTGTGCATGCTGCCGGTGGCTATCACGAAGTCGTCGCCCGCCGGCTGCTGTAGCATCAGATACATCGCTTCCACGTAGTCCTTCGCATGACCCCAGTCCCGCCCGGCGTCGAGGTTTCCAAGCACGAGCCGCTTCTGCAGGCCGCACGCGATCCTTGCGACCGCCACGGCTATCTTGCGTGTGACGAAGTTCTCGCCCCGCCTCGGGGATTCGTGGTTGAACAGGATTCCGCTCGAGGCGTGCATCCCATAGCCTTCCCGGTAGTTCACGACCATCCAGTGGGCGAACAGCTTGGCCGCTGCATACGGGCTTCTGGGATGGAACGGGGAGGTCTCGTTCTGCGGAGGAGGAGTCGCTCCGAACAACTCGCTGGTAGAGGCCTGATAGAACCTGCACTCCCTGGTCAGGCCGACCTCCCGCACCGCGTCGAGCAACCTTGCCACACCAAGGCCGTCGACGTCCCCGGTGTACTCCGGCATGTCGAAGGAGATTCGCACGTGGCTCTGGGCCGCGAGATTGTAGATCTCGTCCGGACCGCACTTCTCGAGAATCCTGTTCAGTGCGCTGGAATCCGTCATGTCGCCGTAGTGGAGGAACAGCCGGGAGCCGTATGTCTCCCGATCCTGTATGAGATGCTCGATCCTGCTACGGTTGAAGCTGGACGATCTCCGGACTATCCCGTGGACCTCATACCCCTTGTCCAGGAGCAGCTCGCAGAGATACGAGCCGTCCTGTCCGGTGATACCCGTGATAAGGGCTTTCTTCATGCAGCGCTCCCCCTTCTGCGGGAATCATTCCCAGGCCTGCAGCCTCCTTGCGACCATTATCGTGGGATCGTCCCCGAACCCGTCGCTCCCGTGGAAGCGGTGGACATACGGGACGATCGCCTTCACGACATTACGGGGACCAGGCCCGGCGCCTCCTGAGAAGGAGGCAGGGCGCCCGGGTCCGTACTCCTCACCTGAGCGTCCATCGCCTCGGTCAGCCCGTCCGAATACATATCACCAGCAGGTCGTCGCGCCTCATGCGAACGGTTCTACCGAAGCGGGATGCATCCAGGGACACTCCGGGCGGAATCCCCCGCCGTCCGTGAGATCGAATATGCCTCCGCCGGTCCCGGGCAGGATGGGCGGGTTGTGCCCGTAGTTCGCCCACCCGACATCTCATTGTCCTCCTTCCCGGGTATGAACTATACCCTGTGACCGAACCGGGGGTGAGCCTCCCGTTCTCCTCTCCCCCGGCCGGTACGCTTGTTTATAGTCCAATGCCGATCAGAGGCCGGCGGCCGTGTCATGAACGAGGCGGCCGCGCCACCGGCGACGGAGGAGCGGAGCGGGGATGACGGAGGAGAAAGGCCCTTCCGGATCGACACCGGAGCCCGACGCGGATCAGGAGATCCATTACTGCTACAGGTGCGGCAGCCTTCTGAAACACAGCCGCGAATGGTGCGGCACCTGCGGAGCGGATCAGTTCTATACCTGCCGAAGCTGCGGCAGGGTCTTCAACAAGGCCTTGCACAGGTGCCCGGAATGCGGGAACAGGCGCAGGAGAAGCTCCCACAGGAGCGGCATATCGAGAGTCAGTACGACACCGGCGGCCGCGGAATGGTTCAGGCACAACCGGAGGACGCTGTTCTACGTTACGGCAGGAGTTCTGGGGGGCATACTCGTCGGCGCCATAGTGAAAACGCTCGCATCCCACTCCGGTCCCCCGAACGATCAGGGTTACGGAATCACGTCGCTGATGTACTGGCTCGACCCGTTCATCAGAGCTGGGAAAACGGTATACCGGGCTATTCTGGGAGTCTCCGGGGCCGTCCTGAACTGGATCGTGCTCCTGATTCTCAACAACTTCAAGACGACGGTCCTCGCCTTTCTGGGGGGAGTCGCAGGGTTCGTCCTCGCCATGAAGGACAGGAACAGGCGCCGCAGGGCCAGGAAGCACAGGGCCCACCGAGAGGGCGGTGAGGACGCTGAGGATACTCGGACAGAGGCTGAGTGACGGCTCCGTCGAGATAGTCGAGGCCCCGGATCCAGGGATGCTCCAGGGTTCGATCAGGGTCGATACTCTGTTCTCCGCGGTAAGCCCCGGGACCGAAGGCGGAAAGATCCGGTCCGGAAGGATGTCGCTGCTCGAGAAGGCGCGTGCGAGGCCGGAGCAGGCCGCTCAGGCGCTGTCGATGGTCCGCACGCTGGGTCTCGCGAACACCATCCGGAAGGTGAGATCAAGGCTCGAGGGCGCTCAGCCGCTCGGTTACAGCCTCTGCGGCAGGGTTACGGAAACGCTCGGGGACTGTCATGGAATCGCGGTAGGCGACCTGGTGGCCTGCGCAGGCGGCGGTTACGCAAATCACGCCGATCAGGCGGTCGTTCCGGCGAACCTTGCCGTGAAGGTGCCGGACGGTGTGGACCCGGCCGACGCGGCGTTCACCACTCTCGGCGCCATCGCCCTGCAGGGCGTCCGGCTGGCGGCACCCTCCCAGGGCGAATGCGCACTGGTGATCGGTCTCGGCATCATAGGCCAGCTCGGCTGCCAGCTTCTCAAGGCATCAGGATGCAGGGTGATGGGCATGGACACCAGCAGGTCGGCCGTCGAACTCGCCCTCTCCTCGGGCGGCGCCGACACTGCTTCCGATTCCGATCCCGACTGCGTACTCCGTCAAGCCGAGGTCTTCTCCAGGGGCAGGGGTGTGGATCTCGTCCTGATCTGCGCCGGAACGAGCAGCAACGGCCCGGTCGAACTGGCCGGAGCCGCCTGCCGCAGGAAGGGCAGGGTCGTCGTCGTCGGAGCCGTCGGGATGGACATCCCTCGCGAAGACTACTACCGCAAGGAGATTTCATTCACCGTTTCGTGTTCCTACGGGCCGGGACGGTACGATCCCTCCTACGAGGAGGGCGGGATCGACTATCCGCTGCCCTATGTGAGATGGACGGAGGCACGCAATATGGAGGCCGTTCTCGACGCCATGGCGTCGGGAGCTGTGCGGCCTTCCGTACTCGTCACCCACAGGATTCCTTTCGAAAGCGCGCCTTCCGCCTATTCCATGATCGCGGACGCCTCGGAGCACTTCTGCGGAATACTGCTCTCCTATGGAGTGAACGGCCGCCGCGCTCCCGTCGCATCCGTTCCGCTGGGCACCCGCAGGACGGGCGGCTCCGGTTCTCCAGGGATCTCGTTCATAGGCACGGGATCGTTCGCCCAGACCTTCCTTCTGCCCCAGGTAGCCCGCAGCGGCAGGGCGAGGCTCGAATCGATCTGTACGCGCTCCGGTCTCACGGCTGCGGACGCCGGCAGGCGGTTCGGCTTCGCGAGGGCGGTCTCGTCCCCCTCCGAAATAATGTCGGACGATTCAACGGACGCGGTCTTCATCGCCACGAGACACGACCGCCACGGCCCCGAAACGCTCGAAGCCCTGAGGGCCGGCAAGCATGTCTTCGTCGAGAAGCCGCTCTGCCTGTCCAGGGATGAACTCCGGGCGATTGCAGGAGCCTTCCTGAACTCGAATGAGCCCCCGGTTCTCATGGTGGGATTCAACCGCCGGTTCTCGAAGGCTGCTGCGGCGGCACGGAGATTCCTCGAGGAAACCGGACATCCTCTGGTCATGAACTACACCGTCGCAGCCGGCAGGATACCGGTCGACCACTGGACTCAGGATCCGGTGCAGGGCGGAGGCAGGATTCTCGGCGAAGTCTGTCACTTCATCGATCTCATGCAGTTCGTCTCCGGCTCGGAGCCCGTCTCGGTGAGGGCCGCTGCCCTCGGGCGGAATGACGAGGCCGTGCCTGCAAGGGACAATTCGATACTGCTGTTCGAGTTCTCCAACGGATCTGTCGGTACGGTCTCCTATGTCGCCGACGCCTCGAAGAAGGTTCCCAAGGAGCGTTTCGAGGCTTCCGGAGGAGGCAGGACGGCCGTGATCGACAACTTCGCCCGGGTGGACCTCTTCGGTTCGAGGAAGGTCACGGTCCGGTGCAGGGGCAAGGGCCACGAGGAGGAGGTGGCCGCTTTCATCGATTCGCTCTACTCAGGCCGGCCGCCGATCGCCTTCCGCTCCCTCGTCGCCACCACTCTTGCCGCCATCGCCTCGGAGGAGAGCCTCAGCGGCGGCGGGACCATGGCGATAGACGTGGACGCCTTCCTCGGCTCCTCGGATGGGTGAGGCGACCCGGCGGCTCGACAGGCTGGAGTCGATCGCCCGGAGCGCTTGGTCGCGCGAGAGGGCCCTCGGCTTCGCCGGACCCGATCCTTACGACGGCCTGAACAGCAGGCTTCTCAGTCCCGCCCTGTCGAGGTCGCGAGTTCTGAGGCTGGCTCTGATCCAGGCGGTGAAACGCTGCCCGTTCGACCCCAGACGCCTCCTGCTGATACCGCCGGGCGTCAATCCCAAGGGGCTTTCCCTGTTCCTCTCGGGGCTGGCGGATTTCCCCGCGATAGACCCTTCCGGCGTGGAAGCCGGAATCCTGCAGGATGCCCTCATCCGGCGCGCTTCCAGTGCGGACGGCACTCCCCTGTTCACTCCCGGCGCCTGCGGAGAATCTGCACTGCCGGCGGATGCACAGGCCGGCTGGGGCTACGACTTCCCCTGGCAGGGGAGGGCGTTCTTCCAACCCGATGGTTTTCCGACCGTCGTCTGCACGAGCTTCGTCGTCGATTCCCTCTGCGACAGCGGCGCAGCCAGGGCGGGCGAGTTCCTCGAAGCCTCCGTGCGGTTCGTCAGGAAATCCCTGGGCCGGTTCGAGTGCCCGGACGGCGTCTGCTTCAGCTATTCCCCCAGGGATGCCTCGAGGGTCTACAACGCCTCCCTCTTTGCCGCGAAGATCCTCGCCAGGGGCCACGCGGCGGGTATCGGCGGAGGGCTCGATGCAGAGGTCTCCAGGGTGGCGGACTTCGTCATCTCGCGCCAGTCCCCCGACGGCTCCTGGCCCTACGGTGAAGCGCACCACTGGCAGTGGGTGGACGGCCTCCACACGGGTTTCGTTCTGGAGACGCTGATGTTTCTCGGGAGGACCCTCGGGCGGGACGACTGGGATGAATCGATCCGGAGAGGACTCGGGTTCTATGCCGGGAATCTCTTCGCTTCTGACGGGACCGCGCTGTATCATCCCGGGTCCGGTTATCCCGTCGATCCTCACAGCTACGCGCAGGGGATTCTGACGTGGCTCGCGGCCGGGCGTAACGGCTTCGAAGTGCTCGTTGATCCGGCCTCGATCGCGGACAGGGCGGTCGAACTCCTCTGGGACGACCGCCGTAGGGGATTCAGGATCAGGAGGAGCCGGTTCGACGCCTCGCGCACCATCTACTCCCGCTGGTCGCAGGCATGGATGTTCCGTGCGCTCGCAGCGCTGCTGAAGGAAGGCGGCCGGTCCTGAGAATCTGGTTCGACGCCGACAACGCCCCGCATGTCCCCGTGATGAGGCCGGTGGCCGCCGAGTTCTCGCGGATGGGCCACGAAGTGTTCTTCACCGCCCGCGACAGGTCGTCGACGTGCGAACTGCTGGATCTGTACAGGCTTTCCTACATCCGTGCCGGAGGCCGCTCGGTGAAGGGCGGTGCAGGGAAGGTGGTCAGCACGCTCCTGCGCTCTCTCGACCTTGCCGGATCCGTCAGGGACAAAAAGCCCTCGATCTCGTTCGGGCACGGATCACGCTCCCTGCCGGTTGCGTCAGCCCTTCTCGGAATCCCGTCCGTGACGATGTTCGACTACGAATGGGTGAACCCGTCGATCTACAACAGACTGTGCCGCACGATCCTCCTGCCGGAGGCGGTCGGGCTCGACCGTGCCCGCGAAGCCGGGATCGACACCCGGAAGACTCGATTCTTCCCGGGGCTCAAGGAGGAGCTGTATCTCTCGGACCATGAGTTTTCGGACATGCCCCGCGAGATATCCGTGCTGACCGGCGGCGCACCGTATGTCCTCCTGAGACCCCCGGCCGTTACCGCCCACTACCACAATCCCGAGAGCGAGCGGATCTTCCACGCGCTCCTCGAGAACCTTTCGAAGCGCAACCTGCCGATTGTCTTCGTGCCGCGCTCGGGAGACGATCCGCTGACCGGGGCCGCGAGGCGCGTCGGGGCCGTCGTACCCGGCCGGGTGCTGGACGGGCCGGAGCTGGTCTGGAATGCACTCCTGGTCGCAGGCGGCGGCGGCACCATGACACGCGAAGCTGCGGTGCTGGGCGTGCCCTCCGTGAGTTTCTTCATGGGCAGGCCCGGCCGCGTGGACGAGCATCTCGCTTCCCTGGGACGCCTGGTTGCCGTCCGTGACACGCAGTCCGCGCTTGCGCTCGACCCGGTGTCTTTCGAGAGACTCCCCCGCCTCGTGAACCCGGGCCTCCCGGCCGTCGTCGCGGATCTCATTCTCGACCGCTCCGCCTGCGGACTCCGCTGAGCGGTATGAATCAGGAAACGCATACAATCGGAACGATCACGAGAGGGACCGGAGTTCCAGCCGGATCGGACATCAAGTAGCTCCGGAACGGTAGATGATTGTCCCGGACGAGGCGGCAAGCGCTTTCGACCCGGCTGGCGGAAGAAAACTCATGAGACTATGGAAGCATACTTGTCCCGAGTGAGACAGGCATGGTGATGATACATCATGGCCTTCAAGTCTAGTCTAGCTGTTTAATTGACTTATAGATGGATACACAAGCATATACGCAGCTCTTCATAAACCTTATCTCGTTGTGGCGCTGCGAGATATCAGTGCATTTCAAGCATCTCAAGCCAGACCTGGGCCCTCGGGCCCTGGCTTCTCCCTGTCCACCTCGGAGACAGCGAAGGAAAACTTGCCGGAGCTGTTGAGCGGAATTGATTCCACGCGCCGGATCACGACCTTCACTCCCGCCGGCAGAATCTCCTGTATCTCCCTCCCGAGCCTTTCCGCATCCTCATCGACGAAGCCGATGTCGGGGACTATCCGGACAATGAGTTCCCCGGGCACCTTCTGGTAGATCTGTGACTGCCTGATGTGCGACATCCCCTTGAACGGGAAGGTGAGGTTAGAGGCGGAGAGGAGGGAACCGTCGGGCATGACGAGGAGATCCTCGGTCTTGGTCGACACGGCCATGATCCTGGGCGAGGTGCGCCCGCACGGGCATCCTCCCTCCATCAGCCGCGTCATGTCGCCGGTGCGATATCTCAACAGCGTGAAACCCGTATTGCTGAGGGAGGTGCCGACAAGCTCGCCGGTCTGTCCCGGTTCGGCGTCCCTTCCAGAGGAGTCGAGGATCTCGAAGAAGGAGTTCTCCCAGTTGACGTGAAGCCCGTTTCTGCATTCGAACTCGCTTGCAGAGACGACCCTCTCCGTCAGGCCGTAGAAATCCCACAGGCCGCATCCGAAGGCGTCCTCAATGGCCTTCCTCTGGAAATCATGCAGAGGCTCGGCGCCGAAGAAGGCTCCCCGCAGCCTGTACTCGAGCCCATTGCTGCTCATCGCCAGGGCCAGGGCGTACAACGACGAGGGGTAGCCGGAGAGGAATGCCATGCTCCTCTCCTTCATGTAGGAAAAGTAGGACGGGGAGTTGTCCGGGGATATGTGGTACGTGGAAATGTATGAGAGCTTCGCCGGAGGGCACTCCCTCCAGAAGGGCGGCGATGTCTGCTCGATGGGTACTATCCGGTGGCCTCCGAGCATACCTGTCCAGTCCACTCCGAACCTGCAGCCGGCCGCAAGCCTGTGCCTCCAGATCAGAGCCCTCTCCCAGTCGATGGATTCCCGGTTCCAGTAGACCTTCAGAGGAAAGCCGGTGGTGCCGCTCGTACCGTGCCTGACCAGCTT
>LKHC01000111.1 GCA_001618605.1 Candidatus Fermentibacter danicus
TCCGGGCCGAAAGCAGAACTTCGGCGAGCCTGCCGCGCCTGTATTCCTCGATGTCCTCGAGCGGCCAGTACTGCATCTTCTGCAGCCTGACGACGAGTTTCCTGAACGCAGGCGAGGATTCGTGCCTCCAGCGGACGGATGCTATCGCAGAAACCGCCATGCTCTGCAACCTGACCGGAAGCTTGCGGTAAATGCTGTAACGCAGGCCGGAGTACACAACTGCTTCTTTCCTGTTGACACCCCATCCGAAGATCCTCCGAAATATACCAACAGTTATCACTTCCGCACGTGATGCCCATATTCGGAGCATCGAGAGGGAGGCGACCGGCCGTGGACAGAGCACGAAAGACAGCAATAGCGAGGACTGCCGAAGCGTCCTATCCGTGCACGGCCCCGTTCGATCCTTCCGAACCCGTGCCCGAGTATCCCTGGGAAGGATGTCTCCAGATTCCGCCCAACCACGCCTATTCCGCCGTCCGGAACGCCCTCTCGGCTCTGGGGATGGATGCGGGGAGATACGGTACGCCTTCATGGAATCCTCTCGGCGACGTGGTACGCAGCGGCGACGTGGTCCTGGTCAAGCCCAACCTGGTGTGCGAGGCACGCGAAGGCGACCATGACCAGTGGGAGCAGATAGTAACCTCCGCCTCCGTTGTGAGGGCGGTTCTCGACTATGTGCTTATAGCCCTCGGTGGGAGAGGACGGATTGTGGTGGCGGATTCCCCCCAGACCGATTCCGATTTCGATCTCACCGTCGAGAGAACCGGGCTCCGGGAGACGGTCCGCGAACTCCGGCGCAGGTCCGGCGTGCCGGTAGAGCTCATAGACCTCAGGACCGAGCGCTGGATCGTGCAGGGGGGTGTATGCTCCGGGAGCGAGAAGCTCCCCGGGGATCCTGAAGGGGT
>LKHC01000112.1 GCA_001618605.1 Candidatus Fermentibacter danicus
CTGCTCCCGCACTACAGGTTCGGATCTCCTTCGACCGGAGGCGACCAGTACCCCGACGGCAGGAGAGGCGGCTGTCTGGAGAATGCTGTAGTCAGAGGGGCCAAGAGGTTCATGCTCGGAGGAGGGCCGGCCGCCAGGGCCGTCGTGAGGATGCTTCGACCCCTGGGTTATGGCCTCTTCGGATCCACCCGGGAGGTCGTAAGGAGCGGCAACTGGTGCGGAAACGACACGATCTGGAGGATGGTGCTCGACCTGGCTGCCATCATCACCTACTGTGACAGGGATGGGACGATCCTCGACCGCCCGGCACGCAGGTTCTTCAACGTAGCAGACGGAATAGTCGGCGGCGAAGGCAACGGACCGCTCGACGCCGATCCGGTGTCATCGGGGATGATCGTGGCCGGAGAATCGCCGCTGGTCGTCGACGCAGTGTCGGCTGCAGCCATGGGGATGAATCCCCTGTCTCTCCGCCTGATACGCGGAGGATTCGACAGCAGATGGAACTTCGCCCCATGCCCGCCGGAAGAGGTTCTAACCGTCGTCGAGCCCGGCGGCGGCGTCACGGGACTTTCGTCCGTACCGACGGTCTTCCGGTTCGAGAGGCACTTCGGATGGCGGGAGGGCTTCGGGGGCGGATGACCCCGGCATGATGGCGGACAACGGCATCAGGGTACTCCTCGCCATCGACGGGCTGGGTCCCGGGGGGGCGGAGAGACAGTTCCACATGCTCTGCGCCGGGCTGGCCGGGAGGGTCGAGGTGGCCGCATGGTCCCTCCACGGCGGGCCTTATGCCCGGATGATCGAGGATCTCGGCATCAGACTCGTGATCCCGGGGGGCGGGGGGGGCGCCGGGGCGGTCCGTTCCGCCCTGTCCTTCGCGAAGGACTTCTCCCCCTCGGTGATCCATTCCTGGGGCTGGATCTCGGCGCTGCTGATGCACCGGGCATCGAGGAGGTCCGGCGCCGCGCACGTCACAGGTCTCNNGAAGCCTGGAGGATCCCCCGCGAAAAGGCGAGACTGGTGAGAAACGGTTTCGACGAGCGGAGGGCGGCGGGATTTCAGGCCGGCCCGGGGACGCATGAACGCTTTCGTTGCGTGATGGCAGGATCCATGTCGGCCCACAAGGATTTCGCGACCCTGATAGACGCAGCGGCGATGCTCTCGAAGGTGCATCCCGGGAGGTTCGAGTTCGACCTCCTCGGCAACGGACCGGACAGGTCCCGGCTCGAGGAACGGGCAAGGAGCGCTGGATGCCCCGGGGCCGTAGTCTTCCACGGCAGGAAGGACGATGTCATGCCGTTCCTGCGCAATGCGGACGCAGGAGTGCTCCTCTCGCCGAAGGGCGAGGGGATGTCGAACTTCCTCATGGAGTGCATGGCCGCAGGGCTGCCTGTGGTCTGCTCGGCCGGGAGCGGTAACTCGGAACTCGTGCGGGATGGCGTTGACGGGTGGCTCGTTCCTCAGAGGGACGTTCCCGCTCTTGCCGGGAGACTCCTTGCACTGTCCTCCGACCCGGCCCGGTGCGCCCGTGCCGGCGCGTCGGGAAGGGCTAGGATTCTCGGCGAGTTTTCATCCCGCAGCATGGTGGAGACGACGCTCTCGATCTACAATGAAGCGATTGCACGGAGGGCCGCTCATGGGTGCTGAAACACCGAGAATCCTGGTCGTAGGCAACAATTCCGGCGCCATGCACGGTTCCCTCGTGATGAACAGGTTCCTCGTGAAGGCCCTCAGGGAGAACGGATGCGAAGTGTCCGTGCTGGACCGGGCATTCTCGCGGCGGAACACCGAGATCGGCAAGATAAGGCTTCACAAGCTGGCACGGGCTGCGGGCATGGGGCTGGAGGCCGGCATTCTCGGTCTTTCGGGAAGGTACGACGCGGCATTCTATCTGCCGGCTTCACTTCCTCCCGCCCTCACTTTCGACTACTTCTTCCTTCCTCTCGTCAGACGCCTGTCGCACAAGTGGATAGGTTATTCTCACATGGTCCGGTACAGGTCGCTCTTGGAAGGCCCGAACCGATTCCAGGCCGCAAATGCTGTAAAGTTCTGGAAATCGTTCGACCGCTGCATAGGCCCGAGCGAGGCTGTCGCCGATGACCTGAGAGCTGTCGGAGTCGCGCCGGACAGGGTGAGGGTCCTCCTGAACTGCCTTCCTCCGGGCTGGAGGTTCTCCGACGCCGCGGAAGCCTCCCGGAAGGCGGAGATCATCCCCGCATCGATAGTGTTCCTGTCCACCGTCAGGGCTCGCAAGGGCGTGTGGGACATTCTCGAAGCCTATGGAAAGCTGCATTCGACCAGATCTTCGATGCCGAGGCTCCTGATAGTGGGTCCGGAGACCGAGGCCGGAATCTTCCAGTCAATCAGGGAGTGGATCTCCGCCAGGGGCCTGGAAGGCTCGGTCGACCTTCGAGGTGAGCTGAGTCACGACGAGATCGAGGCCGGATTCGAGGACGAGCCGTGCCTGTTCGTCTTCCCCACCAGGCGCGAGGAGGCCTTCGGCCTGGTGCTCGCAGAAGCCATGAGCAAGGGCGTACCGGTCGTCGCATCGAGAATCGGGGCCATTCCGGAGGTGCTCGAGAACGGGATGGCGGGACTGCTTACGCCTCCCGGCGATCCGGCAGCCCTGGCGGAGGCCCTGGGAAGGATGCTCGACGATGCCGGAACCAGGGTGGCCATGGCCCTGAAAGGTCTCGAGGCCTCGAGGAAATACTCATTCGAAGCCTACTCGAAGAGCGTCGGCGAGGTGCTGGACTGGGCCGGCGTGGAACACAGGTCAGGCGTTGGGGGTGTCTCTGCCGCAGACTCCACGGAAGAGGGCATTCAGAAGGGATACGGCCCGGACGGCTGAGAAGCCTGCGGCCCGTGCCCTTACGGCCGCACGGTCCCAATCCGTCTCCATCGCCTCCGACAAGGCCTTCGCCAGGTCGCGGGTCGTCGGAGAGGGGTCGACCAGGATGCCGCAGGATGGATCCAGGAGTCCGGGCACTCCGCCGACGGCGGTGGCCACGACAGGCACTCCGGTGGACATCCCTTCGAGGATCACGAGCGGAATCCCCTCGGCGGCCGACGGCAGCACAAGGCAGTCGGAGGCCGCGTAGAGCGAAGGCATCGAGCCGGGTCCCAGGGCGCCGGTGAAGACGATCCTGCCCGATGCGGGCGAAAGGGCGGCCCTCCTCTCGAGGTTTCCCCGCAGCGATCCTTCGCCCGCTATCACGAGCCATGGCGAGCCTTCGAGAATCTCGAACGAATCCAGGAGCAGGCCCACGCGCTTCACCTCCTCGATGCGCCCGGCGAAGCAGAACAGGAAGGCGCCGGCCGGGATCCCCAGTGCCTCTCTGAAGCTCGCGCGCAGCTCCTCCGACGGTCTGAACAGTTCCGTATCCACTGCGTTGGGCAGCAGTACGACACGCTCCGGGGAAACCCCCCAGCGGATGTTCTCGGCGAGACATCTTTCGTCTATTGCAACCACCCGGTCGACAGCCCTGTGCATCCACCCCAGCACCCGGTCGTAGGCGGCAGGCAGCCCGAACCGCCTGCCGATCCCGAAGGTCGCATAAGTCAGGGGATTCTCCGACCCGTGCTGGTGGTGAACGAGTCTCCACCGCACAAGGCCGACGGACCGGAGAAGGCACAGAAGCATGGCGGCCTCGTTGCTGTGGGTATAGACGAGCCCGGGTCTCAGCCGGGACAGCCTGCCGATGTGCAGCAGCAGCCTCAGCGGGAAGACGATCCTGTGGGGGAGCCTGCAGCCGGCGAGAGACGGGCCCAGATGGCAGGGTGCGTCATCGGGCCCCGGCGACGGAGTGAGAAGAACCCATCCGGGCGGCATGTGTCCGGATAGAGCCCTAAGGAATCCGCCCACTCCCCCGACGGCTGCGGCATCGTCGGGTGAGGCCTCCGCGAGTACGACGACCCGGAGGGGGTCATTCTCCAGGGGCATGCCCCTCCGCTGCACGACCGGCCTTTATCAGCGCCCAGTCGACCCACAGTTCCTGCGGCCACGTATGGCCAGGCACGAACTTGAGGCTCCCGGGCGACTCGAACACCCAGTATCCGGCCACTCCGTGGACTGCGACGTCGGAATACCCGTAGGACATCTCGGAGATCAGCATGTCCCCGTCGCGGAAGAGTATGTCGTAGGCCATCGAATCGAAACCGAATCGCTTGTTTAGGTCGAGGCACATCAGCATGGCTTCGTGCGGTACGGGTGTGTCGTAATCCAGCCTTCCGCTTCCGCTCGCCCGGAAGTCCCCGGGGCGGTTCCTGCGCCAGAAGCCGGTGGCGAACCTGTCACCTATCGCGGTGATCCTGAGATCGGCGTCGTTGCCCGGGATGAACTCCTGCCAGTAGGCCATGCCGAAGGGCTGCTCCCCCCTCCTCCGCCTGCGCAGGAAATCCGAGAACCAGTCCCTGCCGAAGCCTGAAACCAGCCTGGAGAGCCTCCCGGCCCCCGAAGCGGCAGTCCTGTCCCAGAGCGTCAGGCTGAACGTCCTGCGCAGAAAACCCAGCAGGTCGTCCCTGTTCCGGATGGCTCTTACGTTTACGCTCCCGGCACCCGCCGAACTCTTCAGGACGACGGGGTATTCCTCGCGTCCGGCCTGTCCGTCCGACTCGTCGTAGTCGAAGGAGACGAAGGTTCTGGGAGAAGGCGTTCCGGCAAGCGACAGCAGGTAGCTCTGGGCGGCCTTGCTCTCGAAGTGCCAGACAGTCTCGAAGCCGGGGACGACCGTCTTCCCCAGGTGTCGCTCGAGGAAGTAGATCTTCTCCTTGACGTATCCGGCGAATTCGTGCCCCATGTAGGGGGGCTTCCAGATAACAAGGTCCGCATCCGCCACACTCCCGACCCAGTCGCTCCTGTCCAGGTTCACGATCCCGTACTCGAGCCCTGGGCGGCACGGAATCCGGTTCGCCACGGCTTCGGCGAACCTGTTGTGCCATCCCCCCCTGTCCGTTCCGATAGCTATTTTCAGGATCAGTTCCCCCTGTTGGAAGACACGATGCGGCCGGTGGCGCACCGGCCGGATTATGCAGACTGTGGCTCCCGGGGGGTATCGGAGGCAGGCGGGAGGGAGTATGACCGGACTCGCGAACGCAAGGGGCGCCGGCATCCCGGAGAACGGCTGGTACAGTCGCGACGCCCTGGACGGTCTCATCAGGGAGGCCGTCTCGGGCGCCCTGGGACAACCTTCCCTCGGGATCGCCACAGGCGACAGAGTGCTGGTCAAACCCAACTGGGTCTATCACATGAACAGATCCGGCGGCGGCACGGAATGCCTCGTGACGCACCCGGAGTTCGTCCTCTCGGCCCTGCGCCTGGTGATGGAGGGGCGGCCTGGAAGCGTCGTAATCGGCGACGCACCGGTCCAGGGCTGCGTATGGGATTCGCTTGTCACCCCTGAACTGCTCGGACGCATCGCGGAGGCGGCCGGAGGCAGCCAGGTCGATGTGATCGACTTCAGGCGCACCATCATGTGCGGGGAGAGACTGGACTCGGGACTCGACAACGACGCGAGGCCCGAGGACAGGTTCGTGCTCTTCGATCTCGGTTCGGACAGCCTGCTCGAACCTGTGTCGGATCCTCCGGGGCGATTCAGAGTGACGATGTACGATCCCGACCTGATTTCACTCAGACACCTCCCGGGGAAACACCAGTACCTTATTTCCAGGGAAGCCCTGGAGGCGGACCTCATCCTGAACCTCCCCAAGCTCAAGACCCACAGGAAGGCCGGGATAACGGGCGCACTCAAGAATCTCGTCGGGCTGAACGGAAACAAGGAGTTCCTGCCGCATCACAGGAAGGGCGGCACAGGGACGGGGGGGGACTGCTATCCGGGCCGGTCTTTCCTCAAATCCCTCGCGGAGGATCTCCTCGACGCCTCTAACAGAAGGATAGGCAGGCCCTCCTTCTCTCCCCTGATCCTCGGCGTCAGGGCCGCACTCGAGCTTCAGAGGCTGCTTCACGGCGAGGCCGAGATCGACGGCGGCTGGTCCGGGAACGACACGGTCTGGCGCACGGTGCTGGACATCGACAGGATCGCCCTGTACGGCAGAACGGACGGGACGATGGCCGACGTTCCCCAGAGGCGCATCGTAAGCCTGACGGACGCGCTGGTATGCGGCCAGGGCGACGGGCCGATGATGCCTGATCCGCTCCCGCTGGGTTTCGTAACGTGTTCCGACAACCAGGTCGACGCCGACGTACTGCATTGCAGGCTGATGGGATTCGATCCGGCTCATATTCCAATGGTCAGGGAGGCCGGGTCTGCCTTCAGGTGGCCTCTACGGACCGGAGGCGGGATTACGGAATG
>LKHC01000113.1 GCA_001618605.1 Candidatus Fermentibacter danicus
CGAGGTAGATCAGATCGTCCATCCATGTTCCTTCCAGGGTTGAGCCGTCCGGCGTCCGCCGGTAGGGATCAGCCGGGGCGTCGGCTGGTCCCGTCGAAGAACAATACAACCAAGGGCGGAGTTGTCCAAACAGTACGAAAACACGGAACGAATGATCATGGCAGTCGGGTGTTCAGAAACCGATGTCGCAAGGTAGAGGGGGATAGGCCGGGAGAGTGTCTCGTACCTTCAGGTCCAGAATTCGACGAGGGCCCTCAGGATGGCGGGGCGCTCGAAGGCGTATTCATCCTCCGTGGAGATGTACTGGAGGTAGCTGCGCACTGCGGCCCTCTGCTCCGGCGAAAGGAGGGAGAACTGCCGGATGCCCTGAGAGTCGAGATGGGTGAGGTGGAACGCCATGCCGAACTCATAAACGCCGTCGAGGTCGGCGATGAGGAACGCGGGAAGGTGGAACCTCATGCCCTCGGCGTCGAAAAAGCTCAGGCTGCTGTTGCATCTGTTCAGGTCGGCAGGGCGGATCAGACGCCAGTCGTTCTTCTCGTCCTGCATGCGGCGAGCCGCGCGTGCCACCTCGTCCTCGCTGCGGTCCAGGCCCTGGGCTTCGGTCAGACCAACGCCGTCCCCGAGGGTCACGCCGGAGAACGCTCTCAGAATCTCTTCACGGACTTCGGATGCATCAGGAGCCTGGGACGCATTCATCTCTGCCCCCTGTTTCGGTGCTCATCGCGATGATCTCCGCCNNACCGGGCAGCCGGAGGGCCTTTTGGTCCAGATTGTAAAAGCGATCTGATCTGGTTGCCCCGGGCTTGCGTTGTATTGCAATTCCCTTATAGATCAGTTATAGAATACGAAGGAATCGGGATCAGCGGTCGGGCCACAGTGCCCGGGAAAGAGAGGAAGCGAGATGAGATCTCTACTATTGGTTCTCTGTGTGGTAGGGCTCGCTTTCGCCCAGTTCAGCTACGAGTACAACACGGGCGGAACGCTTGGAATGCTGCCGAACTTGGTCGGCTCCAGCACTGGATGGGCTGAGTACTTCGTTGTAACGCTCCAGAATAACACCGGGTACGACCTCGAGATCATGGAGTTCAGGTTCCCGTGCTGCGGCCCGCAGACTTCAGCCTACGGCTGGGTAGTATGGACCGGCCTGTCCGGTCTGGTCCCGCCTGCCGGCGATCCCACGACGGCTCAGTACTACGGTCAGTTCACCCCTGCAATCCCCTCCGGCGGATCGGCAGGCGATATAACTGAGTACACGATAGTCGACGTGTCGTCGGCGGAAATAGTCATCCCTGCAGACGGCTACTGGTGCTTCGGATATGACAACACTCAGCTCGGCGGCCAGGATTATTTCAACGGGGTCGTAACCTACGGATGGTACGAGGGCTCCTGGGATCCCGACCAGGGCTGGGGCAGAACCGACCTTCTCGAGTTCGCAGCATACTACAGGATGAGTCTGGACCAGGCGACCTGGGCGCAGATAAAGGCATCCTTCTAGACCGATCCGACATCGGTTGACCGGCGGGGCGCTGCGGAGACGCGGCGCCCTCGCTGCGTTGCGATTCCGTTCATAGGTCAGTTATAGAATACGAAGAATCGGGATCAACGGTCGGGCCACAGTGCCCGGGAAAGAGAGGAAGCGAGATGAGATCTCTACTATTGGTTCTCTGTGTGGTGGGGCTCGCTTTCGCCCAGTTCGAATACGAGTACAACACGGGCGGAACGCTTGGAATGCTGCCTACTTTGGCAGGCTCCAGCACTGGATGGGCCGAGTACTTCGTTGTAACGCTTCAGAATACCACCGTGTACCCCCTCAGGATCATGGAGTTAAGGTTCCCGTGCTGCGGCCCGCAGACTGCAGAATATGGCTGGGTCGTATGGACCAACCTGTCCGGTATGGTCCCGCCTGCCGGCGATCCCACGACGGCTCAGTACTACGGTCAGTTCACCCCAGCCATCCCCTCCGGCGGATCGGCCAGCGACATAACTGAATACACGGTAGTCGACCTTTCGTTGGAGGAAATGATCATCATCGCTCCAGGCGAGTACTGGTGCTTCGGATATGACAACACTCAGCTCGGCGGTCAGACTACTTTCAACGGGGTCGTGACCTACGGATGGTACGAGGGCAGCTGGGATTCCGACCAGCCTTGGGGCAGAACCGGCCTTCTCGAGTTCGCAGCATACTACTGGATGAGTCTGGACCAGGCGACCTGGGCGCAGATAAAGGCATCCTTCTAGACCGATCCGACATCGGCTGACCGGCGGGGCGCTGCGGAGACGCGGCGCCCCGCCTCGTAAATCAGATCGTTTTTAACATCTGGTCCAAAAGGCCCTCCGGCTACACGGTTCTCCCCGAGTTTGGACCACATGTTAAAAACGATCTGGTTTCCTTGTGAAGAGAGGCCTGATGAAGTATTGTTATCGTTGCTTACAGTGAACACCAATCCTGACAGGAGTAGAGGCATGCTGAAGACAGTATTCGTGCTGCTTTCCATCTCCGCCGTAGCCGTGTCCTCCGATGCCCTGATCCTGTTCGAGACGGGCACGAGGGAACTCTACGCAGAGGAATGGACAGAGGATTTCAACTTCTGCCACATCGACACGGACTGGGCCGTAGGGATCGGCGAAGCCACGGCCGCCTCCGACATCGCCTTCGCTTCGATTCTCGACCCGTCCTTCGGGTCGATCGACGACTATTC
>LKHC01000114.1 GCA_001618605.1 Candidatus Fermentibacter danicus
ACATGATCAATGATATCCCCCTGCGTGCCTGCCACGCAAGGAAAACCGGCCGGGTAAGCGAAGGGGGCCGGCCGGAGCCGGCCCCCGGAGTCTCCAGGGATTCCCGTCAGTTCGTGAAGACGATTCTGCGGGAAGCCATCTGACCGCCCGCGCAGAGACGGACGAAGTAGGTTCCCGTGGTCAGGTCGCCCAGGGACACCGAATGCTGTCCGGCCGAGGCCGTTCCATCGTGCAGCGTCGAGACGATTCTGCCCGAGAGGTCGAACACGTCGAGCCTGGCATCGGATGCCGCCGGGAGCGTGAAGACGACCTGCGAAGACGGACCCGCCGGATTCGACGAAACGCTCAACCCGATGGGCTCGGAGGCCGGATCACCCTCGATTCCCGTCGCGGACCAGGTGATGTCGAACGTGTAGGTGTGACTTACACTCGTGATCGACATGAAGGCGGGGAAGAAGATGACGTAGTCCCAGCCCGCGGGGTTGACGCCGACATCCTTCACGCCCGTCGAGGGGTTGCAGTCGTACCACTGGAACTCGAAGTCGCCTGCGGTATCCCACATGATGACTCCGAGATTCCACTCGAAGTTGTCGCGGCCGTCGAAGTGCATGTTGACCCAGCCGGTCTGATAGTTGTCGAGTTTCACCTTGATCCAGTGGATGCCGTAGGTCTCGGGAGGATAGACGCCGTTGTCGCCCGAGGCCGGCAGCGAGTTTATGTTGTGAAATGAAAATGTATAGGGGCCCGGCGTCCAGAGAGCGGCCTCGTCGTCGTACATCCCGCATCCGGAGTAGTAGTTGGCGGCCGTGAACCAGCGCCAGCAGGCATACTCCATGAAACCCTGCTCCCAGGTCATCCCGTGGTTCTGGAATACCTCACCCTGGGCTGCGAGCATGTTGTTGCCGACGACGGCTCCGCACTTCTCCCAGATGTCCAGGATCGCGTCGGTGCCCATACGGATGGCCATGTAGCGGGTCCAGAGGCAGCCGCCGTACCAGTAGAGGCCCTGACTCGACCTTATGTCGAACCAGGGTCTGCGAAGCGGGTTCTCGCCGCCCTGGAGGTAGCCGACATAGTCGTTGACTTCGTCATAGACCATATCCTCCATCCAGGTCGCGCAGTTCTCCATGAACCAGGTCGGTTCGCTGACGTCGTAGCCCATCTGGATCGCATGCTGGAACTCGTGGGCCTGGGTGACTTTCAGGAGATTGTCCGACAGGCCGACGCATATGACGATGTGGCTCGCATAGTCGTTCTCGAAGGTCGTGGGGTCCGACGGCTCGCCCGAGTATGTGGTGTAGCCGAGGGAGGCGATGCTCTTGATGTATAGGTCGTACTTCGTGTCGCCGCCCAGCCCGAGGTCCGAAGGAGGGGTGTCGTATCCCATGGTGGTGCATTCGACGGCCCAGCAGTTGTCGGCATGGTTGGCGAGGGCGGTTGCGTAGGCAAGGTTGGTGGCATCGGCGCCGGAGTTCGTCCAGTGGATCTTGAAGTGGCCGGCAGGGGAGTCGAGAGTGTACTCCGGGCCGGTGAGGGAGGGTCTGGCGAGGAGGGCCATGGCTTCTGCCGCCAGCGGGGCCTCGTCATCCAGTTCTGCGAGCCTGATGGCCTCCATTACTGCGGGAGTGCCGCAGCGTGCAGGTTCGGTTCCCTCGGTGAGTTCGGCCGGGAGAAGGCTCTGGTCGACCACGCTGGCCGCAAGAGCGTAGGCTGCATCGGCCCCCTGCAGCTCGCCGGCCTCGATTAGTGTCATTACCCTGTCCATCGCACTGTCGGCAACGGCCAGCCCGGCGATGCACAGCAGCAGTACTGTCACTGATAGCTTCATTTCGCCTCCGGTTATCTTCGGCGGCTACGCCGCCCCGCCGCTATCTGTCAAGTATCACTCTCTTCGTCATGCCGCCTCCGGGCACGTTGAGCCTGGCGAAATAAGCGCCCGTAGAGAGGCCTTCCGCATTCCATCCCACGGTGTGGGATCCAGCTTCGAGCATTCCCGAGACGAGCGTTTGGACCAGCCTTCCCGAGAGGTCGTAGATGCCGAGGGTCGTGAAGCCGCCCGAGGGAAGGACCAGTTCGAAGGAACCGCCGGGCGCCATCGGATTGGAGGAGGCGTAGAGGGCGGCGGAGGGTGCCCCCTGTCCTTCCTCGATGCCGGTCTGCGCCTGGACCGAGATGTCGTAGGTGAAGTCGATGGTGGATTGGGTGATCGGCATGACGAACAGGACGACGTACTGCCAGCCCGTCGTGCTGACACCCAGTTCGAGGGTGGCTGAAGGCTCGGTGACTGAATGCCAGGTGAAGGCGTCGGCGCCGTCGGATGCCGTCTGGATGACGCCGATGATCCAGTCGATGTTGTCGCGGCCGTTGAAATTCACCGTGATCCAGCCCTGGTGGCCGGATACTGGAATCTTGATCCAGTGGTTGCCGTAGGTCTCGGGTGGATAGGGGCCATGGTTGCCGGTCCAAGGGAGGGAGGACACGCTGTGTACGCCGAATACATAGGGCCCCGGGGTCCAGAGCGAGGACTCCTCGTACGGGTAGTGCGAGTCGTCCGCCTGGGAGCCTGTGAACCAGCGCCAGCAGGTGTACTCGGCCAGCCAGTCGTTGAAGGTCATCCCGTGGTGCACGGCGGTCTGGGCGAGAGCATCCAGCATGTTGGGCCCTACAGTGGCCGCGGCCTTTTCCCAGACCATCCTGACGGCTTCCTGGCCGCAGCATCGAGTCTGAATGTACATGGGCCAGGGCGTGGCTCCGTAGTGGTACATCGCGCCCGACCGGATGTCGTACCAGGGTCTGCGGAGGCAGTTCTCGCCCGAATGGAGGTAATCGACATAGAGGTCGGTGGGCCAGCACTCGTTCTGCATCCATGTGGCGCAGTTCTCCTTGAACCAGGAGGGCTCTGCGGCCTCGTACCCGTTCTGGAGGGCGTGCTGGAACTCGTGAGAGCAGGTTTCCAGCATCTGGGCCTCTCCCCAGCCCTGATAGGTGCTTATGGCGATATGGCTGGCGTAGTCGGCCTCCGGAGTGCCGGGGTCGGAGGGCTCGCCGCTGGTGGAGCAATAGCCGAGCGTGCCTCCGGAAAGGGCAAGCATGTAGATATCATATTTCGTGTCGCCGCCGAGGCCGAGGTCGGAGGGAGGCGCATCCCAGTCCATGGTGTCCACCTGGTGGGCCCAGGAGGAATCCATCCCCATGCCTATCGTCGTAACCCATTCGAGCGTGGTGGCGTTGGCGCCCGTGTCGGTCCAGTGGATCTTGAAGTGGCCGCCTGGGGTGTCGTAGGTGTACTCGGGGCTGCCGACGCTGGGCCTGGCAAGCATGTTGAGCATCTCGCCCCGGACGGCGGGGGACAGCTCGTCCATCATCCGCGCCACCGCGTCCATCGCCGGTGTGCCGCATGGATCGGCTTCCGCCCCGTCCGTCACCCAGGAGGGCAGCCTGGATTCGTCCAGGACGCTCCATACGTAGAAGAAGGCGGCCTGGTCGGCTGTTATGTTGCCGATGGCGACGGCGTCGTCGATTCTCGAGACGAAAGTGTCGCCCCAGGCTGCCGAGGCTGCCAATGACAAAAGGATGATACCGGTCAAAGTCTTCATCGGACCCCCCAAAGCTCGCCATGTCAGGGCGCTGTTTTCAGTTCAGCTCGGTTCAGTGAATGTTCTGTATGAATCTATCTCCGACGGCCGCCGATGTCCACGAAAAAGGGCGTCGCCGTTCCGGCACCCTGCCCGCACCTCCTCATGCGGGCATGCATCCCGGGGAGTTGCCCCGGGTTGGGCCTGGAGTGATAATCTCCCTTCGATCCACGGAGGTCTCCATTGAGGATAACGTTTTACGGTGCCGCCGGTTCCGTAACGGGTTCCATGCATCTCGTGGAGTTCGACGGCAGGCGGATTCTTCTCGATTGCGGCCTTCATCAGGGCCACAGGAGCGAGAGTGACGCCCTGAACAGGGATCCGGGGCTCGATGCCGCGTCCGTCGATTCCATCGTACTGTCGCACGCCCATATCGACCATTCCGGGTCCATCCCCGCCTTCGTCAGACGGGGCTTCGCCGGATCGATCCATTCCACTTCCGCCACCCGCGACCTCTGTGCCCTGATGCTTGCCGACAGCGCCAGGATACAGGAAGGGGATCTGCAGTTTCTCAACAAGAAGAGGAGGGCTCGGAACGAGCCTGAACTCGAGCCTGTCTACACTCCGGCCGATGCGGCGAAGGCGATGCAGTTCTTCCACACCTCACCCTACTACAGCACGGTCGAGGTGTCGCCGGGAATAACGGCCAGATTCATAGAAGCAGGACACATTCTCGGTTCCGCCCAGATCGAGCTGACTCTGACCAGGGGCGGCCGCAGGACGGTGCTGCTCTATTCAGGGGATCTCGGACGCCCCGCCATGCCGATTCTGAAGGATCCCGACCTGGGCGCCTCCCGGCCGGACATCCTGCTCATGGAGTCGACCTATGGCGCGAGGAGGCACGAATCGGGCGGGGATGCCGTCAAAAAGCTCCGCAACACGATCAGGGAAACGGCCGCGAACGACGGCCGTGTCATCATCCCCGCCTTCAGCGTGGGCAGGACGCAGGAGATCCTGTACTATCTGAGGCTGCTCAGGGCGAACGGATCGGTACCCCGTGTCCCGGTCTTCGTAGATTCACCCATGGCCCTGGACGCTACCTCGATCTTCAGGCTCCATCCAGAATGCTTCGACGAGGAGGCTCTCGAAGCGGTGCAAGGCGGAGAGAGCCCGTTCAGTTTCGACGGCCTTCACTTCCTGCAGTCGGTAGCCGAATCCAGGGCTCTCAACGACATGAAGGGGCCCTCCGTGGTGATCTCGGCCTCCGGGATGTGCGAACACGGAAGGATACTCCACCATCTGCGCCACGGGGTCACGAATCCGGCGAACACGATCCTGATCGTGGGTTTCATGGCCCGTAACACCCTGGGCAGAGCGATCGCCGACGGCGCCGGGACCGTGAAGATCTTCGGCGAGAAGAGGGACATGAAGGCCTCGGTAGTCACCATAGACGGATTCTCCGCCCATGCCGACTCCGAGGGATTGTTCGAATACGCTTCGACGGCCGGAGCCTCCGCTTCACGGATCGTGCTGGTCCACGGCGAGGAGGAGCAGTCGGGCGCGCTTTCGGAGAGACTCGGCGGGGCCGGCTTCGCATGCACCGTCCCTTCGCGCACCGAGACGCTGGTTGTAGACGCGGGGGACTGAACCGGGGAACCCTCCGGAGGGGACAGGGTATCGATGCCGGTGGAATCGGCCGTCGTTAGACCCATACCGCGAGCACGAACGGAGATGTATGCTGTCTGAGATAATGGTCGTTCTAGTCCTGGTTGCTGCGGAATACCCGCCTTTCATCCCGTCCTCCTCGGGCATGGGATCGGAGCTTCTGCCCTCGACGGTCAGGTCGGCCGGAATGGGCGGAATCTCGACCGCGCTGGAGAGCCCGGACGGTCTGTCCTTCTCGAATCCGTCCACATCGGCCTGGGCTCCGTCGTCCGGCGTCACCTGGACGGCGGCCTGGCGAACCGGGGACGACGCCGCATGGGACGGCCGGATGCGCTTCCCTTCATTTTCCGCGATCTTCCCTCTGCCCTGGCGCACGGTGCTCACCGCCGGCCTCTCAGAGCGCAGCAGACTCCTCGACTGCAACAAGATAGAGCAGGATGGCTACATGGGCACTCTCGACTGGGACGGAGGACTCAGCGAGGCGTGCGTGGCGGCATCCTTCAGGGCTGCGGAATGGTTCGCGATCTCTCTCGGCAGTCGGGGGGTGTTCGGCAGCAACCGCTGCGAAGCGAGCCTGACCGGGACAGCCCCAGGCGGTCCGGAGCTGCCGATCAACACCCAGTATGTCGACGAGGCGAAGTTTCTTCCCTGCTGGGGATTGCAGGTCGGCGCCCTCGTAAGGCTCGGCGTGATCGACGTGGGAGCGTCGATTCTGACCGACAGGCGCGGAAACATTAAGATAGACAGGGACTACTCGGGCGATGATGAGGAGGAGAGCCGGGGGAGGTACGATCTTCCCGGCGAGTTCAACGCGGGTGTCGTCGCGAGGCCTTTTGCCTGGCTGTCCCTGGGGGCCGATGTCCACTCGCGTAAGACGATGCACATCCTGCAGAGCACGGTGCCGGACGGTTCCATCATCGGCCTCGGCGCCGAGGCGGTTGTAGGCTCAGGATTCTCCGCCAGAGCCGGATGGAGCACGACCGACGGCCTCTGGAGGGACGGCGCGACCAGATGGACAAGCGGCGTGGGCTACCGGTTCGCCGGTGGAGCCGCGGGTCTGGACCTGTCGCTCTCCAGGGAGACATGGGAGGAATCCGGCGAGACGGCCGTCTTCGTGTCGCTCTGGAGTTCAGAGGATTGGCTGGGGTCGAACTGAAGGGCACGGCCGTATTCATACCTGCAAGGATGGGCGCGAGCCGCCTGCCCGGGAAGCCTCTCGCCGACATCAACGGCAAACCGATGATAGTCCGGGTGGCCGAGGGCGTATCCGGGTGCGGGGCGGGCCTCATAGCCGTCGCGACGGATGACTCCGGCATCGCCGAAGTCGTGAGGGACGCGGGTTTCGAGGCCGTACTGACCGGCCCGGCCCCATCCGGCTCCAGGAGGGTGTACGAGGCCTGGAACCTGCTGGGCAGGCCCGGGGACAGGATCATCAATCTCCAGGGGGACGAACCTTTCGCCGGGGGGGCGTGGATAGGCGCCCTGGAATCCGTCGAGCCCGCGCCGGGGCGGGTGATCACGCTCGCAAGACCGTGCACGTCCGGCAGGGCGGCGCTCGATTCGTCGGTCAAGGTGGTTCTCCGCTGCGACGGCACCGCGCTGTATTTTTCGCGGTCGGCGATACCCCACGGTGGTTCCTCATACCTCGAACACGTGGGAGCCTACTGCTTCAGCCCCGAATCGTTCGATGCCTGCATGGCCGCGCACGCTTGCCCCCTTTCAGACCTGGAGAGGCTCGAACAGCTCTCCTGGCTCTGCGCGGGAATCGAGATCGCCGTCGTCGAAGGGCCCTTCCACGGATTCGGGATCGACACGCCGGAAGATCTGGAGAGGGCCCGGAGGGAATGCCGTTGAACAAGCTCTTCATCGCCGGTCCATGCGTGCTGGACACCGAGGAGACCGCCTTCGAGACCGCGCGCATGCTCGAATCGATCTTCGCCGGCCGGGAAGGGGTCGAATGGGTTTTCAAGGCATCCTTTCTCAAGGACAACAGAACCTCCGCAGGATCCTTCCGGGGCCCCGGGATCTCTGAAGGGCTCTCCATGCTGTCCTCGATCAGGAGGGCCTTCGGTGTCCGTGTGACGACCGATGTCCACGAACCGGGGCAGGTCGAGGCGGCGGCCGCCTCCGTGGACATCCTGCAGATCCCTGCGTTCCTCTGCAGGCAGACCTCTCTGCTGGAGGCCGCCGGTTCCGCCGGAATCCCGGTGAACGTCAAGAAGGGCCAGTTCATGAATCCCATCAACATGGCGGGAGCCGTGGACAAGCTCAGATCCAGGGGTTGTCCCATGGTCATGCTCACCGAGAGAGGATCATTCTTCGGTTATGGAGATCTGGTAGTGGATTTCAGGTCCCTCTCGGTGATGTCCGGGATATGCGATTCCGTTCTCCTCGACGTGACTCACTCCCTCCAGAGGCCGGGAGCCCTGGGCGGATCGAGCGGAGGAGACCGCGAGCACGCGGTGCGTCTCGCACGGGCGGCGGCGGCGTGGGGCCTGGACGGCCTCTTCTTCGAGGCCCATCCCAGACCTTCGGAGTCCCCCAGCGACAGGGAGACCATTCTCGGTCCTGCACTGGCCGCGGAGCTGGTGGATGGAGCGATGAGGCACTGGGAGGGCCGGCGTTGAGAAGCACGAAACTGTTCGCCTTCGACGTGGATGGAGTCCTGACCGACGGAACGCTCGAATACGGCCCCCAGGGCGCCTGCCAGCGATTCAACGCGCGCGACGGGGCCGGCATCATGTCGCTCATCCGCTCCGGGACACCCGTAGCGCTCATCTCCTTCAGGGATCTCGAATCCACGAGGCGCCGCGCCCGGGATATCGGCATCAGGCATCTCTTCCTGGGCTGCAGGGACAAGCGAAGCGCACTCGAAAGCCTGTGTACGCACCTGGGTATCGAGCCTTCGGAAGCCCTCTTCATGGGCGACGACGGATTGGACATTCCGGCGCTGGAGCTGGCGGGGATCTCCGCCTGCCCGTCGGATGCCCACCCGAGCGTCAGGTCCGTGTGCCGGATCGTGACCACCCTGCCCGGGGGAGGCGGGGCGGTTCGCGAGGTGATAGACATGTTCATGGAGGGAAGGCTCCGATGAGCGGCTTCCTGGTCGAGGCGGCGAGGGTCTTCGAGAACGAGAAGACCTGGCTGGACAGGACTCTCGCCGGGATGGGGGAGTCCTTCGACGAGGCCGTTTCGCTGCTCTACTCGACGAAGGGCAAGATAATCGTGACGGGTATGGGGAAGTCCGGCTTCATCGCAAGGAAGATAGCCGCCACGATGACCAGCACGGGAACCCCGGCCTACTTCCTCCATCCCGCCGAGGCCGTCCACGGCGATCTGGGCCTGGCGGACAGGGACGACACGGTCCTGATGCTCTCCAGGAGCGGAGGAACCCCCGAACTCGCCGCTCTGCTGCCGAGCTTCTCCAGACTCGGAATCCGGATCGTGGCGATCAGCCGACCCGGGTCCATACTGGCCGCGGCATCCGATGTGGTGATCCCGCTCCCCGATCTTCCCGAGGCCTGCCCGTACAATCTCGCGCCCACCGCAAGCACGACGGCGATGCTTGTCATAGGCGACGCCCTCGCGATGGCATTGCTGAAGGCAGGGAACTTCTCCCCGGCCGATTTCGCGGATATCCATCCCGGCGGAATCCTCGGCAGGAAGCTCCTGACCCGGGTGTCCGACCTCATGGTCCCGCCGCCGCTGCCGGTGATGCCGGAGGATGCCACCCTTCCCGACGCCGTGGACATGATGACGAAGCACCGGGGGATCTGCCTCTGCACCGATCGGAACGGCGCCCTCTCGGGGATCTTCGTCTATGGAGACCTGGGCAGGCTGATGCGGGACAGGGACGACATCAGATCGCTCGTACTCTCCGACGTCCTTATCCGCAACCCCTCGATCGCCGCTCCCGCAGAGCCGGCTTCCTCGGCCCTGGCGAGAATGGAGCAGAGGGGGATCACGAGTCTGGTGGTCGTTGACGGGGATTCCAGGCCTGTGGGCCTGATCTACCTGCACGACATCATGCGCGCCGGGATCTACTAGGCGGGATGCCCCACAGGAGGCTCCCGTTCAGGGCGCTGCGACACAGGCTGGACGCGCCGGCGGCGGACATCCTGATTCTTGTCTCGCGGACATTCCCGTGGGCGTTGCTGAAACTGTCCGCAGCCGCGGCTTCCTGGGCGGCCGCAGCCGTCCCCTCGAGGGCCAACCGGCTCATCGACAGGCACAGGCGCAACATCCTCCGGCCAGCCGGGCTGGATGTCTCTCCCTGCGCGATTTACAGGAACATGATCCTGTCCCTCTTCGAATTCATAAGGCTCTCCGGGCGCTCCGACGACGCCTTCGCGAAGGCCGTCCGGACCGAAGGCGCCGAACACCTGGCGGAGGCTCTGGCCAGGGGGAGAGGTGCGATCTGCATCACCGCCCACTACGGCGCCTGGGAACTAATTCCCCGTGCGGTGGCCCTTCTGGGGCACCTCACGGGAGTGGTCGGAAGACGGCTTTCGAGCGGTGCGGCGGACGAGAAGCTGGAGAGGCTCCGTACGATGCACGGGATCGTCGCCCTTGACAGGGCTGCAAGTGCCCGGCCCATTCTGGAGCTGTTGCGCGCGAACGCCGCCGTGGGTATTCTCATCGACCAGGACACGACGGCGGTCGAGTCGGATTTCGTCGATTTCTTCGGTATCCCCGCCCTGACCCCGGTCGGCCCTGCAAGGCTCGCGGTGCGGTTCGGCATCCCGGTGGTTCCGCTTCATATCTCGCGGAGGAAGGATGGCTCCCATCTCCTGGTCATCGAAGAGGCTCTCGACCCCGGGGGGTACGCCGGCGCGGACGGACATCTGCGCCTCACGGCGAGGCTCAACGGGATCATCGAGGGCTGGATCAGGTCGGACCCGGAACAGTGGATCTGGTTCCACGAGCGCTGGTGCCGCCGTCCTCCTGGCTGTCCTGGCCTGCGCTGAACCCGGCGGAACCTACTCCGAGGAATCCGGGCAGGTCCAGCAGCTCGGCCTCTTCTCGCTCACCGAGGCCGGCGGAAAGAGCAGGAACTGGCGCCTCGAGTGCGAAGGCGGAGTCTTCCACGAGCAGGACAGCACGATGCTCATGTGGGGCGTAAGGCTCGTGATGTACGAGGATGACATCCCCGCGTCGATGCTCACTTCCGATTCGGGCGAGGTTCTCGAGGAGGGGAGCTTCCTCAGGGCCTGGGGCAATGCAAGGGTGGAGACCTCCGAAGGTCGCACACTGTCCTCCCCCGAACTCGTCTGGTGCGACAGCCTCGATTCCTTCATGACGGACTGCCTCGCCGTCCTGGAGATGCCGGACAGCCTCGGCACGACCTACATCACCGGGCGCGGCGTGATTCTCGACCGCACGCTGGGTTCTGCGGCCGGCGTCGGCGTGAGGGAGAGCTTCATGGCCGTATACAGCGGCGAGGTACGGATTGAGGAGTAGCCTTCTTCTGCTCGTCCCGGCCCTGGCGGCCGCCGGTGTCTTCACCGTCAACGCGACCCGTGCGTCCGGATCGGAGTTGGAGGACGGCGAACTGGTCGTCACCCTCTCCGGAGACGTCGAGGTCACGGACGGCGAAGTGGTCGTGACGTCCGACTCCGGGAGGGTGTGGCAGCAGGCGGGGCGGGCTCTGTTCCTGGGCAGCGTGGTGATAGAGGCGGACACCCTCGGAGCTACATCGGACAGGCTCGAGTACGACAGGCCCGGCGGCACGGCGACCCTCACGGGCAACGTGACGCTTACGGACGGCGGGAATACACTCACGGCCGATCAGGTGACCTGGTTCAGGCACGCAGGCAAGGCGGTGGCCCGGGGCGGAGTGCGCATGAGCGGCCCCTGGGTAGGGGACGTCACCGGCGAGTATGCCATGTACGACAGCGACAGGGGGAGCATCTTCGTGACGTCGGAACCGGTGCTCCGGCGCTTCGAGGAGGGCGACAGCCTGGTCATAACCGCGGACAGGCTCGAGTTCCTCCCTGATTCGGAACGCGCCGAGGCTCAGGGCAACGCGGTCCTGACCTACCCCACCGAGGGCGTTACAGCCGTAGCGGAGTTCCTGGTATACTCCGGTCTCGACGAATCGGTCGAGCTGCTGGGCGGCCCGGTGGTGACGAGCGACGACGGCGAACTCGCCGGAAACTGGATCAGGGCGGAGCTGACGGACGGCTCGATCCGCACGATCAGGATCGAAGGCGCGGCTGAAGGCCACATCCTGGACAAGGGCGTGACCCCTCCGTCGGAGACCTGGTTCTCCTCCGAGAGCGCTTTCTTCTCCTTCGTCGGCGGCGAGCCGGACTCGATCGACCTCGCCAACTCGGTCACGCTCGTCTACAGGGCCGGCGGTGAGGCCGCCTCGCGGGAGGAAAGCAATACTGTCTCCGGACAGCATCTCGTCGTAAGATACGAAGGCGGGTCGATAGAGTCCGTCCATGTGACCGGCTCTGTGACCGGCACCTATTCCTATCTCGAAAGGTAATGAGGATGACGACGGGCTGGAAGACCCTCGGCACCAGCAATCTCGTCAAGGAATACCGCAAACGGCGGGTCGTGAACGGCGTCACCCTGGAAGTGTCGCGTGGAGAGATAGTCGGTCTCCTCGGGCCGAATGGGGCGGGCAAGACGACGACCTTCTACATGATCGTGGGCTTCATCAAACCCACCGAAGGCGGAGTCAGACTGGACGAGAAGCCCATCACCAGACTGCCGATGTACAGGAGGGCCAGGCTCGGGATAGGATATCTTCCACAGGAATCGAGCGTCTTCAGGAAGATGACCGTTTCGGACAACCTCCTGAGCATCCTCGAAACCCTCCATCTCAAAAAGTCGGAAAGAATCGAGAGGCGCGACCGCCTGATGGACGCCCTGGGGATCACCAGGCTGGCCGACCAGAAGGCCTACTCCCTCTCCGGCGGCGAGAGGAGGCGGGTGGAGATCGCTCGCGCCCTGGTCACCGAACCGTCCTTTCTTCTCCTGGACGAACCTTTCGCGGGCATCGACCCGATCGCCGTGGCCGAGATCCAGGGGATCGTGCGGAACCTCAGCAGGAGCGGGCTTGGTGTCCTCATCACCGACCACAACGTCCGGGACACGCTCGCGATCACCGACAGGGCCTACATCATGTACGACGGCAGGGTGCTCATCTCCGGTTCGGCCCAGGAGCTGGCCGACGATCCCGAAGCGAGGAAGATCTACCTCGGAGAGAGGTTCAGACTCTGATGGTCAGGCCGGAACTCAGACAGACGACGACCATACGCCCGGAACAGATCCTGACCATCAATCCCGTCATGCAGCAGTCCCTCGAGATACTCCAGATGTCGTCGACCGATCTGGAGGAGCTGATCGCCCAGGAACTCATCGAGAATCCCCTTCTGGAGACTCAGCAGGACGAGGCCTCCACCGGCTCGACCGAGGAGGATTCGGGCTTCGAGGCGGAGCATGGCGAGCACTCCGCCGACCTGGATGTTCCCGATGTCGACCGCCCGTCGGAAGCCGGAGATGACGATGATGCCGAGCCCCGGCGGAACGACGAGGACGAGGAGCATCTGGAGTTCCTGGCGGAATTCGACGAGTATCCGCACGAATACAACAGGGGTGCGGCCACGGAGGAACCCTGGAGGCCGGAATTCGTCGGCAGGACGACTCTTTCCGAGCATCTGCTGTCGCAGATCATGGACCTCCGTCCCGAACCCGGGCTGGAAGCCGCCGCACGGTATGTGGTCTATTCCATGGACAGGCACGGGCTCATCTCGATGGGGCCGGACGTGCTGGCCTCGGACTGGGAGGGGCCGCCGGAGCTGCTCCGGCAGGCCATAGACCTGGTTCAGTCCCTGGAGCCTGTCGGAGTCGGGAGATTCTCCGTCCGGGAGGCTCTCCTGGCTCAGATGGACCAGGCCGGCACGTCCCCGGACAGCCTCGAGTACAGGCTGGTGGACGAATTCTTCGATCTGCTCCCGGAGAAGCAGTATCCGACGCTCGCGAGAGCGCTCAGGACGACTCCGAGGGAGATACAGGACGCGGTGGAGAGGATACGCGAACTGAATCCATACCCGGGTTCCGACTTCTCCCCCGACAACAACCAGGTGATAATCCCCGACCTGATCATCGAGAAGGTCGAGGGGGAGTACATCGCGCTGCTCAACGACTCCAGGTTCCCCGTCCTCGTGATATCCGAGAGGAACCGCAGGATTCTCGAATCGCCCCACTCCGACCGTGCCGTGAAGAAGTACGTGAGGGAGAACTACGCCCGCGCCAGCTTCTTCCTGCAATCCATCCGGCAGAGGCAGCGCACGGTACTCCAGATCGGGCAGTTCATCGCCGACTACCAGAGAAGCTATTTCGACGACGGGATCGAGGCCCTGAGGCCTCTGACCCTCAAGCAGGTGGCGGATGAGCTGGACAGGAACCAGTCCACGATCAGCCGGGCGATCAACGGGAAGTACCTGGACTCCCCCCAGGGGGTTCAGGAGCTGGCGTTCTTCTTCAGCCGCAGCCTGACGGAAGCCGGCGACGTCTCGACGAGAGTCGCGCAGGAGGAACTCAGGAGGATAATAGAGGAGGAAGACCCCTCGCGGCCCTATTCCGACGCCGATCTGTCCGCTCTGCTCAGGGCGAAGGGGCTCGTGGTCAAGCGAAGAACGGTGGCCAACTATCGGAAGCTGCTCGACATCCCGTCCGCTTCCAACAGGAGGAGATACTGAGGGTCGATTCCGTTCCGGACGCTTCCGACGGCCGGAGGCAGCCTGCAGGGGAGACCGGAGTATGACTTCCTCCGACTCGATGAAGGGTTACAGGGGCGTCACGCGAGTCGCCGGAGAGATTTGAGGCCTCGGCTTCGGTTCCGATCACGACGAGGTGCGAAGGCCGATGACGACTCCGATGTCGCACGAGATGACCCCGCACGAGCCTCCCGACGGCTGCCTCGTCCTGCATGGCGGATGCCGGCGGGAAGGCTGAGATGATTCCCGGGAGTGGAGCTGCCCGGGGGATGGGAGGTGGAAGATGGCCAGCCATACCCTGGAGATAGTGGATCTCGAGTTTCCCGAGGGTGCCAACGTCATCCTCGGACAGGCCCATTTCGTGAAGACCGTCGAGGATCTCTACGAGGCCGTCGCCGTGTCCGCGCCGGGTTCCAGATTCGGGCTCGCATTCGCGGAGGCTTCGGGGCCCAGGCTCGTCCGAAGCGAGGGAACGGATTCCGAACTGAAGTCCGTCGCTGAGCGGAACATCCTGAGACTGGGCTGCGGGCATGCGTTTCTGATAGTCCTGGGGGATGCCTGGCCCATACAGGTGCTGCCTGCGGTGCGGTCGGTGCCCGAGGTCTGCTCCATCTACTGTGCGACCTCGAATCCGGTGAAGGTTCTCGTGGCGAGGTCGGGGGAAAGCGCGGGAGTCGCAGCGATACTCGACGGGGAGTCGCCCCTCGCGGTGGAGTCCGCGGAGGACGCCTCCTCCCGGATGGAACTGCTCAGGCGATTCGGCTACAAGCGCTGACCCGTCCAGGCCATCGTTTCCGAAAAGGCCTTCTCGGGAGGGGTCGCCGGAGTCCATCCCGGAACTCCCGCTCTGGACGGGTCGCAGGCGGTCCAGCCTTTGGCGACCATCTCACGGCCCTTGTGGAAATCGAACACGGGGCTGCGGCCTGTCAGGCGGCCGGCCGTTCCGCAGATCCATCCGGCGGCGACCACCAGAGGCGGGATGACGGGTATCCTGACGACTCTCCGGCCGGAGGCCGTCTGGAGCAGATCGCGGATCTCGCTCCATCCGAAGACCTTTCCATACGATGGTTCGAGGGTTCTTCCCTCGGCGTCCGGAGCGTCGGCCAGGCGCACGAGATAGTCCGCCAGATCCTTCGCGTAGATCAGGGGAACCCCGCCACGGCCGGCCGGCGAGAGGAAGACGCCCTTCGCCGCAGCCCTGAACATGGGGGCCATCGCGTCGTCTCCCGGTCCGAAGACGGCGGGAGGCCTGACTATCACCCAGTTCGAACTCCGTCTCACGATGCACTCGGCCAGCAGCTTGCTCCTGCCGTAGGGGGTGATGGGCCGGCTGCCGGACGGACCCCCGGCAGACTGGCTGGAGACGAAGACGAACCGCGCCTCCGGGGCGAACAGCCGTCTCGCCTCCAGAACGGCGGAGGTGACTGCGGCATTCGACCTGTCGAAGGCCTCCCGGCTTCGCGCCGACGTGGCCCCGGCCAGATGGAAGACGGTCGATACGCCCTCCATGGCGCACCGGTAGGCCCCGGGGTCCAGCATGTCTATCCTGTCGATCCTGCTGCATCCCCTGACCCTGCTCGTGTCGGAAGAGTGTCTGCAGACCGCTCTCGGTCCGCATCCCGCCCCGGCGGCCGCCCCGACGAGGTGGGAACCCAGGAACCCGGTCGCCCCAGTGATCAATACGTCCGACATCTCTGCTCCGTTGACTTGAATATCCCGCCTGAGTACAATCTCCCGCGATCAACGTCACGCGGGAGTGCTGCAATATGACCCGTCCGGACATTTTCAGGAAATGCCTCGAATACACCCGGGCCGACGAAGTGAAGAAGATGGGCCTGTACCCATACTTCAAGCCCCTCAGTGGCCAGGTGGGCCCGGTGATGGAAATAGACGGCCACAGCGTCATCATGCTCGGCTCGAACAACTACCTGGGCCTGACCGATCATCCCCTCGTAATGGCCCGTTCCGCCGAGGCGATCCGCAAGTATGGAACCGGCTGCACCGGCAGCCGATTCCTCAACGGAACGCTGGACATCCATCTCGAGATGGAGGAGAAGCTCGCGCGGTTCCTGCACAGGGAGCGCGTTGTAACTTTCAGCACGGGCTTCCAGACCAATCTCGGAGTCATCGGGGCCCTCGGCATGAAGGACGACCTCCTGTTCGTCGACCGGGCCGTGCACGCATCCATCATCGACGGCACCAGGATGAGCTATTCCAGGGTGGTGAAGTACCGGCACAACGATGTTGAACATCTCGACCATCTGCTCGAGCGAGAGCAGGGCCCCGCGATGATCATCACCGACGGCGTCTTCAGCATGGAGGGCGATCTCGCCGACCTGCCGGGGATCCTGAGCGTGGCCCGCAAGCACGGCGCCCGCGTCATGGTCGACGACGCTCACGGCGTGGGCGTGATGGGCCCGACCGGCAGAGGGACCGCAGAGCACTTCGGCTGCGAGGACGGGGTGGACCTCCAGGTCGGCACGTTCAGCAAGTCCTTCGCATCTATCGGCGGATTCGCCGCCGGCACGGACAAGGTCATCGACTACATCCAGCACGAGGCCCGGACCGAGATCTTCTCCGCCAGCCTGCCTCCCGCATCCGTGGCCAGCGTCATGGCCGCGCTGGAGATTCTGCAGGAGCAGCCCGAACTCCTCGTGAGGATGCACAGTGCGGCCGAGAGGGCCAGGCGCGGCCTGCGAGACCTCGGTTTCAATGTTGGCAACTCGGCCGCGCCGATCGTCCCGATCATCATTGGAGACAGCATACTCACGTTCAGGATCTGGCAGGCCCTCGACCAGGAGGGTGTTTTCACGAATCCCGTCGTAACTCCCGCCGTGCCGCCGGGCCAGGCCATGCTCCGCACCAGCTACATGGCCACGCACACGGATGAGATGATCGACCGTGCCCTGGGAATATTCGAACGCGTAGGCCGGCGGTTCGGCCTGATTGGATAGCGTATGTCCTCGGGAATTGAAAAAGTCACGAGCGGCCGTGGATTCTCGGAATTCATTGAGCTGCCCTTCTCTCTCTACAGGTCCGATCCGCACTGGGTGGCGCCGATCCGCAGCATGCAGAGACACATGATCGATCCCTCGAAGGGGCACCCCTTCCACGAGCACGGGGAGACGGCCTGCTTCCTGGCCAGGAGTCCTTCCGGAAGTGTCGTCGGCCGGATCTGCGCAATAGTCAACCGCGCCCACAACGACTTCCACCATGATAAAACCGGCTTCTTCGGCTTCCTCGAGGCCGTGGACGACCAGGGTGTCTTCGACTCGCTGCTCGAAACGGCCTCCGACTGGCTCCGCAAGCGGGGGATGGATACCATGCGCGGTCCCATGAACTTCTCCACGAACGAAGAGATCGGCACTCTCGTCGACGGCTTCGACCGCAGGCCGGCCCTGATGATGACCTACAACCCTCCCTACCACGGCGGGCGGATCGAGGCGGCGGGCTTCTCCAAGGTCAAGGACGTCCTGGCGTACCTCCTCGAGAAGGACCGGATCAGATGGGACAGGATGAGGAGGCTCGCCTCCCTCGTGGAGAGGAGAACCGATGCGGAGGTCCGCACGGTCAGGCGGAAGCACCTCTATGAAGACGTCCTGACCCTGATGGACATCTACAACGAGTGCTGGAGCAGAAACTGGGGCTTCGTGCCTATGACCGACGCCGAGTTCAGGCAGATGGCCAAGGATCTGTCCCTGATGCTCGTAGAGGATCTGGCGCCCGTGGTGTACGAGAACGGCAGGGCCGTGGCCTTCGCCGTAGGTCTCCTCGATGCCAACGCCGTGTTCCATGCGGCTCGCGGCAGCCTGCTCCGCACCGCACTCAGGCTCAAGGTGCCGCCCTTCAAGATGAAGCTCGACGGCGTGAGGGTGCTTCTCCTCGCCGTGCGCGAGAAGTGGCGCGGATGCGGGCTGGAAAGCCTCATAATCTCCAGGATGATCGAGAACGGCTTCCGCATGGGCGTGACCTGGTCGGAGCTGTCCTGGGTGCTGGAGGACAACTACGCTCTCAGGACGATCCTCGAGGAAGAGATGAACACCGTCGTCTACAAGACCTACAGGATCTACGACAAGAACCTCTAGCACGCCCGGAGGCTCCCGCTGATGACATCAGACGAACTCAGGTCCCTCTTCATCGACTATTTCACCGGCCTGGGCCACGCCCGCATACAGGGCGCATCCCTGTTTCCCGAGAACGATTCCACCGTCCTGTTCACGACGGCAGGCATGCATCCGCTCGTCCCCTATCTCCTCGGGGGCCGGCATCCTGCGGGCCGCAGGCTCGTCGACTTCCAGAAATGCATCAGGACCGGAGACATCGACTGCGTGGGAGACCCGACGCATCTCACCTTCTTCGAGATGCTCGGGAACTGGTCCCTGGGGGACTACTTCAAGCGTGAGGCGATCACCTGGAGCTACGAGTTCCTCACAGGCCGGTCCTGGCTCGGTTTCGATCCGGATAAGCTCAGCGTGACGGTCTTCGCTGGCGACGACCTCGTCCCTCCCGACGAGGAGGCCGCGGCCATATGGATGGAACTCGGCATCCCCTCCGAGAGGGTCCACTTCCTCGGCAGGGCCGACAACTGGTGGGGGCCGGCCGGACAGACCGGGCCGTGCGGTCCGGACACCGAGATGTTCATCGACACGGGCAGGCCCGCCTGCGGGCCGGAGTGCCGCCCGGGCTGCGGGTGCGGGAAATACTTCGAGATCTGGAACGATGTCTTCATGCAGTACAACAGGACCAGGGAGGGCGCCTACGAGCCCCTGGCGCAGAGGAACGTGGACACGGGGATGGGCGTGGAGCGCACCGTGGCCATGATGAACGGCGCGGAAAGCGTCTACGACATACCGCTCTTCCGGCCTCTGTTCGACTTCCTCGGAAAGGCCTCCGGGCAGGGCTCCGGGGTGGACGGGACGGAGCTGAGGTCGATGCGTGTGATCGCCGACCACATCCGGACGTCGACCCACATCCTTGGCGACGACATGGGCGTGCCCCCCTCGAATCTGGACCAGGGATACGTCCTAAGGAGGCTTCTCCGGCTCTCCGTCAGGCATGCCCGAAAGCTCGGTATCGAGGGATCGGTGCTGCCGGACCTGGCCCGCATCGTGATCGACGGCGAATCCCATGTCTATCCCGAGCTTGCGAGGAACCGGGCCTTCATCCTGACCGAGATCGAGAAGGAGGAATCCCAGTTCGAGAAGACCCTCCAGTCGGGGATGAAGGAGTTCGAGAAGCTGCTGCCCAACCTGCTCCGCAACCCTTCCGGGATCATCCCCGGCCGGGTCGCCTTCCGGCTCTACGATACCTACGGATTCCCCGTCGAATTCACGACCGAACTCGCCCGGGAACACGGGCTCGACGTGGATATCGAAGGCTACGGGCAGGCTCTGGAGAAGCACAGGGAACTGTCGAGGGCCGGGCTCGACCGCAAGTTCGGAGGCGGTCTCGCGGATCACAGCGACATGGTGACGAAGCTCCACACCGCCACCCACCTCCTGCACAAGGCCCTCCGCGAGGTTCTGGGCGACCATGTGGAGCAGAGGGGCAGCAACATCACCCACGAGAGGCTCCGCTTCGATTTCAGCCATCCGGCTCCCATGACCGCCGACGAGATCGAAGAGGTTACCCGTAGAGTCAATGCCGCGATAGAGGCTGACCTGGCGGTGACGTTCATCGAGAAGACGGTGGAGGAAGCCGAAGAGATGGGCGCCATCGGTCTTTTCAAGGCCAGGTACGGCGAAGTGGTGAAAGTCTACCGGATCGGAGACTATTCCATGGAGATCTGCGGGGGCCCGCACGTCGAGAGGACCGGGGGGATGGGCAGATTCGTCATACAGTCCGAGAAGAGTTCCTCCCAGGGCGTCAGGAGGATACGGGCAGTGCTGGAATGAGGCATTCCTCACTGCTCCAGGGACTCTGCACGATGCTCATCCTGACCGGCGCCGCCTGCTCATCGGAGATGCCCGACTTCGGAGGCAGATGGGAGACCACATACGGCCCCATGACTCTGACACAGGAGGGCGACAGGGTCACAGGCTTATACGTGATGGGCGGAACCTGCACCGTGGAGGGGAGGGTGAACGCCTCCGGACGGCTGATCTTCACTTATGCCGAACCCTCCGCGACCGGCGAGGGCTGGTTCGAACTCTCCGACGACGGCACGAGGATCTCGGGGCAGTGGCGTGCCACTGGCTCGACCGTCTGGGGCTCGTGGGAGGGTTCCAGGAGCGGGGGAGGCGTCGAGGGCACGAAATGGCTGGTCATCCTCGAGGCCGAATGGCAGACCGGGATGTCGGAGCCGGAGTACTCCTTCGGGGAGATGCTCGCGACCTTCTTCGCCCGGGTCGGGAATGTGAGGGTCAGACAACGGTTCATCCACGACAGGTCCGACCTGGAGAAGTTCGCACTCGAAGCTGCGGCGCTCCCCGGGAGCGTCTACATGCTCCTGTCCTGTCATGCGACGGAGGACGGCATCGCCCTGGCCGACGAAATCCTGGACGGCCGCGCGATCGCTGCGGCTCTCTCCCCCTGCCGCAACCTCGCCCTGCTTCACTTCTCGAGCTGTCTCGTCATGGGGGGAGGCATACCCGGGCAGATCATGTCCTCGCGCCACGACTGGAACGACGGCTTCATCATCTCCGGCTACACGAAGAGCGTGGACTGGGCGGGGAGCGCGATAATCGAGTTCCTCTACCTCGACTGCATGCTCGAGAAGGGTATGGCTCCTGCTTCGGCCGCGAGGGCGGTGCTGGGCACAATTGACTACGCCGGCGAGGCTCCCGGGGGCTGGATGGACGCCGCGGGGTTCACCTGGATCGAACCGGAAGGGGAATAGGCGGGATGAACACGGGACTGGATCTGGATTTCCTCGGCCTGCTATGCAATACCGACGGAGTGTCCGGCAGGGAGGACGCCGTCAACTCCCTCCTGCGGACCAGGCTCTCGGACACGGCGGATTCCGTGGACGTCGATGCCATGAAGAACATCCGGTTCGTCCGGAAGGGTGACGGCACGGGGCCCAGGGTTATGCTCGCGGGGCATACGGACGAGATCGGCTTCCTCGTTTTCAACATCGATAATGCGGGTTACATCTCTCTGGCGCCCATCGGAGGGTGGGCCGCGGAGAACATGATCGGCCATCCGGTGCGCATCCACACCAGGAAGGGCGCCGTTGTGCCGGGCGTGATCCAGCGCAGGGCGGCCTGGCTGCCCGAGCAGGTCAACAGGCAGATCAGGCTCGACGAACTCTACATCGACACCGGGATGAAGAAGGAAGCCGTCCTCGAGAGGATATCCCGCGGTGACTGGGTGTCCATGGCGACACCGTTCACAAACCTGGGCGACTGCCTGCTGGGCAAGGCCTTCGACGACAGGGTTGGGGTCTTCATCATCGCCGAGGCCTTCAGGAGGTATTCGAATCCCCGGCTGGAAGTGCATGCCGTCGGCACCGCCCAGGAGGAGGTCGGCCTCAGGGGTTCGACGGTGGCCGCACAGGAGGTCCGGCCCGACATCGCGATCGCGGTGGACGTCACCGGTGCGGGCGATATCCCGGACTTCCCCGAGCGACTGCGCATCGCCACGCTTGGGGACGGGGTCGCCGTCAAGCTGATGGATGGATCGGTCATCAGCTCGCCGGAACTCGTGGAGTTCACTCGGGGGCTCGCCGAGGAGGCCGGCATCGATCACCAGATGGAGATCCTGCTCCGCGGAGGCACCGACACCTCCTCGATGCAGAAGTGGGGCGCCGGGCCTCATGCGATATGCCTGTCCATCCCCAACAGATACGGGCACGGTCCCGGTTCGGTCATCCACAGACACGACGTGGAGACGGCCATCGGACTCCTGACGCTCATGCTCGACAGGCTGCACGAGTTCCGGGCCTCCGGTTCTTGACATTGACGCAGTCTTGAGCGATATAGCCGCCGGTTTCAGTTTCTTGGTACGGGGTACCGCCATCCCTCCTCTGTCGAGTGTATGTCCTCCCCGATTTCAAGGCCTGATCCAGGAAGCCCTTGTGTGGCTTGGGGCATCCCGGCGCCTGACAGCCGGGAGGATGGCTTCGTATCCGAAGCCGACAGAGGGCGGAAGCCCTGAGTAAGTAAGGAGTTACTGTGAGCAACAAGCTGTTCGTCGGAGGCCTCGCCTGGGCTACAACCGATCAGTCTCTCGAAAAGGCCTTCGCAGTCCACGGTGAAGTAACCGAGGCCCGCGTCGTGCTGGACCGCGACACAGGCAGATCCCGTGGATTCGGTTTCGTGACCTTCGCCTCCAGCGACAGCGCACTTGCCGCCAAGAACGCCATGGACAACGCCGTCATCGACGGCCGCAACGTCCGTGTCGATTTTGCGACCGACAGGGAGCGCGGCAATACGGGTATCAGGCGCTGAAGCCTGCTCGTCCGTAGAAGCAGAGGCGGCCTTCGGGCCGCCTCTCTTCATTTCAGGGATCTGTGGATGCCGCGTCAGTCGATAAGGACCAGCCTGGCGGCACCTGATGCGGACGCGCTCTCCCATCGGACCACGTAGACACCACGAGGCAGCAGGGTCACGTCGAGTTCGAGCGGAGTTCCGCAGGTCAGAGGACAACCAGCGACGACCCTGCCGTCCATACCGAAGATCGCGCATTCGGCGGCTTCTCCGGGCATGCCGTCCAGGGTGATTTCGATCGTGCCCGAGGCGGGGTTCGGCGAGACATGCAGCAGGGACTGCGATGCGGCGCCTCTATCTCCGATCCCGGAGGGTCCGGTGGGCCGGGCCAGAGTCGCCAGGGCGGCCACCGAGGCCCTGACGCAGTCGGTGCCGAAGGGCCAGAAGCCCGAGTAGCTGGAGAGCGTATCCGCCTCGGAATGGTAGTACGGGTTGTCGTCCACTGCGTATTCGATGCCCAGGACGGCGGGGTAGCCCCTGCTCCAGAACGAGGAATGATCGCTGTACGTAGCCGAGGGGTCGTATTCAGTCACCACGTCCAGCGCCGGGACGTACATTGCCATGGCCTGCTCGATCGCACCGGCCAGGGCTTCGGACTGGCTGTCGTAGGGGATCCAGAGGGTATCGTATCCGGCAGGCGCGAACAGGATCATGTCCAGGTTGAGTACTCCGAGAATCCTGTCGCCGGCCTGGAAGGCCGTCTGCGCGTAGTAGTCGCTGCCTACGAGGCCGACCTCCTCCGCGCCGAAGCAGATGAACCTGACTGTGTATCTGAAGTTATAGCGCGCCATGACCCTGGCGGCTTCGAGCACCGCCGCCGATCCGCTGGCGTTGTCGTCCGCACCGGGGGCCGTGTCCTCCGGGGGCCATGTGATCGAGTCGAGATGGGCGCAGATGATGTAGATCGAATCGGGTGAGATCCGCCCGGGTATCTCGGCGATCACGTTGCTCATCTGGTCGCCGTAGAAATAGAACTGCTGCTGGTAGCTCGAAATCCAGTGCAGCCCGAACCAGGTATCGACCCATTCGGCGGCCTGATCGTACTCTGGCGAGGTGCACAGCCTGGTTCCGTAGTCCTCGAAATGCCGGATGACGGCCATTATGCTGTCCTCGCTCACGGCTGCAACCATGTCGTCGATCATGGCGTCGAAGTCGACGACTGCGGGGATCGCCGCCTGAGCCCCCGGTGTAATCACGCGGAGGGGCGCGACAAGCCTCACTCCCGGCATACCCGCCGGGGCGGGCGTCCCGCCGTCGATACGGATTATCGCCATGTCACCTCTCTCGAAGATCACTTCGCCGGGAAGCCCCGGGCGTGCGCCGTGACCCGGGGAGAGATGTACCAGGGCGAGGTCATCCAGGTCGAACGGGCCTTCCAGGATCGTGTTGCAGCTTGCATCTATCCGGGCGGGATCTTCCGAGAGGGCTATGAAGTACTCCACATCGCGGAAGACGACTTCCAGGCCGGCGTACCATTCCGTGGATTCGACGGTTCTGATGTCGGCATCCACCAACACCAGATCCGCAGCGGCTTCCTGGCCTGGAGCGAGAGCGGCGAGCAGCAGGGGAACTTGAAACAAGGCCGACCTCCAGTTGCGGGTAGATCCGGACGGGTCCGGAAAGCGAATATAATCCGTCCGGCCTCCGCCGTGCCGCAGCCGCAACGATGCCATCCCGCCGCCCTATCGCTTATGTTCGAGGCGTGTTTGGAACAATCCACCTTCTGATCGTTACGAAAGCAAGGTCCATCCTTGGATCCGCCGCTTCGATGTGGGAGGGGAACCGTCTCAAGCTCGTCGCGGCGCTCCTTACGCTGGGCGTCATCGGCCCGGGGATGTATCTGCTCTTCCGGTTCCTGTTCGACAGGCTCATCTCCCTGGATGACGCGGGATTCGGGGCCGCCCTGGCGAGCCGTCTGCTCTCCTCGGCCTTCATGGCCTTCTCCGTCTTTCTCGCGATATCCTCCCTCATCGGAGGGATCTCGACCCTGTTCAGATCCAGGGAGACATCCCTGCTCCTCGGTCTGCCGATACGCACGGAGGCCGTCGCTGTGTTCCGGACGGCCGAGAGCTGGTTCTACGCGGGCTGGTCCACCATCCTGATCGGCATACCCGTGATCCTCGCCTACGCCTCCGCATCGGGGGCTGGCGCGGCTGTCTCGGTTCCGGGCCTGCTCCTCCTGTGCCCGTTCGTGCTGACTTCCGTAGCGGTGGGGTCGATGCTTCTCGCGCTCCTGTCCAGGGTGGGCGGGATGAGGGGCCTCAGGCGCGGCGCCGCCGGGGCGGCGATCCTCTCGATCCTCCTTGTCGCGGCCTATTTCAGGTGCGCCGACACCGGGTCCATCGTCATACCCGACAGCAGCGCGGGAGACATACGGGCGGTCGAGAGCTTCGTAGCGGGACTTCCGGCCACCGGCCACTCACCCTGGCCGCATTCGCTCCTGGGCTCCGTCCTGGGGAGGCTGGGCGCATCCGACGGAGGGACCTATGCGTTCAGGGCCGCCCTGATACTGGTTTCCGAAGCGCTCCTCCTGGCGGCGGTGGCTCTGAGCCTCAACGCCCACGGATTCAGGCGGAGGCACGCCGCCCTGAGTGGAGCTCCCGGAAGCCGGTCTTCGCCGCGCTTCCTGTTCAGGCGCGGAGGGCTCTGGAGGGCGATGATCGAGAAGGACGCCGTGCTCTTCGCCAGGGATCCGGTCCAGTGGAGCCAGCTCGCCCTGCTTGCAGGCCTTTTCCTGATGTATGCGGGCAATCTGGACAGGTTTCCCATGGCTTTCGGCCGCGGGATCTGGCTCGGAGTCGCCGTGTTCATGAACGTATCCTTCACCGGATTCGTCATGGCGACGCTGCTGGTGAGATTCTCGTTCCCGTCCACGAGCATGGAGGGGCCGGGGCTGCATGCCCTTCTGCAGATGCCGCGGGCAAGAGAAACCCTCCTCTCCTCCAAGTGGGTCATGTCACTCATGGCCGTTCTGCCTCTGCTGCTGGGAGCCGGTATCGCGTCCACACTCAGGATGGGCGCGGGGGGAGTGTTCATGGTCGAGACCGTTGCGGCGATCGTGCTGATGGGCGTGGCCCTCTCCAGCATCAACACCTCCCTGGGCGCCATCTATCCGAACTTCTCCGACAACAGCCCGGCCAGCATAGCCAGCGGGCAGGGAGGGATCGTGGCGGCCTTCGCATCGATGGGCTACGTGCTGGCTCTGGTCACCGTTCTCTCCTTCGCGACGAGGACATACCTCGCAGGCGGGATGCAGGAGGGCGTTCTGTGGGAGTCGCTCGCCAGGATCGCGCTGTTCGTGCTGCCCGCCACGCTGCTGCTCTCCGCCGCCTCCATGAGGGGGGCCCTCGGGAGCCTCAGGCGGAGGGATTTCTGAGATGATCGCCGCGCTGGACTACGGCAGGGCTAGAACCGGAGTCGCGATCCTGGAGGGTGGAGTCTCCCTGCCCGTGGAACCGGTCACCGGCGGCGGATGGGAGCGGATCCTGTCAAGGATCGGGGAGATGAAGAGGGAGAGAGGTCTCGAACTCGTCATACTCGGCCTCCCTCTCGCCTCCGGCGGGAGGCCGACGGAACTCTCGACCGAGGTCGAGGCCCTGGCCGAAGTCATCAGGTCCGCCGGGGTGGAGGTTCTGCTCCAGCCCGAGGCGGGAAGCACGAAGGAAGTTGCATCGATGCCTGTAAAACACCGGAGGAGGACCGGCAGGAGAGACTCCCTGGCCGCCATGGTCATCCTGGACCGGTATCTGGCGGAACGATGAAGCGCCTCTCAGTCGTGGTACTGCTCCTGCTCGCCGCCGGTGCGTCCGTCCTGGCCGCGTGGAGATGGTGTTCGAGCCCTCCCGGAGGCGGCCGGGAGGTCGTGTTCGTAGTGGAGAGGGGATGGGGCGCCTCGACGGCGGCCCGCGCCCTCAAGGACTCCGGGCTGGTCCGCTCGAGTCTATACCTGCTGTACAGGGCGAGGTCGCTCGGCGTCTCGAGGGACTTCCAGGCAGGGACATACCTTTTCGATTCATCCATGCCTCCCGACAGCATACTGATGGCGATGGCCCGCGGAGACGTGATACCGGAGCCTACGCACTGGGTAACCGTGCCGGAGGGCCTGCGGCTCTCCGAGACTCTCGCGGTCCTTTCCGCGTGCCTCGATATCCCCCTGGACAGCCTGGAGGACGCGGCGGCGGACGATTCTCTCGTCGCCGCCCTGGGCATACCGTGGATGGAGGGACACCTCTTCCCCGAGACCTACGAATTCGCCGACACGCTCAAAGCCTCCGAGGTTCTGGCCAGGATGGTATGCACCGGTCTCGAGCGCCGGGATCCATCCTGGGAGGCCTGCTTCGAATCCCTGGGTCTCACCGGGGCCTCCGCCGTCATACTCGCCTCGATAGTCGAGAGGGAGGCGAAACTGGACTCCGAGAGGCCCGCCATAGCCGGCGTGTTCCTCAACCGGCTGGCCGCCGGGATGAGGCTCGAGAGCTGCGCCACGGTTCAATACGCTCTCGGAGAGGTCCGGGAGAGGCTCTCCTATGCGGACATCCGCACGGAGAGCCCCTACAACACCTATCTGCATGCGGGTCTGCCCCCCGGTCCGATCTGTTCCCCGGGTCTGGCATCGCTGGAGGCCGTGGCCCATCCCGACACGGCGGCGGGCTACCTCTTCTTCGTCAGCAGGGAGGACGGTTCCGGCTCGCACCTCTTCGCACGCACGCTCGCCGGACACCATGCGAACATCAGGGAGGCGACGCAGGGAAGGGACTGAGGGCCGGCGGGCTCCGGCGCGTCCGGGGCGCCGCCTGAATCATTGACGGCCGGATGCGCCGTCTTATCTTGACTCTGTGCCTGACTGAAAGGATGGGTGAAATGGGCGAAGGAGACAGGAACCTCGGATTCCTGGAGAAGGCGATAAGGCTGATACCCGGATACAAGGGCTATAAGAACAAGGAGGAGCGCAGGGACAACGACCAGCTCCTCAGGGCGATGCTCGTACAGAGGCTCGAAAGGGTCCGCACAGGCCTCAACGAAGTGATCAACAGCCTGAAGGGGCCCGCCGCGCTGGCGGCCGCGGGCGACATGGACCGCCTGGTGAAGAGGCTCGAGCAGGTGACGGACGAGGTGCGGTTCGCGGAGCGCGGATACCGCGGCTGGTTCGACATCCACAAGGTCCGCGAGGAGGAGCTGGACGGCCTGTACCAGTTCGACGCAGGGCTCGCGGAGGACGTGGCCCTGCTCGAGACGGCGCTGAAATCCCTCGGGGAGGCCGCGCGGAGCGGCGAGCCGTTCACCGCCCACACCGGCGGCATGCTCGACATCCTGTTCAAGTTCAGCGCCAAGATGGCCTCCCGCAGCAATCTCATGATCGATCTCGAGCGCAACCAACCGATAGACTGACGGCCCCGGGGGGAGGAGCACGATGGTGAAGAGACTCGAAATCATCGAATGGCTCGATGATACCGGAAAGGAAATGGTCCACAGGGAGCCGCAGTCCGGTTCCGGAGAGTTCCGGATCGGCAGCCAGCTCGTGGTCCGCGAGAGCCAGGAGGCCGTCTTCTTCCGGGACGGCAAGGCCATGGGAGTCCTCGGCCCAGGGCGCCACACTCTCACGACGCAGAACATCCCGTTCCTTACCGAACTTCTGGAGAAGGCCTTCGAGGGCGAAGGCTCCCCCTTCCGTGCGGAGGTCTACTTCGTCAGCAGGAAGACCTTCGTGGACATGAAGTGGGGCACGAAGGAGCCGATAATATTCCGCGACAAGGAACTGGCGATGGTCCGGCTGCGGGCCTTCGGGCAGTTCTCCATCAAGGTGAACGAGAGCCTGCTGTTCATAAACAAGCTGGTCGGCACCGAGGGGCGCTATACCGCCGACTCGATCGAGGCCTTCCTCAAGGGAGTCATCATCTCCCGGCTGGCGGACCTTCTCGGCGAGACCCTCGAGAGCATCTTCGACCTGGCGAGGGTCTACGACGAGATCGCGACCCTGGGCAAGGCCAGGCTCTCCGACGACTTCGAGAAATACGGCATCCAGCTCGTCGACTTCTACATCAACGCCATCACGCCTCCGGAGGAGGTCCAGAAGAGGATCGACGAGCGTTCCTCCATGGGCGCCCTGGGGGACATGAACGCCTACATGCGCTACAAGACCGCCACGGCGATAAGCGACGCAGCACAGAACGAGTCGGGTGGCGGGGCGGCCACGGGCGTCGGGCTCGGAGCCGGCGTGGGGATGGGCGCTACGATGGCCCAGATGATGTCCCAGTCGCTCGCTTCCGGCCAGGCTCAGCCGGCTCAGCCGGCTCAGGGAGCGGCGGCGGCCCTGGTTGTCTGTCCGTCATGCTCCAGGCAGGTTCCGCCCGCCAGGTTCTGCCCCGAATGCGGAAAGCCGATGGGCGCCACCTGCCCCAAGTGCGGAGCCGTGATCTCGAACGGGGCCAGGTTCTGCCCCGAATGCGGCCAGAAGCTCGGAGGCTCGACCTGCTCCTGCGGAGCCGATCTGCCTCCCGGAAGCAAGTTCTGTCCCTCGTGCGGCAAGAAGGTGGAGTAGCCCCGGAAGTGCCTCGGACCGTTCACGGACTCCTCGATGAAGCAGCTTCCCGTCGTCCCGGAGCACTCGCGCTCCGGGACGACATCGAAGCGCTGACGTTCGGAGACTGGGCTGCGGCCAGCCTCAACCTGGCCGCCCTCATGCAGAGATCGGGTGTCCGGAAGGGCGACCTTGTAGGCGTCTGCTGCGGGAAGACCATTCTTCTGCCGGTCGCCTTCACTGCGGTATCCTCGCTGGGGGCGCGATTCCTCGCCGTCTCCCCGGACTGGCCGGAAACCACCTTCAGGAGGCTTCTGCCCGCCTCCCCGAAATCCATCCTGGTCTGCTTCGACGGTCTGCCCGCGCATCCCGGCGATACGAGGCGGATGACGGTCGCCAGGTCGGAAACCCTGGAAGGGCGCCTGAAGCCCGGGGAAATGCCCGATGTCGACTCCTCCGAGGATTTCTACATGAACGTCACCTCCGCCTCCACCGGGCTGCCCAAGATGGCCCGGGCCAGCCACGAGGCCCTGATCGCCAATACCCGGGGGATCTGCTCCGCGCTGGGGCTCACGGCGGAGGATGTCCAGATGTCTCTCTTCTCGGCTCACAGCCATCCGCACGAGCTGTTCATGAGAGGGCTGCTCCTGGGCGGGGCGACCGTCCTGACGGAGGGCAGATACCCCAGGACGGCGATGGACCTCATCGCGGACGCCGGCGTGACCGTGCTCATGGGGCTGCCTCCCCAGCTCGACGGCCTCGCCAGGTCGGCCGGCAGGGAGAGGCGGTCCCTTTCGCGCCTCAGGCTCGCGGAAGCAGGGGGCATGCACTCCTCGCAGACATTTCTTTCGCGTTTCCATGATCTTTCGGGAGTCGACGCCGTCGCTGTCTGGGGAAGCGCGGAGACGTCGGGCGTGGCGCTGTACGGCGACCCCAACCGAGAGGGCCTGGCAAACGTCGTAGAGGGTTATTCCGTGGAGCTGGACGATCCGTCCGGCAACGTCGTCTCCGGGGACGGCGAAGGAGAGCTCCGTGTCTCGGGGACGCCCGTGGTGAACGGATATCAGGGCGATCGCATGTCCACGGAGGAGTTCTTCCGGGACGGCTGGTTCCTCACTGGCGACGTGTTCAGACGCGAGTCCGGGGTTCTGCACTTCCTCGGCAGGAGGGGAGGGCTGATCAAATCGGCCGGACTCAAGGTATTCCCCCTCGAAGTGGAGTTGGCCGTCCTGCGCCATCCGGACGTGCTGGACGCGGCGGTCTACGGCGAGGAGCAACCCGGCAGGGGGGAGACGGTAGTCGCCAGGGTCGTGCTCCGGCCGGGGGCCGAACTCCCGTCGCCCGTGCTCCGTGAGTTCCTCAGAGGGCTGCTGGACGCCTACAAGATCCCCCGCAAGTTTCTTTTCGTTCCGGATCTGCCGAGGACGCCCAGCGGCAAGATAGACAGGGCGGCTCTCGGCTCGCCGCCGTCCAAGGCGGACTGGAAGGGCGAACTGCTCAGAACGGATGTCGAGATAGTGAGGCTTATCAACCACAGAGCATCGGCCATGGCCTTGTCATCCGCTCCTTTCGACCCGTCCTGGGTCGAGGAGCAGCTCGACAACGCCGTGGGACACAATAACGGCTCCGTTTCGGACGATACGGTCCGGTCGATTATGTCGGCCATCATCCATTCCCTCGCGGACCGATGAGCGCCTGGCCGGCCGGGATTGCAGTGGAGGTCGGCCGCGACGCCTCCGTGAAGCATGTGGTATTCGGCTCCGGGACTCCGGTCCTGATCGCCGGGCCATGCGCGGTCGAGAACTACGAGATGATGAGGGACTGCGCGGCCGAGGCCGGCCGATCCGGCGCCGGGATGCTGCGTGGAGGAGCCTTCAAGCCACGCACGTCCCCGCACAGCTTCCAGGGTCTCGGACGCGAGGGGCTGGCCATCCTCGCCCGGGTCCGCGAAGAGACCGGCATCCCGGTTGTTACCGAAGTCATGTCGTGCGACCAGATCGGACCCGCTTCGGAATCCGTGGACATGCTGCAGGTGGGGGCGCGCAACATGCACAACTTCCCCCTCCTGACCGAGCTGGGCAGGGCCGGGATGCCCGTGCTGCTCAAGCGTGGCTTCATGGCCACGGTGGAGGAGTGGATCCTCGCAGCCGAGTACATACTGACCGAGGGGAATGCAAGCGTAGTCCTGTGCGAACGCGGCATCAGGACATTCGAGACCTGGACCCGCAACACCCTCGATCTCTCGGCGGTGCCTCTGGCCGGGATGAAGTCCGGCCTCCCGGTGATCGTCGATCCCTGTCACGCCACGGGCAGCAGGGTTCTGGTGGGCCC
>LKHC01000115.1 GCA_001618605.1 Candidatus Fermentibacter danicus
CAGCCTCTGCGCCTCACCGTGCTGAAGGCTCCTATCCCCGTAATGACTTCGCAGTACGACGGCATGGAAGACTACATCGCCTCGATGGTCGCAGCCGTCAGCGAATCCACCTTCCAGGCCGACATCCAGCACCTCCAGAACTATCAGACCCGCTACTCCAGCACCGACAACTACGACAGCGCAGCCGAATGGGTTCTGACGACGATCACGGGATTCGGGCCGACCGGCGGACTCCAGTACTTCAGCATGGGCTCCTACAACTGCGAGAACGTCGTCTGCGAGCTGCCCGGCACCACTACCCCCTCCAACATAGTCGTAATCTGCGGCCATCTGGACTCGACATCCCCGAGCCCCCAGACCAACGCCCCAGGCGCCGACGACAACGCCAGCGGCTCGGCTACCGTCATCGAAGCCGCCAGAGTGATGTCGCGCTATTACTTCGACAACACGATCAGGTTCATCTGCTTCGGAGGCGAGGAGCAGGGGCTGTACGGCAGCGAATACTATGCCGGCCAGGCTGCTGGCGCCGGTGACAACATCATCGCCGTCATCAACCTGGACATGATCCTGTACGGACCGAGCGGACAGGACATCTTCTGGATCCCCTACAACACGCCCTCGACCGGTCTCGCTCTGGCCGTAGACGCCATCTGCGACACCTACGTCCCCGCACTGAACGTCGTAACCGAGTACAGCCCGGGAACGACATACAGCGA